>CAMBSS010000048.1 GCA_945870465.1 Bordetella parapertussis | reverse complement strand
AACGCGTCGGCGATCGACCTGGACGCATCGAGCCCAGAGCTGTCAAGCGACGACCAAAACCGTATCCACTGCTTACCGAATCACGTGCGCGCGCACGTGCACGCGTGCGAAGACATGGGCACCCCAAAAAGCTTAAGTAAGTGCCATTCTGGTCTGTCCCCTATTATTCGTTCTGAATCCTGAAGCCTCTCGCCTCTCGCCTCTCCCCTCTCGCCTCTCCCCTCTCGCCTCTCCCTTCATTCCCCCGGCTTGATCTTGTTGTCGCGCACGACGCGCCCCCAGCGCTCGACTTCGTTGACGAGGAACTTCTGGAATTCGTCCGGCGTCGATGCCGTCACCACCAGCGACTGCTGATCGAGGTGTTGCTGCAGTGCCGGCGTCTTCAGCGCCTTGGTCACTTCAGCATGCATGCGCGTCAGAATCGGCGCCGGCGTGTTCACGGGTGCCAGCAATCCCCACCACGCTTCGGCTTCGAATCCCGGCATCACCTGCTCGGCGACAGTGGCCACGTTGGGAAACTGCGGATGGCGCTTGGGCGAAGTCATGCCGATCGCCTTCAGGCGGCCGGACTGGATGTGCGGCGAGAACAACGCCAGTGACGCGACCCCCAGCGGTACATGGCCGCCGATCGCGTTGATGACGAGCGGGCCGCCGCCTTTGTACGGGATATGGGTTATCTCGGCTTTCGTATGGCTGCCGATCATCGCCATCGCCAGGTGCGCAAGGCTGCCCGAGCCTATGGAGCCGAACGCGACCTCCCCCGGCCTGGCTTTCGCGAGCTTAACTACTTCGGTGAAAGTCTTGTACGGAAACGACGGATGCGCCGTAATCACCATCGGCGATTTGCCGATCAGCATGATGGGAGCGAGGTCCTTCAGCGTGTCGAACGGCATGTTCGGGATCAGGCTCGGATTCACGCCGTGTGTGTCGAACACGAGCAGGAAGGTATTGCCGTCGGGCGGCGCCTTCGCCGCCATGCCGGAGCCGATCGCGCCCGACGCGCCGCCGCGGTTATCGACCACCACGGATACGCCAAGAGACTGCTGCAAGTACGGCTGCAGCAACCGCGCCACCTGGTCGGTCGTACCGCCCGGCGGGAACGGCACGATGATGCGTATGGTCTGGTTCGGCCAGTTCTGGGCGTGGACAGCGCCGCTCGCAATGAGCACACCCACAGCGAACAGGCGCAGTATTTTTTTCAGCTCGCGCATATTTTTCTCCTCCAGAGAAGTTGAATTATATGCCCATGCCGGCGCCAAATGCCGATGTTCGTTTCATGTCCGCGCGCCAAACAGGCGGCCGGCCGTCAGGCATAATCGGCAGACACTGAATAATCCGGAGTTCACTACTGCCATGAACGGCGCTGAAAGCCTGGTCCGCACGCTGGTCGACAACGATGTCACCGTCTGTTTCAGCAATCCCGGCACTTCCGAAATGCATTTCGTCGCCGCGCTCGACAAGGTCGAAGGCATGCGCTGCATACTCGGACTTTTCGAGGGCGTAGTGACGGGCGCGGCGGACGGTTATTACCGCATGACCGGCAACCCGGCCTCGACCCTGCTGCACCTGGGCCCGGGGCTCGGCAACGGGCTCGCCAACCTGCACAACGCGAAGAAGGCGCGCTCCGGCATCGTCAACATCGTCGGCGAGCACGCGAGCTATCACATCAAGCACGACGCGCCGCTGACTTCCGACATCGAAGGCGTTGCGCGTCCCATGTCGGATTGGGTCAGGACTTCGCGCAGTGCCACGGCCGTCGCGGCGGACGGCGCATTGGCTATCGAAGCAGCGCGCGCAGCGCCCGGACATATTGCGACCCTGATACTGCCCGCCGATACTGCATGGGAAGAAGCCGGCTCCGCTGCAGCGGCCCGCGCACCCGCGCCGCGAGCCGCGGTATCCGCTGACGCCATCACCGCCGCAGCACGCGCATTGACGTGCAATCAACCGGCTATGCTGATGATGGGCGGCGTCGCCGTGCGCGGCAGGGCGCTGGAACTCGCCGGACGCATCGCCGCCAAAACCGGCTGCCGGCTGATGTCCGAGTACAACAACGCGCGCATGGAATGCGGCGCCGGCCGCGTGCGCGTGGACCGCCTGCCGTACGTGGTCGATAACGCGCTCGCTGCGTTGAAGGATGTGCGTCAAATGATATTGGTGGGCGCGAAATCGCCCGTTTCTTTTTTCGCCTACCCGGGCAAGCCCAGCGTGCTGGTTCCCGACGGCTGCGCGGTCACGCGCCTGGCGGGCGTCGCGGACGATATCGAAGCGGCGCTGGAAGCGCTCGCCGTGGAACTCGGCGCGTTGCAGTCGGCCCCCGCAGGCGTCGCATCACTGCATCGCGCCGCGCCGCCCACCGGCGCTGTCACGCTGGACGGCATAGCGCAACTGCTCGCGACGCTGATGCCGGAAAACGCCATCATCGTCGATGAAGCCGTCAGCAGCGGGCGCAACTTCGGCGCGCACATGCACAGCGCGCCGCCGCACGACTGGTTGAATCTGATGGGTGGCGCAATCGGCTGCGGCCTGCCGCTGGCGACCGGTGCTGCGGTTGCCGCCCCGCAGCGCCAGGTGATCGCGCTCGAAGGCGACGGCAGCGCCATGTATACGCTGCAGGCGCTGTGGACGATGGCGCGCGAGAATCTGCAAGTGCTGACGATAGTGTTCGCCAACCGCTCCTACCGCATCCTGCACGGCGAGCTGGCGAATGTGGGCGCGGGCACGCCGGGCCGCAAAGCCAACGACATGCTCACGCTCGACCGCCCCAACCTCGACTGGACCGCGCTCGCCAAAGGGTGCGGCGTGGATGCGGGGCGCGCGACGAACCTCGACGAGTTCGCACAGCAATTCAGGCGCGGGCTGGCGGCGCAGGGGCCCTACCTGATCGAACTGGTGATGTGACGCAACGCCGCGCTACGAAATCGCTCACGCCGGCGCATAGACCCAGAGATCGAGTTGCACCGTGCAGCCGGGCACCGGCAAAAAAGGCACTTCGACTGCCGAGTACGGCAGGTGCTGCCCTGGCAGATGCTGCTGCCACACCTGGTAGGCCGGATAAAAATCCTTAAGGTCGGTGTGAAACTGCTGGATGCGCACGACATTGGCAAGCGAAGTGCCGGCGGCCTTGCACAGCTTTTCGGCATTGACCAGCATGCAATCCATCTGCGCCTGCACGCTGGAGCCGAAATGCGGTTGCGCGGCATCGACGCGCGCGGCATCCACGAGTCCATTGCGGTCAATCGCGAGCAGCCCCGAGATAAACAACAGGTCACCGGCGCGTACCGCCTGACAGTAACCGGCCCACGCGGGCATTACGCCGGCATCGATGCGGCTCGCGCGCGTCTTGCCCATGCTGCGCAGCGCGATGGCATTGATCTCGACGCGCCCTTCTTCGATGGCGAGACCCGGTGTCGACATCGCGATCACGCTCGTTGCGGGCGGATTTTTGGGGAAGTGCGCGCGCCACACTTCGTTGAACGCCGCGAAATCCGCCGGGTCGCGCAGGTACACCTGGCACTTCACCACGTCGGCGAGCGACGAGCCGGCAGCTTTGAGCGCTGGTTCGATCTTTTGTTTGATCGTATATTCGGTCTCGAGCTTGACCGGCACGCCTTTCCACAAATGGCCAGCCGGCAGCCGCACTTCGGGGGCGAGCCCGTCGGTGAGCACCAGCGCATCGGCAAGACGTCCGGCGACGAACACGAAATCGCCCGCCGTCACCGCCAGGCTGTAGCCCGAGCTCTCGTGTATCGCGTGCGACTTGGGCCGGATGTGCTGCACGCGCACGCCGTCGGACGCCGCCATCATCTGCATTTCGATGTCCTGGCCGGCGAGCAGGAAGCGCGGCATCAGGATGGAAGTGCTGGGTGGGATGTGATCGCCGAGCGCGGCACGGCGCGCGCCATGATACGGCGGCACTGCGCGGTAGTCGTTGTAATACTGATCGACGCGCACGATATTGGCGTAACTGCTGCCGCCCGCTTTCAGCACGCGGCCAAGGTTCGCGAATATGCGGTCCGACTCGCGCCGGTGTTTGGAGCTTTCCCAATCCGGCAGCGCGACTTTCATGACGGCGGGATCCATACCGCCCGCGAAATCCGCATTGCCTTTGTGTCCGGTGGCGAAAATCCAGTTGCCCGCCTTGATGCCGGCCGCGTAATGGATGCCGCCCTGCTCTATCGTCACGGGCAGCAGTGCTTTGACCGCGGATTTTTTTCTTGTTGCCATTTTTCTTAATTCCCCTGAGGCACTACTTCCAATTCTTTAACCGCGAAGGACGCAAAGGACGCGAAGGAAGGTTTCAGATTTTCTTGAAAACGCACATGGTCTTCGCAATGGTTACAGCATATTAATGTCAACGTCGGAAACCCGACGTACACGCTGTGAACCTCGAACAGATTTAGGTTTCCTTTGCGTCCTTCGCGTCCTTTGCGGTTCAAGCCCTAAATGTTTAAGTCTGAGGAGTAGCGCCGGCTTCCTTGATGAGCGGCGCCCAGCGCTTGACGTCATCAACGAGGTATTTCGTGAATTCTTCAGGCCCGAGGTAACGCGGCTCTCCCCCAGCATTGAAAATGCGCTCCTGGATGTCGGGCAGCTTCACCACTTTGGCGATCTCAGCGCTCATGCGATTGACGATTGCTTTCGGCGTGCCCGCCGGAAACGCAGCACCCGCGAACCCCGCCAGCGTGTCGAACGGATAGCCGCTCTCGGCAAACGTCGGCACTTCGGGCAGCACGCGCATGCGCGCGCGGCCTGCCAGCGCAATCGCTTTCACGCGCCCGGCGCGGATGTGCGGCAACGAGCCCGGCACGTTGACGAACACTGCGTCGACGCGCCCGCCCATCAGGTCGATCATGCCGGCGGCGCTGCCGTTATACGGCACGTGCAAGGCATCAAACCCGGCCACCTTGCGAAAAAGTTCCATTGCCAGGTGCTGCGCACCGCCCGCACCGGAGGACGCATAGGAGATGGACGGCGATTTCTTCTTCGCCCAAGCAGTGAATTCCTTCGCACTCTCCACCGGCGTCTTCGCCTGCACCACGAGCAGGCTGGGATATTCGGCGATCAGCGCGACGGGCGCGAAGTCCTTCAGGCTGAAACCGAGATTGGGCGCCAGCGTGAGCTGCAGCGACAGCGGCTGGCTGATGAAACCCAGCGTATAGCCGTCGGACGGCGCCTTGGCGGCCAGCGCGTTGGCGATCACGCCGTTGGCGCCGGGGCGATTGTCGTAGACGAACCCCTGACCGAGATATTCGGTCAGTTTCTGGCCGACCGTGCGCGTGAGTATGTCGGACACACCGGCCGGCGGAAAGTCGATGATCCAGCGGATCGGCTTGTTCGGGTAGTTCGCGGCTGCATTCTGCGCCAGTCCATGCGTGGCTGCCACAGCAGTCAGAACCCCGAGCAGGATGCGAAACAATGCGCTCATGAGAAATCCTTTTGCGTGAATGGTAACAACCACTACCGTAAGCAGGAATTATACCCACGCCTATTACGCCGAACCCCGCGTGGAAATCGAGCGGTCAGGACCTGCGCATGAGCGGCGAACTCGCGACTATTCGGCGGCCTTGATGTTCGCGGCCTTGATCACCTTCGCCGCGCGCGTCATGTCGGTTTGCATGAAACGCGCGAAATCTTCCGGCGTGCCGGTGAATACGTCGAAGCCGATCGCCGTCAGGCGCTCGTTGAGTTCGCCCGCCGCGAGTGCGGCCACTGACTCGCGATTGAGCTTGTCGATGATGGGCCGCGCGGTGCCCGCGCGGGTGACGACGCCGAACCAGGTGCCTGCGTAATAACCCTGCAGCCCCGCTTCGCCGGTGGACGGGATCTCGGGCCAGCTTGGATGGCGCTTGTCGGCGCCGATCGCGAGAATTTTCAGCTTGCCGACTTTCCAGTGCGGCGTGACAGTCGCAATGCCGGTGATGACGATGTCGACTTCGCCGCCGAGTGCGGCGATGGTCGCGGGGCCCGACCCTTTGTACGGAATGTGCCCGAGCTTGATGCCCGCCATCGATTCGAGCAGCGCGCCGGCAAGATGATTGCTCGATGCCAGCCCCGGCGTCGAATACTTGATCGTGCCGGGCTTCGCCTTGGCGAGCGCGATGAGTTCGGTCATCGAATTGGCCGGCAGCGAGGGATGCGTGGCGATCATGAACGGCACGTTGACTGCCGAAGTAATCGGCGCAAAGTCGCTCACCGCGTACGGCAGCTTCGGGTTGACCTGCGGATTGATCGACATGGTGGTCGCCGTCGTCAGCAGCAGCGTGTAACCATCGGGCAGGGACTTGGCGACCGCGTCAGCACCTATGATGGTGCTGGCGCCGCCGCGATTGTCGATGACCACCTGCTGGCCGAAGCGCTCGGCCAACTTGGTGCCGATGCCGCGCGCGACGATGTCCGTCGTGCCGCCCGGCGGATAAGGCACCACCAGGCGGATGGGCTTGGTCGGATAGTTGGCCACCGCATTCTGGCCCCACGCCTGCCCCGCCGCCGCTGCTGCAGTCAACGCTCCCAGCATGAGCGGGATCAACTTACGCATGCCAACTCCTCCGTGGTGGTGTCCGGCACGACCATCCGCCGGTAGGCGGGGATTATACCCACTCCGCGCGGCGGCAAAACCTCACCGCCTGAACCGTTGTGAACGGCGGCGTTGTAGACTGCACGCCGGTGGGACGAAAACCATGCGCCACCCGTGTTCACAGGGGAGAAAAGCCATGCAACATCCGCTGCTATACGCATTTGCGCTGCTGGCCGGCATCGGCGGCCACGCCGCCGCCCTCGCGCAGGCCTATCCGGCCAAACCGATCCGCGTCATCATTCCGTTCCCGCCGGGCGAAGCCGCCGATATCATCGCGCGCCTCCTGAGTCCGGTGATGGCCGAACGCATGGGACAGCAGATCGTCATCGACAACCGCGCCGGCGCGAGCGGCCAGATCGGGCTGGAGTTATTGAAAAACGCAACACCCGACGGCTATACCATAGGCGTCGGACAAGGCGGCACGCTGGTCGTCGCCCCGCATACGTACAAGAAATTGCCGTACGACCCGCTGAAGGATTTCACGGCGGTCGCGCTCAACGCCACCAACTATCTCGCCGTCGTCGCCAATCCGAATGCGCAGTTCAAGAACGCCGCGGAAATGATCGCGTGGTGTAAAGCGAACCCGGGCAAACTCACGCTCGGCACCAACGGCGAAGGCGGCTACCCTCACCTCGCGTTCGAACTGCTGGCCTCAATGGCGGGATTCAAGTTCCTGCACGTGCCATACAAGGGCGCGACACAGGTCGCCACCGACGTGATCTCTGGCCAGGTGACGGTGGGCATCGGCTCGTATTCCAGCCTGTCCACACTGGTGCAATCGGGCCGCATGCGGTTGATAGGCGTGACCAACAACGCGCGCGTGCCCGACAAACCCGATCTGCCGGTGTTCTCGGACCTGGTCCCCGGCTACGACATGCGCGGCTGGTTCGGCTATATCGCGCCGGCCGGCACGCCGCGCGCGATCGTCAAGCGGCTCAACGAAGAAATCAACCGCGCGATGCAGCAACCCGAAGTCAACGCCAAGCTGGTTACGGCGGGGCTTTACGTCGCCAACGAGTCGCCCGAGTTCTACGCCGAGTTCATCAAAAAGGAATATGCCAAGTACGGCAAGATCGTGCTCGACATCGGCTTTAAACCGCAATAGACGGCAATGAGCGGCCGCAATAAATTGCAGGCAAGCCGCGATGAACCGTTGCGGGAACGCCGCGGCGCGACTATTTCACCGTCACGCCGGCGGCTTTAACGATGTCACCGATCTGCGTGGTCTGCTCGCGCCGGAATGCATCGAGTTCCGCGCGCGTGCTGCCGACGAGATCGAGTCCCAGCCCGCGCAACTGTTCGCCGAACTGCGGGTCTTTCACTGATTTGGCGATCTCGGCGCTGGCTTTGGCGAGCACTGCTTCCGGCGTGCCGACGGGCGCCACCACGCTGTACCATCCCAGCGTGTTGTAGCCGGGCACTGCTTCGGAAATTGAAGGCACGTCGGGCAGCAGCGCATTGCGCTTGGGGCCGGTGACGCCGAGCGCCCTCACGCGCCCCGCCTGCACCGCGCCCAGCACCGCCGGCACGACGCCGTAAGTGAGATGCACTTCTTTACCCATTGTCGCGGACAACGCTTCGGCCACGCCTTTGTACGGAACGTGCAGCATGTCGGTGCCGGTCAAACGCGTGAACAAAACGCCGGACAGATGCTCGGACGCGCCGGTGCCGGCCGAGCCATATTGCAGCGGCGTCTTTTTCGCGTAATCGACAAGTTCGCGCAGCGACTTGGCGGGAATTTCGGGATTGACCACCAGCACGAACGGCACCGTGCCGATCAGGCTGACCGATACGAAGTCTTTACCGAGATTGAATTTGACGTTGGGATACACCGAGGTTGCAACCAGCAACTGCGAGGTCAATATCATCCAGGTGTAACCGTCGGGCACTGTGCGCAACACGAGGTCGGCGCTCAGGATGCCGGCAACGCCGGGGCGCGCATCGACGACGATGCGCTGGCCCCATGCTCCGTACAAGCGGTCGGCGAGAGCGCGCGCAATGATGTCGGGGCCCGAGCCCGGCGCGCTGCCCAGCACCAGCCGGATCGGTTTTTCCGGGAATGCCGGCGGCGCGGCCTGCGCCACGTTCAACGCCAGCAACGAACCGAGTACGAGCGGGATCAATGCGCGCATATGGACTCCTCCTGCTTTTTGGATTTCTCGTTTATATATCCGGCGCGAGACTTCCGCCGCTGATCGGCATTATACCCACGCCGCCGCCGGTTTCATGGCGGCGGCGCGATGCCCCGCTATTCGGCCTTGATACCAGCCGTCGCAGCAATCTTGGTCATGCGCGCGATTTCGCTCTTGATGTGATTCGCGAACTGGTCGGGCGTTCCGGACATGACGTCCATTCCCTGTGCGGCGAGCGCCGCACTTACATCAGGCCGCGCCAGGACTTTCACCGTTTCTGCATTGACCCGGGTAATTACGGCAGCGGGCGTGCCGGCTGGTGCCAGGAGCCCGAACCAGGACAGCACCTGAAAATCGCGCACGCCTGCTTCTTCCATCGTCGGCACTTCCGGCAGCGGCGTTGCACGCTTCCCTGAGGTCACCGCGAGCGCCCGCATGCGTCCGCTCTTGATATGCGGCTGCGAGTTATCGACATTCGAGAACATCATGGTTACCTCGCCGGCGACCAGTGCGGTCAATCCGGGGGTGGATCCCTTGTAAGGCACGTGCACGATATCGATGCCCGCGAGCGACTTCAGCAATTCTCCGCAAAAATGGTGGGTGCTGCCGTTGCCTGCGGATGCATAGTTGATCTGCCCGGGACGCGCCTTTGCAAAGACAATCAGCTCCTTGACCGTTTTCACCGGCAGCGACGGGTGCACGTTCAGCACATACGGCGTCGCGACCACCAGAATGATCGGCGAAAAATCCTTGATCGCGTCGTACGGCAGCTTGCTGTAGAGCGCGGGGTTGGAACCGTGCGTGGAATTGTTGCCCATGAACAGCGTGTAGCCGTCGGCCGGCGCGCGCGCCGCGATTTCGGTGCCGAGCACCCCGCCCGCGCCCGGCCGCGCGTCGACGACCATCGACTGGCCGAGCGCCTCGCCGAGGCGGTTGCCGACGATGCGGCTGATGACGTCGGTGGCGCTGCCCGGGGCCTGCGCGATGACGATCCTGATTGTCTTGGCTGGATAATTCTGCGCGAATGCCGGCGCGGCGACTGCGGCGGCAAATGCCGCCATCGATGCAACTCCTCCGAGTTTCATGCTCGACCTTATTGGATTGTTATTAAGCGGAACGCATTCTACAGGACGGCCGCCCGACACGGCCCGCTTACAACCTCCCGCAATCCATCACCACCGTCTGGCCGGTCATGCTGTCGCTGCGGCAAAACGTGACGAGCTGCTCGGCGACGTCGTCCTTGCTCACCACGTGACGCAGCAACGTCATGTCGGCAACCGTGGCCTGGTATTCGGCCGGCCGATTGGCGGTCGCGCGCGTGCCTTCCATGAAACCCGGCGCCACGCAGTTAACCGTGACCGCGGGTGCCAACGCCACCGCCATGCACTTGGTGAGATGGATCATGCCGGCCTTGGACACTGCGTAGGCGATGCTGCTGCCGCGCGGCGCTACACCGGCGCCCGACGAGATGTTCACGATGCGGCCCTGCCCCTGCGCTTTCATCAGCGGCGCGACGGCCCTGATGCAGTTGAAAGTGCCGGTGAGGTTGACGTTCATGATGTGATTCCATAATTCGAGCGTCATGCCGTCGAGATCGGCATACGGAATCGTCTTGTTGAAGGCGGCGTCATTGACAAGTATGTCGACGCGTCCGAACGCGGCCTGGGCCTCTTCCACCATCCGCTCCACCGCATGCGGGTCGGTGACATCGGCGCAAAGCGCCACTGAACGCACGCCCAGCTTGATCATGTCTTCGGCGACGGACTTCGCCTTGGTTTCCGATGCGGCGTAATTCACCACGATGTCGACGCCGTTCAACGCCAGCGCGCGACAGATGCGCTGGCCAAGCCCGCCGCTGCCGCCCGTTACGATAGCTGCACAACCTTTGAGTTCCATTGGCGCCTTTGCAGATTATTGATTGGTGGCGATGATATTAGCTGTGATGCGCGTTGACCAGTGGGTGAAGCCGTGAGGGGTTTCCATCTCGCGTTCTACGGAAGCTCCCCCGCCTGGCGCTGGCGCCCCTGCTTTTCGACTTGCCGCTTGAGTGAATCGACGTCGCCGGTCAGTATCTGCCCGGTCACTTTTTGCACGGCGGCGGCGCGCTGCTCGAGCATGCGCTTGCGCTCCTCGGCAAGCTCGCGGTTCATCTGGTTGAGCTCGGCGTCAGAGCTGGCATTGGCGCTGGCCTCAGGCAGCTTCGCGGCCTCTTCGCTCAGCTTTTTCGCATAGCGGTCGGTATATTCACCGCTCATCACCGCCTTGGTTTCGGATTTGGAGAGCGCGACCTCTTCCTTCGCCAGCTGCAGAACATCGCCCACGCTCAGGCCCTTCGCACGCATGACCATAATGGCCGCACCGAGCACGACTGCAAAAACGATGATTTTCCCCACGCTCATGGAAGACGGCGCTGCGGCGCTTATCAATTATGCCGTCAATACTATGCCTGGATTTGCCCCGGCGCAACGCTCCTGCAGATCAGTCGGCGCGTATCCCCGCGTCCTTGATGACTTTCGACCACTTGGCGATTTCGTTTTTCACGATGGCGGCTAGTTCGTCCGGCGAACTCGTGCCTGGCTCGACGCCTGCCGCCGCGAAACGTTCGCGCACGTCGGATTGGGCGACTGCCTTTTGCAATTCAGCGTTCAGGCGGATAACGATGTCGGCCGGGATGCGCGCCGGGCTCAGCTTCGCGGCGAGCACGCGCCCGACGACGTCGGTGCCGCCGCCCGGCGGGAAAACGTCGACGATGCGCACCGTTCTGTTGGGATAAGTCTGCGCGGCCGCGAATTGCGGCGCACTGAAGAACGCGGCGCTGATCAGGGGCAGCGCGACTGCATCACGCGGATGGGCGGCATTCATGAAGGCCTCTGAAAGTCAGACGGTGTTTTGAATCCAGCACATTGCCGGTTGCGTCAGCGGCGCCCACACGGCCCGGTTTATATGCAACCGGCAAACCATGTTAATGTTCAGCACCGTTTATATTTCAAGAGAGCACCCTTTCATGGCAACCCGCAACGCCAAGGCCGCCGCGACGCCTTTTTGCATGACGATCACATTCGAAATCGATCCCGCGGACGAAATCCACTTCAACGACGTCTACGACAACGACCACGTGCCGACCATCATGAAATTGCCGGGCATGCTCGAGGTCATCCGGTATCGCGACGCCAAGGCCAGCGAGAAAGGTTTTTTGGTCTACACGGCGCTTTATTTGTACTCGACGGAAAATCTCCACGAGACGCCGGAATGGAAAGTGTTGTCCGACCAGGGCCGCTGGGCTCCCGACATACGGCCGAAATTAAAATCGCGGGCGCGCCGCGCCGGGCCCGTCATCGCGCGCTTTTCCAAATAGCGGACGGTGGCAATCATGTCTACATGTTCTCCTCAACTCGTTGCCGAACTCGCGCCCACGGGCAGGCTGCGCGCGGCCATCAACTTCGGCAATCCGCTGCTCACCGCGAAAGACACCGCAACCGGCCAGCCGCGCGGCATTGCGCTCGATCTCGTGGCGGAACTCGGCCGGCGGCTTGGCGTGCCGGTTGACATCATCGGCTTCGATTCACCGGGGAAACTGGCCGATGCCGTGACGGCGGGCGCGTGGGACGTCGGCCTCATCGGCGCCGAACCGCAGCGCGCGCAGCACATCGCGTTCACCGCCGCATACCTCGAGATCGAAGCGACCTATCTCGTGCCTGCCGGGTCGCCGTTGAAAACGATCGCCGACGTCGACCGCGCAGGCGTGCGCATCGCGCTGCTCGCGCGCAGCGCCTACGATCTTTACCTCGCCCGCAACGTTAAACACGCGCAGCTCATCGGCGAAAAAAGTTTCGACGCCGTGTTCAACCGTTTCGTTGCGGACAAACTCGATGCCATCGCCGGGCTGCGCGCGCAGCTGGTGGACGATGCCGCGAAACTGCCGGGTTCGCGCCTGCTGGACGGCCGCTTCACCGCCGTCCAACAGGCCATCGGCACACCGAAGGAGCGCACCGCCGGCGCGCGCTACCTGAGCGGGTTCGTCGAGGACGTCAAAGCCACGGGGCTCATGGCGCGGATTATCGAAAACAACGGTGTGCGCGGCGTGTCGGTCGCGGCGGCGGCGTAAAGACGCGGCGGCGCTGACGCGGGCTGAGCCCGGGACTGCGGCTCGCGGAAGTCCGCGGCAAAAATAATCGGGGAGCAGCGGCCTTGGGCCTGACCAGCGAACTGTGCACCATCATTCACGCGACACGCTACGAGTCGCTCGGCGCCGCATGCGTAGCACGCGTCAAACAGGCGATCCAGGACGGCATCGCGGTGGCGCTCGCCGGCTGCGGTCAGCAGCCGGTTGCGATCGGCGTGGCGCACGCGCAGAGTCTGGGCGGCGCGCCGCAAGCGAGCGTCTGGGGTTGGGGCTTCAAGGCTTCGGTGGTGCAGGCCGCGAATATCAACGCGATGGCGACCCACGTGCTCGACTTCGAACCGATGTGGAGCCCGCCGACGCATTCCGTATCGCCGACGGTGCCGGTAGCGTTCGCGCTTGCCGAACTGCACGGCGCAACCGGCAAAGACATCATCACCGCAGTGGCCAAGGGCCTTGAAATCCAGGGGCGCCTGCAGTACGCGGGCGATCAGTTCGCACCCGAAGACCTCACGTTTCACCCGCCAGGCGTCGCCGGCGTGTTCGGCAGCGCCGTCGTCGCTGCGGACCTGTTGAAACTCGACGTGATGAGTATGCGGCGTGCGCTCGGTATTGCGGCTTCACGCGCGGGCTCGCTATTGGCGAATGTCGGCTCGATGACCAAGTGCACGCATTGCGGCAACGCCGCCGCCAGCGGACTCGACGCGGCGCTGCTGGCACAACGCGGATTCACCGCGAACCCCGACGTGCTCGAAGCGCACAAGGGCGTGATCGCGACGTTTTTCCCGAACAGCTTTGACGCGGCGCGGCTGCTCGACTACGGCAAACCCTGGCGCGTCGTCGATCCGGGGCTCGCGATCAAGCTGTTTCCTTCGCAGTACGGCACGCATTACGCGATCACTGCGGGACTCGATATTCACGCGCAGGCCGGCGGCGCCGAACGTATCCGGCAGGTGCGCATCGTGTCGCCGGTGATGAAATATATCGACCGGCCGCAGCCGGCGACGGGCCTCGACGGCAAATTCAGCCTGCAGTACGGCGCGGCGGCGGCGATGCTCGACGGCAAAGTCGGCATCGCATCGTTTACCGATGAGCGCCGCCACCGCGCCGACATGGTCGGCCTGCTCGCCAAAATCACGTTGACGCAGGATCCGTCCATCGTCGGCGATTTTCACCACATGCACGTCGCCATCGAAGCCGACCTCATCGACGGCAGCCGCATCAGCGCGATCTGCCGCGGACCGAAAGGATCGTGGGGCGTACCGCTCGACCCTGCCGCCCATCGCGACAAGCTCCTCGACTGCATGAGCCGCGCCCTGCCGCCGGCGCAAGTCGACGAACTGCTCGGCCTCTTCGAGCGGATTGAGGCGCTCGACGCCGGTGGTGTGAAAAAATTAATCGTATTGATAGCCTCGGCGACTCAACAGAAAGAATAGTCATGCACAAACACCCAGAACTCATGGCCGCGGTTTTGCTGATTGCTGGATTGCCCTGCGGCAGCGCGCTCGCGCAAAACGCTTATCCGAGCAAGCCACTCAGACTGATCGTGCCGTTTGCACCTGGCGGCGGCACCGACATCGTCGCGCGCCTGCTCGCGCAGAAGCTCACCGAGTCTTTCAAACAGACGGTGATCGTCGACAATCGCGCGGGCGGCGGCGGCACCATGGGCGCCGAAACCACCGTGCGCGCGACACCCGACGGCTACACGACGATCATCATGTCGGGCAGCTACGCTACCAACGCCGCAATGTACAAATTGCCGTACGACCCGGTGAACGACGTCGTGCCGATGGGGCTCATCGGCGATACGGCATTCATCATCGCGCTGCATCCGGGCGTGCCGATCAAAAACGTGGGCGAACTCGTCGCGTTCGCCAAGGCCAAACCGGGCGCGCTCAACTACGGTTCGTCAGGCACCGGCGGTATCGCGCATCTCTCCGGCGAATTGTTCGACATGCTGGCGGGGACGAAGATGACGCACATCGCGTACAAAGGCACCGGCCCGGCGCTGAACGATCTTCTCGGTGGCCAGATCCAGCTGATTTTCGGCAGCGCGCCGGCCACCATTCCGCTGGTGCGCGCCAACCGCCTGCGCGCCATCGCCGTCACCACCACCAAGCGCTCGGCGGCTCTCCCCGATCTGCCCACCGTCGCCGAGGCCGGCGTTCCCGGTTATGAAGTCGTGCTGTGGTACGGCGTGCTGGGGCCCAAAGGCCTGCCGAAGAATATCGTCCAGCGCTGGAACGCCGAAATCCGCAAAGCCACCAAGCTGCCGGACCTCAAAGAGCGGCTGATTTCCGAAGGTTTCGACATCGACGACAGCCCGCCCGAGGTGTTTCAGGGCATGTTGAAGCGCGACGTCGCCAAGTGGATCAAGGTCGTCAAAGAGGCGAAGGTCAAGGCGATCGAATAGCAGTCCTGCACGCCGTCCCCCGGGCCCTCTGCAAAGAATTCCGCTTTGGGGGATAATGCGGGTTATGAACGAAGAACAACCATCTACCGAACAGCCCGGCGAAGCACCTTTTGTGGACGCGCCGCCCAACGACGCTCCCCAGGCCAAGCGCCAGCCTGACCCGCGCAGCCGCTTGCGCGAACTGCTCGCCGTACCTGAGCGCGACCGTTCCGATGCCGTCTGGGACGAAATCATTTCTCTCGAAATCGACATGGCGCCGGGCAACCGCGCGCTGCCGGCGCAGGGCGAAGGCGGCGGCGGTGGCCGTCAGCAGCAACAACCGGGCGCACGGCAGCAACAGGGCCGGCGTCCCGAGCAACAGGCCCGCCAGGGTCAGGACCCGGCAGGCCGCAACAAGTCAGGCAAGCGCTTCTTCCAGAAACGCAAACGCGGTCCCGGCGCGCCGAACGACCGCTAGTCGGCTCTGCCGCTGCGCGAGCGGCGGGCCTTTTCGAGAGACGCAAGGCGAGAGACGAGAGGCGAAAGAGCCGTAAAACCTCCGTCTATCGTCTATCCTGCAACTTCGTCTCTCCAAATTCTAAAACCCGCCTCTCGGCTAAGCACGTCGCTCAGGACTTTACTTCATCCGCGTTTTCAATCGGCGTGTATGCCGGCCGCTTTCACCACGGTCGACCAGGTTCCCCGTTCCTTCTTGATGTGAGCGGCGAGTTCGGCAGGCGTGCTGCCGACTGACTGCGCGCCGACGCCGAGGATTTTTTCCTTGATCTCGGGCAGTGCCAGCGCCTTGATGATTTCCTGGTGCAGGCGGCTGATGACGGGGGCCGGCGTTCCCGCTGGCACGACCACGCCGTGCCAATCCACCACTTCGTAGCCGGGCACGCCGGACTCAGCGATGGTCGGCACGCCCGGCAGTATGGGATCGCGGTTCAGCGTGCTCACGCCGATGGCGATCTGGCGGCCCGATTTGAAGTGCGGCAGTGCCCGCGCACATCAGCAACGCGGACAACAACGGAAACGGCATGCTATATGAGACGAAATTCATTTTTATCTCCTGATCCGGTTTCACCGCTCGCGCAGGGTGGAATAGCCACTTACGCCCTCACGCTCTTCACGACCTCACGCTCTCGCGGCCTCACAGCCTCTCAATCGATCTTGATGCCGGCTTTCGCTACGATCTTGCGCACGACCTCTATTTCCTTCGCAATGAAGGTGCCGAACTCTTCGGGCGTACCGGGAGAGGGCACGAGGCCGTCCTTCAGCAGGCGCTCCGACACTTCCTTGCTGCGTAGAACTTTGCCGTATTCGCTGTTGAGGCGGTCGATGACTGGGCGCGGGATGCCGCGCGGGCCGACGATGCCCTGCCAGTCGAAGGTATCGTAGCCGGGCACGCCGGACTCGATGACGGTTGGTAACTCGGGGGCTGCCGGATTGCGCTGCGCGCTCGTCACCGCGATCCCGCGCAGCCTGCCGGCGCGCACGTACGTGATGACGGAAGACATGCTGCCGAAGACCAGCGAAGTCTGCCCTGCGATGGTGTCGACGACGCCCGGCCCGGTGCCCTTGTACGGGATGTGCACCATGCGGGCTCCCGTCATGTTGGCGAACAGTTCGGTGACGAGATGCACGTTGCCGCCGGTGCCGCTCGACGCGTAGTTGATCGAATCGGGCTTGGCCTTGGCGAGCGCGATCAGTTCCCTGATGTTCTTCACCGGCAGCGAAGGGTGCACCGACACGATGTACGGCCCGCGCGACAATTGGATGATGGGCTGCATGTCTTTAACCGGATCGTACGGCAATTTGTAGAGGCTGGGGATGATCGAATACGTCGTCGACACCACGGTGAGCGTGTAGCCGTCGGGCGCGGACTTGAGGCCGACGTCATAACCGATGATGCCCGAGGCGCCGACGCGGTTCTCGACGACGACGGTCTGCCCGATGGCGTCCGAGAGGTGCTGCCCGGTGAGACGGCCCATGAAATCGGCACCGCCGCCCGGCGCGAACGGCGCGATGACGCGTATGGGTTTCGCGGGCCACTGCTGGGCGCACGCGAGCGACGAAGCCGCTGCGATACTTAACGCAATGACAGTGCGGATTACTGCGAGCGCATGCGGCGCACTATCGTGATGCTGACTGCGCGGACTATGCACCGCAAGCAAGCGCAAAGCGGTGCTGCGCCGAGAAGACGCCGAGTGATTTTTCATACCCACCTCCTAAGCACAGTGTATGCCACTTGGGGACGCAGGATTGAGGATTGAGTTTCTTCTAGTAGCCAGATCTCACGCCTCTCGCCTCTCGCCTTACCCTCACCCCCCAGCTACAACGTCGCCACGAACTCTTCTATCAGGGAATTAATCTTCGCAGGATTCTCGGTCGGCGGGAAATGCCCGACACCGGCGAGCTTCAGGTACTGCGAACCCGGCACCGCTTCGTGGATTTCTTTTTCGTACTCCGGCGGTTTGCCGGGGTCATCGAGACCGCGCAGCAGCAGCAGTTTCGGCTTGAGCGTGCCGATGCGGTCGCGCACGTCGAAAGCGTCTATCGTTTTCAAATCGTGCAACTGCGACATCGGGCCGACCTGGCGGTGGCGCTCCATCAGTTTCTCACGCAGGCCGGGCTCGACGAATTGCATGGTGTGCGCCTGGAACGCGAGCCACTCCTCGTATCCCTTCCCGTTCGGGTCTTGCTCGGCACGTAGCCGCATCTCGTACGTGCCCGGCGGACGCGTCTTCGGCCGCGCAGCGACAGTCATGATGACCATGCCCTTCACTTCGTCCGGATAATCGAGGCCGTATTGCAGCGCGATCGACGCGCCCAGCGTGTAGCCGACGAACACGAAATCTTTTTTCAGGCCCTGCGCCCACAGCCAGCCGCGCACCCATTCCTTGTAACTTTTGATGTCCGGACACGGTGCGCCCTCAAGGTGCCCCGGCAAAGTGGGTGCCACGCTGCCTTTGAAATGCTTGAGTTGATAGTAATAAGCGTCGGCGCAGGCGCCGGCGCCCGGGCCGTGGAGAAATACGAGTTGCGGCATGTCAAATATCCTTCCGGAGCCGTGAGGTCGCGAAGTCGCGGGATCGTCAGTGGATTTTACCCCCCCTCACGCCCTCACCGCCTCACCATCTCACGCCCTCACGCTCTCACGCTCTCACGCCCCCTCCCGTTGCACGCTCAGTGCACGGCGACTATAGTTCGCTGTCACACACTGCTGCCAGTCGCTCATCAGGGAGACGCCATGCATCCGTTCACACGTTATCTTTTTGTTGCTCCGTTCGCGTTCGCATCGCTCGCCTGTGCCCAGGCGTGGCCGGCGAAACCGATCAAGCTGATCGTCAACTTCGCCGCGGGCGGCTCGACGGACGTGATCGCACGCTCCATGTCGTCGCCCTTGAGCGAGACGCTCGGCCAGCAGGTCGTGGTCGAGAACCGCGTCGGCGCCGGCGGCAACATCGGCCTCGAAGCGGTTGCCAAGTCCGCGCCCGACGGCTACACCTTGCTCCACTCGTCCGATGGCGCTGTCCTCATCAATCCGCATTTGTACAAAATGGCCGTTGACGTCGCCAAGGACTTGCTGCCGGTCGCGCCCACCGGGCGCGCGGCGATATTTTTCGTGGTGCGGCCGGGATTGCCGGTGAGAAACCTCCCCGAGTTCGTCGCCTACGCCCGCGCAAATCCCGGCAAGCTCAACTACGGCTCGGCAGGCATCGGCACCTTGCAGCACATCGCCGCCGAAATGATGATGCGCGCGAGCCCCATGCAGGTCGTGCACGTGCCGTACAAAGGCTCGCAGCAGGTGCTGGTCGATCTGATCGGCGGCCAGGTCGACTTCACGTTCGACCTCGGCGCTGCGATCCCGCATATCAAGACCGACAAGGTGCGCCTGCTCGCCGTGCCGGGCGCCACTCGCTCGCCGCTTTTCCCCGACACGCCGACCATGGCCGAAGCCGGCACGAACGTGGACATTGCATGGCTCTCCGGCGTCTACGCGCCGGCCGGCACGCCGCGCGAGATTGTCCTGCGTCTCAATCGCGAGATCGCGCGCATCATGCAGACGCCGGAAGCGCGCGCCATGCTCGCCAGCATGCAGGCCGAAGCGGTCGCGCCGATGTCGCCGGAAGAATTCGCAGTACAACAGCAGCGCGGGCGTGACCGCTTCGGCGATGTCGTGCGCGAAGCCAATATCCGCCTTAACTAGAAAGCGCGCGAAATATCATGCATCGACTGATCAGGTTTACGATTTTTGCGGGCGCAACAGCGCTGTGCATGGTATCCGCGTCGCTCTCGGCTCAGCCGGTGCAGAAAGACTATCCGAACAAGCCGATCCGCGTGGTCGTGCCGTCGCCGCCGGGCGGCCCGCCCGACCTCATCATCAGGATGCTGGCGCCGAAATTGAGCGCAGCGCTGGGGCAGAACCTGGTGATCGACAATCGCGCCGGCGCCGGTGGCGTCGTCGGCACCAACTTCGTGGCGAAGGCCGCGGCGGACGGTTACACGTGGCTGTTTACCACCGCGTCGCACACCAATACGCCGCCGTTCAACGAGAACGTGCCCTTCGATCCGGTGAAAGATTTTTCGCACGTGTCGCTGGTGGCGCAGAACTTCGGGCAGGCCCTCATCGTGCCGCCGAACTTTGCGCCGAAGACCGTGCAGGAACTGATCGCGCTCGCGCGCCAGCAGCCCGGCAAGCTCAACTACGGCCACGCGGGCATCGGCACCGCCAGCCACATTCCCGCCGAAGTGATGAAGTCTATGAGCGGCACCGACATCGTCGCCGTCCCGTACAAAGGCGTGCCCGAAGTCATCACCGACGTGCTCGCCGGGCGCATGGACATCATGTTCGTCGGCACCCAGCTCGCGGCACCCCTGCTGCAAAGCGGCCGGGTACGCATACTCGCGCTCACCGGGGCGAAACGCTGGAAGGGTTTGCCGGATATACCGACCATACAGGAGGCGGGTTTCAAGGATTACAACCTGATCAACTGGTTCGGCCTGTGGCTGCCGGCGGGCGCATCGAAGGAACTCGTCGCGCGCCTGCACGCGGAAATCGTGAAAGCGCTGGCGGATCCCGAAATCCTGCGTCAGTTCGATGTCCAGGGACTCGAGGCCGTCGGCTCGAAGCCTGACGACTTCGCGCGGTTCGTCGCCAAAGAGTCGGCGTTCATGACGCAGCTCGCGAAAAAACTCGCAACGCGCAAGTAAGCGCCGCGCGGACGTTGTCTGATGCAAAAACATTAATTAGAAACCGCCTCAAAAACAATTTGGTACCGCCGATTGACGCCGATTAACGCCGATATAATTCCAAGCCTTTACAGGTATCAAGGTCAAATCCCTTGATCTTATCGGCGTTCATCGGCGTTCATCGGCGGTTGCTTGTCGGTAGTGTATTTTTGAGATGAGTTCTACAATGCGTCGCCGGCTGATTGACCCGCCGACACCCGGAATACCTTTGGCCGAGTCCGCAAACAATCGTTACACCCTGATGTCCCTGGCATTGCTGCTGTGCAGCGCGCCGGCGCAAGCCGACACTTGCGTCGCCGAAGGGTGAGAGGCGAGCTTCGCCGAGAGACGAAGCGACAGGATAGACGATAGACGGAGGTTTTACGGCTCTTACGCCTCTCGTCTCTCGCCCAGCGCCTCCCCTGATGGTCAGGCGTTACCCCAAATAATCCCTCTTCCCCACCGCCACACCGTTATGCCGCAGGATGGCGTAGGCCAGCGCGCAATGAAAATGAAAGTTCGGCAGCGCGCGCGTCATCAAAAAACTCGTGCCGGTGTAATCAACCGAAACATCGCGCCGCGTGAGCGTCACTTTCTTATCTTCCGAGCCGTCGATCTGCTCCGGCTTCAGCGTCTGCATATACGCGACGGTCGTTTCGACGCGCGCGATCAGCTCGGCGAGACTCTTTTCATTCTCCTCAACCTTGGCCGGCTCCTGCCCCGCCAGCCGCACCACGCTGCGCGCGTGGTTGGTGGCTTCCTGCACCTGTTTGGCGAAGTGAAACATGTCCGGATACAAGCGGTAGCTGAGCAGGCTTCCCTCGTCGCATTTCTTTTCCGCGTAATGCGCGGCGGCCTTTTTCAGGCAGCCGGCAAGGCCGCCCAGCAATTTGATATAGACGGGAACAGACGCCTGGTACATGGATAAAGCCATGGGTAACTCCAATCGAGGATTGTGCGGAATGAGTGCGGGATCATAACCCGTATGGGAACCCGAATGCGGAGAGACGCGGGGCGAGAGACGGTAGACGGAGGTTTTAAGGCTCTTGCGCCTCTCGTCTCTCGCCTGGCGTCTCTCGGCGAAGCGCGGCTCTCCTGGCGAGCCGACGCTTCGCGGCGCCCTCACGATCTCCCGTCACTTGTTACCTTCATCCTTCATGCGTCAACTCTCCTCCTGAACCTTGGCATAGCGCTCCGCCAGTTCCTGCTTCGATGCGAAGTATGCGCGCAATAGTCGCGCATGCGCCTCGCGGGCCTCCGCGTCGCAATCCGCGCGAGGGCTCGGCTCCGGATCGAAATGATGGAAGCGGTCGACTCCGCGCACGAGCTTCGCCGACAGCCGCACGCTCCCGGTGAAGCGCACGCGCGCGGGAATGTAGCTGATGCCGACGCCGATGCGCCGGTCGTCCGAACGATTCGGCTCCGAACCGTGCACGGCGAGCGTGTGATGCAATGAGAATTCGCCGGGCTGCAGCGGCATTTCCACCGCCGTGCTGGCGTCGTAATCGGGCGCAATCGACTGGCCGCGCGGCAGCATGTTGCGCGCGCGGCCCTGGCGCACCGCGTGATGGAGCTGGCCCCCCTTGTGGCTGCCGGGGATCACTTTGACGCAGCCGGCTTCGGAGTTGGCGTTGGTCAGCGCAACCCACGCGGTCACGTGTTCGTGCGGCTCCAGCCCGAAGTACGACGCGTCCTGGTGCCAGTCGACGATGGCGTCGTCGCGCGGTGGCTTGATCCACATCGTGAGCTGGTAGACGAGGATGTCCGGCCCGATCAGATCCTCGATTGCATCGAGCAGCGCCGGCGTGCGTATCATCTCGTCCGCCCACGTAAACAGCATATGCGTCTTGGAGCCCGACTGGCCGACGCTCAACGGGCCGAACTTCCGCTCGCCCTCTTCCAGCCGCGCACGGTATGCAAGAGCTTCCTGCACGGGAAACGCGCGCACCGGCGACACGTAACCGTCGCGGCAATACTGCTCCACCTGCTCGACTGTCAGCTTTTTGGGCATGCGTTGCCTTCTACTCGATGCGGGCGCCCGACGCTTTCACGACCTTCGCCCATTTGTCCGTTTCCCTGCGCAGGTGATCCGCGAACTGCTCCGGCGTGCTGGCGATCGTATCGAGGCCCAGCTCAGTCATGCGTTTCATCGTCGCCGGCGCCTTGAGCAGCTTGACGACCTCCGCATTGAGCCGCGCGACGATTTCCTTCGGCGTGGCGGCCGGCGCCATCAATCCGTTCCAGGTGGTGACTTCGAATCCGGGCAGCGTCTCGGCGATGGTCGGCAGGTCGGGCATGACCGCCGAGCGCTTCAGCCCGGCGACTGCAATCCCGCGCAACTTGCCGCTCTCGACGAACGGAATCATCTCCGGCAGCGGATTTATCATGAGCTGCATGCGCCCGCTGATCAGATCGACCATGCCCTGCATCGAACCTTTGTACGGAACGTGTTGTATATCGATGCCGGCGACGCTCTTGAACAATTCGCCGCCGAGATGCGATGACGAGCCATTGCCCGCGGAAGGAAACGACAGCTCGCCCGGCCGGCGCTTGGCGAGCGCGATCAATTCCTTGACGGTTCGCGCCGGCAGCGCCGGATGCGCGACCATCAGCAGCGGTGCCGATGAGATCAGAATCACCGGAGCCAGATCCTTGAGCGGGTCGTAATTCATCTTTGCATAAAGACTCGGATTGATCGCCAGCCCGGGGAACCCGGTGAGCACGGTGTAGCCGTCCGCCGGCGCCTTGACCACGATCTCGGCGGCGATGTTACCGCCCGCGCCGGGCCGGTTGTCCAGCGAAACCTGCTGCCCGAGCGCCTCCGTGAGTCTCTCCGCGACGATGCGCGCGACGATGTCCGTCGTGCCGCCCGGGGGAAATGGCGCAACCCAGCGTATCGGGCGTGCGGGATATGCCTGCCCCCATGCGCCGCCAGCCTGAACCACGCAAGCTACGGTGCATACTCCAACAACGGCAATCAGTTTTACGCGCATCTTCATGGCTCCCGGAGATTCATGCACATATTATAGCTGGCGCCTTGGATGATTTCGGGCGATTGCATTATAGCGGTGTGCGAACCATCGAGCAGGCGCAACGATTTAAAGTCGCGAGATCGTGAGTGCGTGAGTGTGTGAGTGCGTGAGTGCGCCAGATGCTAACCCACTCACGACCTCCCGCCCTTACGGCTCTTAGCCGCTTACCCCACTGGTATCATGCTCACCGCTAACTAGAACCAAGGTAACCCGTGCCGCAACCCAACCACAAATTCCACTTCCTGCTCCCGGGATGGCTCGCGGCGCTGGCGCTGGCGGCGCTGCTGCTCACGCCGGCGCAGGCACAAGACATGGGCACGCAGCCGGTCAACATGCCGGCCGATTGGTACACGTGTAAGCAAACGGGCACCAACGATTGCGAAAGCATAGCGTCGGTGGTCGTGGATCTCGATTCCCGCGATGTGTCCCTGTTTACGAAGCTCACGTCTCTCGCCTTCACCACGGCCAAGGGATCGCGGGGCCAGTTGATCGAGGCCCTGGGTTACGCGCCGCAATACGACCGCAGGCTGCCCACCGGCGTGCGCCAATATTTGTGGCAGCAGTCCTATCCCGGGGGCGACGTCGAGGCGGGGGTCACCATACTCACGTACGAGGACCGCATCATCTCGATAGGCCTGCTGCGCTTCAGCCGCTATAACCTGCTGTGGTCGCCCAAACATCCGTCGCCGCCGCTGGCGACGCTCGAAGAAAGTACCGAGCGCCGGGGCCAGGTCAGCATGAAGCGCATCAGGCCGCCCGCTACAGCCGCTGCCGACGCAGTGCGCATCGGCTTCGCCGGCACGCTTTCGCCCGCGCCGGTTGCATTCATCGCCACCGATCTCGAGCGCGGCGTGCGCATGGCGGTCGAGGAAATCAACGCGCGCGGCGGCGTGCAGATCGGCAACCGGCGGCGGCCGCTTGAGCTGCTGGTGGCCGACGATAAGCGCGACCCCGCAGAGGCGCGTCGCATCGCAGAGGCGATGAACACTGCCGGCGCGGTGGCGGTCATCGGCCATTCGTTTTCGGTTACCGGTATCCCCGCGGCGGCGGCGTACGCGAAGAACAATCTTCCCGTCATCCAACCCGCGATCAGCAACCCCTTGCTCTACGCACCGGAGGCGCGGCAGAGCTTCCGCGTGATTGCAACCGAAAACCGCGTGGTCGACGCGCTGTTTCAGTACGTATCCAAAGATCTCATGGCGAAATCCGTCGCCATCGTGTACGAGAACAACATGTACGGCGAGCGTCACGCGCGCAGCTTCAGTTCGCGCACCGTGAATGCGCTGATCAATACCGTCTCGTACGACGTTGTTCCGTCCAGGCCCGCATCGCTGGCGGCCCTCGTCAAAACGCTAGCCGGGAAGCAACCCGACGTCGTGTTCTATGCCGGAGCGGAGCATGCGGGCGGCAAGCTGCTGGCCGAGCTCGCGCAGGCGGGCCTCGACATACCGGTGGTCGCCGTCGAGGGTGCGTGCACGGCGCAGATTGCTCCACTGGCGGGGAACGGCGCCCGCCTTCTCACCTGCGGCGTGCCGGGCGAGTGGATGGAGAACCTGCCGCTCGGGTGGCGCTACGGGGGCCGCCTCGCGCGCCGCTTCAACGTGCCGGGCACCGGATCCTCGATGTACGCGTACGACGCGGTGCAAGTGATAGTCGCCGCGATCGATCGCGCC
>CAMBSS010000047.1 GCA_945870465.1 Bordetella parapertussis | reverse complement strand
TGCTGACGCAGGACGAGATCAACCGCGCGGCGGATCTTGGCCTTGCGGTCTCCACGCATACCAACCGCTATATTTACAAAGAGGGGCACCTGCTGAAGCAGCGCCTCGGTGCGGAGCGTGAAAATGAAATCTCGCCGCTGCGCTCGCTGGTCGACGCAGGCGTGAAACTCTCGCTCGGCACTGACAACGTGCCGGTGTCGATGTTCTACCCGATCTGGCAAGCCGTCGCGCGCAAAAGCCTTTACACCGGTGAGGTGATCGCGCCGGAACAAAAACTATCGCGGGAACAGGCGTTGCGTGCTGCGACCGTCGATAGCGCCTGGCTGACTTTCGAGGAAGACAAAAAAGGCTCGATCGAGACCGGCAAGTTTGCCGATCTCGCGGTGCTGAGCGCCGATCCGCTGACGGTGGAAGAAGACGGGCTGAAGGACATTTCGTCCGAGCTGACGGTAGTGGGCGGCAAGATCGTGTGGGGCAACGGTGAAGCGGGTTAGAGCAAAGCAGAGCCGGCGTAAAATGCGAATTCTTAAAAATGTTCTGCTGGCCGCGGCCGCGCTTGGCTGCGGGGTCGCGGGCAATGCAAGCTCGCAGCCGGCCCCTTATCCGGCGAAGGTAATACGCCTTGTCGTGCCGTATGCATCGGGCGGGTTCAACGACATCCTCGGCCGCATGGCTGCGCGAAAAATCGCCGAAGCAATTGGCCAGTCCGTCGTGGTCGAGAACCGGCCCGGAGCGGAAGGCTCGATCGGACTCAATCTCGTAGCCAAGGCGCCGCCCGACGGCTATCTGCTCAGCATGGGCAGCGGTAATCTGACCATCCTGCCCCATCTCACCAAAAGCCTCCCGTACGATCCGCTGCGCGATTTCGCGCCGGTCTCGAACACCGCATTTGTGCCTTACGTGGTGTGCGTCAACGTCGCGGTGCCGGCAAAGACCGTGCAGGAGCTGATTGCGATCGCGAAAAAGCACAAAGGATTTTTGAGCTACGCGTCCGGCGCATCGACTTCGCGGCTTGCCACGGAGATGTTCAAGTCGATGGCCGGGGTGGATATCGTATACGTGCCGTATCGTGGCACCGCGCCGGCGTTGGTTGACGTCGCAGGCGGCCAGGTCGATATGATGATCGCCGACCAGGGACTGATCCGCCCGCTGGCGAAAGCCGGCAAGTTAAGGATGCTTGCAACGACCGGACTGAAGCGCCTGCGCATCATGTCCGACCTGCCGACGGTGTCGGAATCGGGGCTGCAGGGTTTCGAAATCGCGTCGTGGTCGGGCGTCATGGCGCCCGCCGGCACGCCGCGCGACATCGTCAGCCGTCTGCATCGTGCCATTGCCGCGGGCATGCACGCCGCCGATTTGCAGCCGGTGCTGGATGAAATGGGGTATGAGCCGAGCGGCAATACGCCCGAGCAGTTTGCGGCGATGATACGCGACGAGTACGCGAAATTCGCGAGGGTCGTGCGCGAAGCGGGAATTACGGCCGAGCCTTAAGCGGAGAATCGCCTTCGCTAGATTTTCTTCGCGAGCTCCGCGGCCTTGCCGGTATAAGTGCCCGGCGTCAGCTTCAGCAAGCGCTTTTTCGCGTCGTCGGGGATTGCCAGCGTCTCGATGAAGGCATGCAGCGATGCGCGCGTGATGCCGCCTTTGCCGCGTGTCAGGTCTTTCAGTTGCTCGTAGGCGCCGTTCACGCCGTAGCGCCGCATCACGGTCTGCACCGGCTCGGCGAGCACGTCCCAGTTGGCGTCGAGATCAGCGGCGAGCAGCGCATGATTGGCTTCGAGCTTGCCCAGCCCCTTTGACAGAGAGTCATAAGCAAGCAGGGTATAGCCGAGCGCAGTCCCCATATTGCGCAACACCGTCGAATCGGTGAGGTCGCGTTGCCAGCGCGAGACCGGCAGCTTTTCGCTCATATGGCGCAGCAGCGCGTTGGCGAGGCCGAAATTGCCTTCGGAGTTCTCGAAATCGATCGGGTTGACCTTGTGCGGCATGGTCGAGGAGCCGACTTCGCCTGCCTTGGTCTTTTGCTTGAAGTAACCGAGCGAGATATAGCCCCAGATATCGCGGTCGAGGTCGAGCATGATGGTGTTGGCGCGCGCGCAGGCGTCGAACAGCTCGGCGATGGCGTCGTGCGGCTCGATCTGGATCGTGTACGGATTGAACTCGAGGCCGAGGTTGGTGACGAAGCGGCGCGCGAATTTTTCCCAGTCGACGGCGGGGTAGGCGACGAGGTGGGCATTGTAATTGCCGACCGCGCCGTTGATTTTGCCCAGCAGTTTGACGCCGGCGATATTGCCGCGTGCCCGTTTCAACCGCGCCACCACGTTGGCCATTTCCTTGCCTAGCGTCGTCGGGCTGGCCGGTTGGCCGTGGGTGTGCGCGAGCATGGAAGCGCCGGCCAGGTCGTGCGCCATGGTCGTGAGGCGGGCGATGATTTTGTCGAGGGCCGGCAGCATGACTTCGTCGCGCGCCGCCTTCAACATCAGCGCGTGGCACAGGTTGTTGATGTCTTCGGAAGTGCACGCGAAGTGGATGAACTCGGCGACCTTCGCGACCTGGGCGTTGCCCGCGAGACGTTCCTTCAGGAAGTACTCGATGGCCTTGACGTCGTGATTGGTGCGCGCCTCTATGGTCTTGACCTTGGCGCCGTTGGCTTCGGAGAAGCCGCTGACGACCGCGTCGAGCGCTTTGAGCGTGGCGGCGGAGAACTTCGGTACTTCCTTGATGGCCGGTTCGGCGGCGAGCGCTTTGAGCCATTCGACTTCGACCAGCACGCGGTAGCGGATGAGGCCGAGCTCGCTGAAATACGGTCGCAGCGGTTTGACTTTGCTGCTGTAGCGCCCGTCGAGAGGAGATAAAGCGGTAAGAGGGGAGAGCGCCATGATGACCCGCCGGTTAAGAGGCGGCAATTTTAACATAGACGACCGCGGCTCCCGCCGGGCCGCGGCGCTTATTCAACCTTGATATTGGCGTCCTTCACGACGCGCTGGTACTTGGCGATCATGTCGCTGATGTGGGTGGCGAACTGCTGCGGTGTCGAGCCGACGGGCACGAAGCCCTGGCGCGCATAACTTTGCTGGATATCCGGCAGCTTGAGTATGCGCGCGATTTCAGCGTTGAGTTTATCGATCACCGGGCGCGGTGTTTTGGCGGGGGCCAGTACGCCGTACCACGGCGTCATGTCGTAGCCGGGCAGCGTCTCGCTGATGGCGGGCACGTCCGGCAGCGCCGACATGCGCTGCACGGAGGTGACTGCGATCGCCTTGATCCGCCCGTCCTTGAGATAGGGCAGTGCTGCGCCGACCGAGAACAGCATGGTGCTCAGGCGCCCGGCCATGAGATCCACCAGCGCCGGCCCCACGCCTTTGTAAGGCACGTGGACGATGTCCGTGCGGCTCATGCTCTTCACCATTTCCATCATCAGCTGGTTGGACGTGCCGACGCCGACGCTGCCGTAATTGAGCTGTCCCGGCTGCAATTTGGCGAACGCGATCAGCTCTTTCATCGAGCCGGCGGGGAGCTTGGGATGCGCCGTCAGCACGAAAGGCACGTTGACGACGTGCGTGACCGGCGCGAAATCCTTCTGCAGGTCGAACGGCATTTTCGGCTCGAACACGACATTCGCTGCATTGGCAGCGGTGGCAAGCAGCAGCGTGTAACCGTCCGGCGTCGCTTTGGCGACGAGGTCTGAGCCGATAAGGCCGCCAGCGCCGCCGCGGTTGTCGATAATTACCGACTGGTTCCATGCGTCGGTGAGGTGGCGGCCGAGCGAGCGCGCCACGATGTCGGTCGCACCGCCCGGGCCGAACGGCACGACGAAACGGATTGGCCGGTTCGGATAGGTCTGTGCGAACGCGGTGGCGGCGCAAAAGTGCGCTGCGCCTATTAACACCAGCGCCAGTGCCAACGCGCGGCAATGCATGCTCATGGCCTAAGCGGAGCTGACGACGCTGCCCGGCAAATCCCCTGTGGGCTTGCCGTCGCGATAAAGACTGCGGCCGTTGACGACGATGCGGGAAATGCCCTGCGCTTTCGCATGCAGGCGTCCGGCGCCGGTCGGCAGGTCGTAGATGAACGAGCCGCGC
Source organism: Bordetella parapertussis (assembly GCA_945870465.1). The sequence goes on along the minus strand of CAMBSS010000047.1, from coordinate 21,395 downwards.
TCGGGCGAGCCGATAGCCGCCTGGTCGAACAGCACGAAGTCGGCGGCCTTGCCTGCGCTGATGCGGCCGCGGTCGTGCAGGCCGAAGAAGTCCGCCGGTTCCGAGGTGATGCGCCGCACCGCCTGTTCCATGGTCAGCACCTGCTTTTCCCGCACCCAGTGCGAGAGCAAATAGGTCGGGTAGCCGGCCTCGTACAGCATGTCGACGTGCGCGCCGCCATCCGACAGACCTATCATCGAGCGCGGGTCGCGCAGCATGTCGGCGATCTGCGCGCGGTCGCTGTTGCCGCGCTCGTAGGCGACGAGCATATTCAGATCGTCTTCGATGGCGATGTCGAACAGCGTATCGACGGGGTCGGCGTTGCGCTCGGCGGCGATTTCACCGACCTTGCGCGTCTCGTAATGCCGCAGCGCCTGGTTGCCCATTTTGCAGATGATGACTTTGGGCGGCTGGCCGGTGAAGCGCCGGCCTTCGGCGAGTTCGGCTTTGAACGCTGCGCGGAATGCAGGGTCGGCGTAGATTTTTTTCTGTTCCTCGACCGGGCGGTTGAACACAGGTGCGGCGCACTTGAACTCGTTGAACGCATAGGGGATCTTCAGCGTGAACTCGCGCAGCATCGAGCGTATGAGCATCTGCGGCGCGCACCCGCGCTTGATCAACGGATCGATCTTGTCGAGCACTTCGCGGCAGCCGTTGGGTTTGTTGGGATCGTTCAGCAGCGAGATCCAGGTTACCGGCCGCTCGCTCTGCGTCAGCAGGAAATCCAGCAATTCGTATTCATCGTCCGCCAGCGTGGCGAAGCGGTTGGTCACCGCGATCTGGATCACGCCGCGCTTGGCGCGTTTCAATACGCCGCAATAAGCCGCGTATTCGTCGCGACTCGTCAGTCGTGCCGCGAACGGTTTGCCCTGGTAGCCGATCTGCGAGCGGTTGTTCGACGAACTGAATCCCGAGGCGCCCGCCGCCATCGCATCTTCGATATGGGCGGTCATGCGTTTGGTTTCGTCGGCGGTCGCGCCTCGGGTGCCGGCGTCCGCACCCATGACGTAGGTGCGCAAAGGCGACAGCGGCACCATGAACGCGCGGTTGACCGCGCACTGCTGCGCTTTGGCCATCTCCAGGTAATCGGCGAACGATTCCCAGTTCCACTGGATGCCCGCAGCCAGCACCGACTGCGACATGCCTTCGACGTTGATCAAGTCCTCGATCAGCAGATTGTGGTCGGTGGGACGGCAGGGTGCGACGCCGACGCCGCAATTGCCCATGACCACCGTGGTCACGCCGTGCTCCGATGACGCGTTGAGCATCGAATCCCACGAGATCTGCGCATCGTAATGCGTGTGCGGATCGACGAACCCCGGTGCGACGATGAGCCCATCGGCATCTATGGTTTCGGCCGCGCTGCCATCGACTTTGCCGACGCCCGTGATGCGCCCGCCGCTGACGGCGATGTCGCCGCGGAATTGTGCGGCACCGGTGCCGTCCACGATGGTGCCATTCTTGATCAGGAGGTCATGAGTCATTGCTGGTCTGCTCCAGTCGTTCTAGAAGTTGTATCCAAAACATTTTGGAACCGCCGATGAACGCCGATGAACGCAGATAAGCTCAAGCAACTTGACCATGGTTCTGGGCAAAGTCTGAAATTTTATCGGCGTCAATCGGCGTCAATCGGCGGATGCTTGTGAGTGTTGTATTTTTGAGATGTGTTCTGGTTATTTGGGTTTGGCATCGTCGATGAACAGGCGGTCGATCTTGGCAGCGCAGATGAAATCATTCTCTGACAGTCCCTTGATCGCATGCGTCGTGTAGTCGACGCGGCACTGGTTGTAGCCGACCGCGAGGTCCGGATGATGATCTTCGCGATTTGAGACCCACGCGGTCGCGTTGACGAAAGCCATGGTCTGGTAATAGTTCTTGAACGCATACGTCTTGCTGATCACGCTGCCCGTCACCGCCCAGCCGTCGAGCTGTTTCAGCATGTCGTGCACCTGCGTCTCCGTGAGCGGCGGCACGCCGCCTTCGCACGGTTTGCAGGATTTGTCGGTCAGGTCACATACGGCTGCCGTCATTGCAGTCTCCATTGGTATTTCTATTCGAGCTTGATGCGCGCGTCGCGCACGACCTTGGTCCACTTGGCCGATTCGTGACGCAGATGTTCGCCGAACTGCTCCGGCGTGCTGCCGATGATGCGTACGCCGTCGAGTGCCAGGCGCTCGCGTGTGTCGGGGTGCTGCAGCGATTTCAGAAGTTCGGCGTTAAGGCGTCCGACCAACGGGGGCGGCAGGCCCAGCGGCGTGACTACGCCGTACCACAGACTGGCATCGAATCCTGGGACGCCGGATTCAGCGATAGTCGGCAGCTCCGGCGCGGCAGCCAGGCGTTGCGCACTGGTGACGGCGAGCGCGCGCAGCCGTCCGGACTTCACATGCGGCAGCACGACTATCGGGTTGTTGACGGTAAGCTGCACCTGGCCGCCGATCACGTCGGTGACCGCCTGCGCGCCGCCTTTGTAGATGATGGTCACCATGTTGATGCCGGCCATGCCTTTGAACAGCTCCATGGCGAGGTGGCCGCCCGCGCCGTTGCCGGCGGCAGCGTAATTGAGTTCACCGGGCCGTGCTTTGGCGAGCGCGATCAATTCGCGCACCGACTTCACCGGCAATGACGGGTGCACGACCAGTACTAGCGGCGCCGAAGTCAGCAGCGACACCGGCGTGAAATCTTTCAGCGGATCGAAGGGCAGGTTGGGATACAGCGCGGGATTGGTCACGAAGCTCGATACGACCATCATCAGGGTATAACCGTCGGCCGGCGCCTTGGCGGTGATTTCCGCACCCGTGTTGCCGTTGCCGCCGACGCGGTTGTCGATGACGACCTGCTGTCCCAGGTTGTCGGCCAGGCGCGGCCCCATGATGCGCGACACCGCATCGGCCGGCCCGCCCGCGGGAAACGGTACGATGAGGCGCACGGGTTTCGAAGGGTAGGGCTGCGCGAATGCAGTGCCGGCCAATACCAGCAGGCCGCAGGCCCATGCCGCTTTAGTCCACGTGCCGTGTTTCATTGCTTGGCGAGCCCGATGTCGGTCATCAGCCCGCGCAATTCCTCGTTCTGCTGGTCGAGAAAGCGCCGCGCCTGCGCGCTATTCATGTAGGAGTCGCTCCACAGGTTGCGCTCGAGCTCGCGCTTCCAGTCGTCGGTGCGCGTCAGCCGCAGGAACACGCTGTCCCAGTATTCGACCTGCGCCGCCGGCATTGCGCGCGGCCCTATCATGCCGAACCAGTTGCCGTAGACCGCGTCCACCCCCAGCTCGCGCCAGGTCGGCACGTCGGGTATGCCGGCCATGCGCTGCGGCGCAGTAACCGCCAGCGTGCGCAGACGTCCCGCCTTGACCAGTTCGGCGACGTTGGAGGGCCGCGTCGCCAGTACGTCGACGTGGCCGCCGACGACCGCAATCGCGGCGTCGCCGGTCGACTTGAAAGCCACCACCGTGAGCTTTCTCTGGTCGTGCTGGAAGCCGGCCTTCTTGAGCACGAGCGCGAACGCGACGTGCGGCAGGGTGCCGACGCTGGTGCCCGGCGTAATGCTGAGCGACAGCGGGTCTTTTCTCAGGCGCTCGATGAGTTCGCGGGCGTCCTTGATAGGCGAATCAGCTTTGACGTGAAAGCCGACGTACTCGTTGAACATCATCGGCAGCGCGGTGAAGTCGGTGTACTTGAGGTCCATCTGGCCCATGATGTTGGCGCCGAGGATGGTGCCCGAAATGATGGAGAGCGCGTGGCCGTCGTTGGGGCGCTGGTTCAGGTAGTTCCAGCCGATCGCGCCGCCGGCGCCGGGTTTGTAGATGGCGAGCACACCCTGGTCGACCAGCTTGCGTTCGAGCAGTATCCTCTGCAGCGGGCGCGCGAGGTTGTCGTAGCCGCCGCCCGGCGTCGCCGCGATGATGAGCTCGACGTTGCGGTCAGGACGCCAGTCGGCGGCGTGCGCCGGCGCGCAGAGCGCAAGGGCCGCGCTTGCTGCCCACAGGGTACGCTGCATGAAGACGAGGACGGCCAAGGCTGCTAACCGTTCGAACGCAGCACGCGGCCAGGATAATTCCCGGTGTGCGCGCCATTGTCGAACAGCGGCTTGCCGTTGACGATGACCTTGGAGATGCCGGTCGCGTTCGCTACCAGGCGGCCGCCGCCCGCGGGCAGGTCGTAGACCATGGTGCCGCGCGTCGGCGAATTCACGGTGCCGGGGTCGAAGACCACGATGTCCGCCGCCAGCCCCTTCTGCAGCCGTCCGCGATCGCCGATGCCGAGGAAGTCGGCCGGTTCCGAGGTCATGCGCTTGATCGCGTGCTCCAGCGTGAGCGCTTTTTTCTCGCGCACCCAGTGCCCCAGCATGTAGGTGGTATAGCCCGCTTCGCAGAACATGTCGACGTGCGCGCCGCCGTCCGAGAGGCCGATCAGCGTGCGCGCGGACTCGCGCAGCAAATCGGGAATGCGCTCGCGGTTGGTGTTGGCGCGCGGCAGGATGAACTTGGTCTCGAGCTTTTCCGATAGCGCGAAGTCAAACAGGCAGTCGAGCGGGTCGGCGTTCTGCTCGGCGGCGATCTCGCCTATGGTGCGGCCTTCGTACTTCTGGTGCGCGGGCTCGGCCGTTTTAAAGACGCCGACGTTCTGCGCCTGGTCGGTGAACTTGCGCCCCAGCTTCAGTTCTTCGCGGAAAGCGTCGCGGAAAGCGCGGTCGCCATAGAGCTCCATCTGCCGCGCGACCGGCTGGTTGAAGATGCCCTTGGCGGCGGTGATCTCACCGAACTGGAAAGGCGATTTCAGCGTGAGTTCGGAAATGAGCGGCCGCGTCAGAATCTGCGGCAGGCCGCCGCGGCGGATCAGCGGGTCGGCCTTGGCGAGGATCTGCGGAACGGCGTCCGGCTTTTCAATCAGGTTGTGCAGCGACAGCCACGTCACGGGGCGCTCGCTGTGGTCGAGCAGGAAGCCGAGCAGCTCCATCTCGTCCTCGTCGAGGTTGGCGAAGCGCTTGGTCAGCGCCAACTCGATGACGCCGCGCTTGGCGCGCTTCAGCACGCCAGAGTACGCGGCGAGCTCATCACGGCTGGCCGCGCGCGCCGACAGCGGCTTGCCGCCGAAGCCGACGTGCGAGCGGATCGCGGTGGTCGACCAGCCCCAGGCGCCGGCCGCGAGCGAGTCTTCGAGGATCCTGCTGATTTTTCTGGTTTCGTCGGTGGTGGCGGCGCGGTCGGGGCCTTCGAGCCCCAGCACATAGGTACGTGCCGGCGCGAGCGGCACGAGGAAAGCGAGGTTGGGGCCGCTGCCGCGCTTTTCCGCGGCGTCCATGTACTCGGGAAAAGTCTCCCAGTCCCACGTGATGCCGGCTCTCAGTACCTCGGGCGACATGCCTTCGACTGTCACCAGGTCCTGCCGCAGCAGGTCGTGGTCCGCGGGGCGGCACGGCGCGACGCCGACGCCGCAGTTGCCGAGCACCACCGTGGTGATGCCGTGGGCGGTGGAGCTCGACAGCAGCTGGTCCCAGCAGATCTGCGGGTCGTAGTGGGTGTGCGGATCGATGAAGCCAGGGCATACGACCTGGCCGGCGGCATCGATCACCTGCGTGGCTTCGCCCACGGGTTTGCCGATGTCCGCGATGCGGCCGTCTTTGACCGCGATGTCAACGCGGCGGCCGGCGGCGCCGGTGCCGTCGACCACGCTACCGTTCCTGATGAGCAGATCGTAGTTCATTGCGTTCCCGTATTGGCTGAAGAGGTGTTCTTGATCGGGGGCCAGGCTGAAAGCGTGGCGTTCCGGGGTGAATTGAAATCGCTTAAATTATCACACGTGTTTTGGCGCTTGACCACCGTTGATTCGTGATGGTGCGGAATTACAGCCGCACCGGTGCAGTGCGGCTGCAGTAAACTGGCGGCTTGATATCAGGGAGAACCGCTGAAATGGCTTTCGATCTTATTTTACGCAACGCCCGCCTGAGGGACGGCACGACCATGGACATCGCAGTCGCGGACGGCCGCATCGCAGCCATCGCGCCGCGCGTCGCCGGCGACGGCGCCAGCGTGGACGCCGGCGGGAATTTCGTGTCGCCCGGGCTGGTGGAATGCCACTTCCACCTCGACAAGTCGCGCATACTCGACCGCGTCGCGCCGCTGGCGGACCGCCGCGCGACCGACTACATGAAGCGCACCGCCGCAGTGAAGCATACGTTCACCGAAGAGGACGTCTACGCGCGCTCCCGCGCGACGCTCGAGCAATGCATGCTCAACGGCGTAACCCATATGCGCACCCACGTCGAGGTCGACCCCAACGTCGGGCTGCGCGGTTTCGACGCGATCGAGCGCCTGGCGAAGGATTACGCCTGGGGCATGGACCTCGAGGTCTGTGTTTTTTTGCAGGAAGGCTGGACCAACGTGCCGGGCGCGGAGGACATCGTGCGCGCGGCGCTGGAGCGCGGAGCAGCGGTGGTCGGCGGCGCGCCGCGTTACGACACCGACGGCCCGGCGCAGATCAGGCGCGTTTTCGAGCTCGCCAAGGAATACGACGTCGACGTCGATCTTCATCTCGATGGCGGCTACACCACGCACGACATGGACATCTTCCAGGTGTGCGACCTCGCGGACCAATACGGCTGGGGCGGACGCGTCGCGATCGGCCACGGTAACAAGTACTCGTGCCTGCCGCTGCCGGAACTGGAAGCGCTCGGCCGCCGGCTGGGCAGCGCCGGCGTCGCAGTGGCGGTGCTGCCGACGACGGACCTTTTTACGAGCGGGCGCCATCTCGAGCACAACGTCATCCGCGGCGTCGCCGATGCCAACGCGCTCATTGCGCAGGGCGCCAACTGCGCGATCGCGACCAACAACGTGCTGAACCCGTTCACGCCGTATGGCGACTGTTCGCTGGTGCGGATCGCGAACCTCTACGCCAACATCGTGCAGCGCGGCACGCCGCAGGACCTCGCCGACTGCTTCGCCATGATATCGAGCCGCGCCGCGCGCATCATGCGCCGCACCGACTACGGCATCGCGGTTGGCAATCCGGCAGACCTGGTTGTGTGGAACGCGCAATCGCCGAGCGATGTCATCGCCACCGTGGCGTCGCCGCTGGCAGGCTACAAGCGCGGCCGGCGCGTGTTCACGCGCGAACGGGCGGTGTTGCACGCGGCGTAAAGCGCAATCCTGCGTCAGCGGTTCGCGAGCGCGATGAGCGCAGCCGTCAGTACGCGCGCGCCAGCGGCGAGGTCGCCGGGAGTTGCGTTCTCCGCTTCGTTATGCGAAATGCCTTTTTCGCACGGCACAAAAATCATGGCAGTAGGGCACACGCGTGACATGTAATTCGCGTCGTGGCTGGCGCCCGACGATAACCGCATGTATGGCAGGTCAAGCTCGCGGGTGGCCGTTTCGATCTCGCCGGCGACTTCCGCATTGAACACGCACGGGTCATCGTGCAGCGTCGGCGTGACCTTGACCGCGCAAAACTTCGCCGCTTTGCGCGCCAGCGGCTCGACCGCAGCACCCAGCCGCGCGATGGTTTGCGGATCGGGATGGCGGATATCCACCGAAAAAAGCACGTGACTCGCCACCGAGTTCGGCGAATTAGGCGTCACCAGCATGCGGCCGACGGTAAAACGCGTAACGTCGGCGGGGTCGTGCGTGAGTTCGGTGAGCGCGTTGATGATGGCAATGGAGTCGCGTACCGCGTCCTTGCGCAGTGCGAGCGGCGTGGTGCCGGCGTGATCTGTTTTGCCGGAGACTTCGATATTGAACCAGCGCAGCCCCTGGATGCCGGTGACGACGCCTATGGTTTTCTGCGCGTTCTCCAGCAGCGGGCCCTGTTCGATGTGAACTTCGATATAGCCGGCGGCCGGCGATTTGAACTGGCGTGGCTTCGCTTCGGGCGTCGCCGCCAGCGTTTGCGCCAGCGCGTCTTTGAAAACCACACCTTCGTTGTCGGTGACGTCGAGCACGTCCGCGAGCGGCCGCGCGCCGGTAAACACCATCGAGCCCATGGTGCAAGGCGCGAAGCGTCCGCCTTCTTCGTTGGTCCAGGCGACGACTTCAATCGGGCGGCGTGTCTTGATGCCTGCTTCGTCCATCGCTTCGAGCGCTTCGAATCCCGCGAGCACGCCATAAATGCCGTCGAAACGCCCGCCGCGCGGCTGCGTATCCATGTGGCTGCCGGTCATGATGGGCGCAGCATCGGCGTCAGTGCCGGCACGGCGCACGAAAAGGTTACCGATGGGATCGACACCGATGGTGAAGTTGCGTTTCGCCGCCCACGACAGGAGCAGCTTGCGTGCGACGATGTCTTCTTTGGACAGGGCAGCGCGGTTAACACCGTTGCCGGGAATCGCGCCTATCTTCGCCATTTCGGCGTGGCGCTGCCACAACCGCTGTTCGTCGACGCGCAGGGCCGCGTCGCGTGCGTCTTCTCTCATGTTGTTTCCGCTAACGAAAAAGTGATTCTACCTTTGAGACCATAGGCCTTCCCAAAAGCCTGCTCGCCCCGCTTGCGGGGAAAGCAAGTGAGACGGCGACGGCCGGGCCATGGTGACAGTCGGGAGTGTTTGTGAGCTGGCCCGAGATTTTGACTGGAACCCATCTCAAGAATACAACACCTACAAGCAACCGCCGATAAACGCCGATATAAATCCCGAGCTTGCCCCGAATCAAGGTCAAGCCTCTGGAGCTTATCTGCGTTCATCTGCGTCCATCAGCGGTTCCAAACTGTTTTTGATACAGCTATTCGATCTTGACGTTCGCCGTCCTCACGACCTTGCCCCACTTGGTGACGTCGCTTTTGATCTGGTCGGCCATCTGCTCCGGTGTGCCGCCCTGTACGAGCCCACCCTGCGCCAGAAGCTTTTCCTTGATGTCGGCGCTCGTCAGAACTTTCTGCACTTCGGCGTTGAGCTTGACGATGACCTCGCGCGGCGTGCCGGCGGGCGCCATCAGGCCGAACAGACTGTCGGCTTCGAAGCCTTTCAGTGATTCGCCTATGGTGGGCATGTCAGGCATCGCAGGCGAGCGTTTTGATGATGCGACACCGATGCCGCGCAGGCGGCCCGCTTTCACATACGGGGCGGCCGAAGGGATGCTGTCGAAAAAGAGCTGCACGTTGCCGGGTATCAGGTCGGAGAGCCCCGGCGCGCTGCCTTTATACGGAATGTGGTTGGCGGTGAAGCCACCCAACTGCTTCAGCATTTCCTGCTCGAGGTGCGACAGCGTGCCGTTGCCCTGCGATGCGAAGTTGAGTTCGCCCGGCCGCGCCTTGCCGAGCGCGATGATTTCCTTGACGTTTTTTGCCGGCAGCGCCGGATGCACGACCAGGATGTGCGGCACGTTGGCGACCAATGCGACCGGCGCCAGGCTTTTTTCGAGGTTCCAGCTAAGTTTGCTGTACGCAGCCATGCCCACCGCGTAGGTCGTGACGGCCGCCATCAGCAGCAGGTAGCCGTCGGGCGCAGCCGCCGCTACCTGCTCGGCCCCGATGTTGCCGCCTGCGCCGGGCCGGTTGTCTATGATGAATTGCTGTCCTGTGGCTTCAGTCAATTTCTGGCCAAGTGTGCGCGCGAGCAGATCGGCGGCGCCCACGGGCGGGAAGGGGACGACGACCCGGACGGTCTTGGTGGGGTAACTTTGCGCGGTCGCGAGGGATGCGCTTATCAGCATCGAGAGCGTGACAGCAGGCGTGAGAAGCTTGTGCATGATCGTTCCTTTTTCAGAAGAACATCTATTCGAGCAAGCGGCTTGCCATGGCGCTTGACGCCCTGTAGCGCCCTTGCGCGCACTGTTTAGGCACGTTCATGTTACGCGATGCGCCGGTGCGGCGCGTATTCAGGTAACGCTTATTTTTCTATTGCTCCCCGCGTATCCCGGCATCCTTGATCACTTTCGCCCATTTCTCGCGTTCGGTCTTGATGTGGGTTGCGAACTGCTGCGGCGTGCCGCCCGCGGCTTCAGCGCCGTCGGAGGTAAAGCGTGCTATGACCTCGGGAAACTGCAGCGCCTTGTTGGAGTCGAGGTTGATGCGCTCGACGATGGCGCGCGGCGTGCCGGCAGCCGCCAGGAGCCCATACCACTGATTCACGATAAAGCCCGGCACGCCTGCTTCAATAACCGTCGGCAGGTCCGGCAGCGCTTTCGCGCGCTTGGCGCCGGTGACCGCCAGCGCTCTGAGCCGTCCGGCGTGTATGAGTTGCATCGAGGAAATGCTGCTCGAGAATATGAGCTGAATCTGGCCGCCGAGCAGGTCGGGATAGGCGGCGCCTATGCCGCGGTAAGGGACATGCGTCATCTGCGTGCCCGTCATCGACTTGAACAGCTCGGTCATGAGATGGATCAGGCTGCCGTTGCCGCTTGAGGCGAAATTGAGCTTGCCCGGGTTGGCTTTCGCATAGGCGATCAGCTCGGCCACGGATTTGACCGGAACGGCGGGGTTGAGCACGATGACGTAAGGCTGGGTGGTGACCTGCACTATCGGCACGAAATCGCGCTCGATGTTGTATTGCGCTTTGTACATCAGCGGATAGATCAGGCCGGTTGCGCTCATCATCAGCAGCGTGTAACCGTCGGGCGTCGAACGCGAGACCGTCTCGACGCCGATCACGCCGCCGCCGCCGCTGCGGTTGTCCACCACCACTGATTGGCCGAGGCTCTCGGTGAGCTTTTGCGCGACCCCACGCGCGATGGTGTCCATGCCGCCGGCGGGTGCGAGCGGGACGATCAGCCGAATCGGCCGCGTCGGATAGTTCTGCGCGTTCGCGCACGCCGTGCACAGTGCCAACGCGAACAGCCACGACAGTCTGATCATCATAGCAACCTCCTCGACGGCGCTTATGCTTTGGCGAGCAACCGCGCGATCTCCGCGGCATCCTTGAGCGTTTCGAGCTTCAGCATTGCGTCGCGCAGCTTTTCTACCTGCGCTTTAGGCAGCGCCGCTGCGGCGAGCTTCTCGAATTTCTCGCACACCTCGGCTGCGGACGCGAAATTGTTTTCGTTGCCGCGCCCGGCTTCGACCGTGCGCTCCATCTTCTTGCCGTCATTCAGGGTTACTTCAACGCGCACCATGTGGCGGAACTTGGAGCCCTTGGCGGTGATGGCGTCGTCGTGCTTTACGCTGACTTTCTCCGCGTGCTTCATGCGCAGCGGGTCGGCGACCTTGGCTTCCGTGAACTGGTTGACGAAGCAGTCGCCGTCCAGCAGCCAGGTGGCGACGCAGTAGGGCAGGTTCAACTGCGCCGACGTGAGACCCTGCGGCACGTATTTCCAGCCGACGTGGTCCATCGTGACCTGCGAGCCGTGGACGACGATGCTTTTCACGTCGTCGGCGCCGAACGGGCGTTCCTGCTGCATGAGGCGGATCGCGTCTAGCGTGGTGTGGTTGCTGCCGACGCAGGAATAGAACTTGAGCGCAACACCCATGGTCTGCCAGACCTTGCCGAAATCCTTGGTGAGTTCTTCGAGTTCGAAGCGGTCGGTCGAGCGCGAGAAAGTCGTGCAGAAACCGCCATATTCGCTTTCCAGCACGTTGACGATGCCGGTGAAGCCGGCGTCGGCGAGCAGCGCGCCGTAGAGCCCGCTTTGCGACGAGCGGCCGGCATGCATGCGCTTGACCATCGCGCCGTACTGCGCGGCCATCAGGCCTGCTGCCTGCGTGCCGGCAATGCCGAGCGCGTGTACCGTTTTGTCTGTGTCCAGCTTCAGGCCGCGTGCAGCGCCGGCGGCGGCGGAGAACACGCCGAGCGTCGCGCCCGAATGCCAGCCTTGCGCGATATGTTCGGGGCCCATACAGATGCCGACGCGCGGGCCGATTTCATAACCGGCGACGGCGGCGGTGAGGAATTCCTTGCCGCTCATGCCGGGGCGCATTTCAGTGATTGAAATCAGCGCAGGCAGCACTACCGCGCCGACGTGTAATACACCCTGGCGGTGCACGTCATCGAGTTCGAAACCTTGCACCTGTGTGCCGTTGATGAGCGCGGCATGCGGCGCGGAGATTTTCTGTTTGGTGCCCCATATCGAGCAGGCTTGCGTGGTGTCGAGTTCGCCGAGCCGCTGTTGCATGATGCGCGTCCATTCGAGGTCGGCGCCGTAGAGCGCGCAGCCGAGCGAATCGAGCATCAGCAGCTTGATGCGCGTGAGCACATTGGCCGGGATGTCCTCGTAACGCAGCGTGGAAACGAATTCGGCAATGCCGCGGGTGTATTGGTTGTCGCTTGATGCTTCGTGGCTCATTTATAACCCATTTAACGATTGATTCGCCGCAAAGGCGCAAAGACGCAAAGATGAGGCGAGAAATATTTCGGCTGGTTAAGATCGGTTTTTCTTTGCGCCTTGGCGTCTTTGCGGCAAAGTTCTTATTTGGCCGCCAGCGCCGCGCTGCGCCCCGCCATGCGGCCGAACACCGCGCCGGACACCAGCCCGGTGCCGCTCGCGTAATTGAAGTAGAAAAGCCCGCCGACCATCTCGCCCGCGCAGTAGAGCCCGCGGATCGGGTGGAAGTGCACGTTGATGACCTGTCCGGTTTCCTTGTCGATGCGCAGCCCGCCGAAGGTGAACGTGATGCCGCAGGTCGTCGAGTAGGCGTCGTACGGCGGCGTGTCGAGCGCCTGCGCCCAGTTCGACTTCGGCGGCTCGATGCCGGCGGTGCCTTTGCCGTCCTTGATCGTGTGGTTGAAGGGCACGTCTTTTTTCACCGCGGCGTTGTAGTCGCGCACCGTCTTCAGGAAGCCGTCCGGGTTGACGCCTTCGAGCTTGGTGGCGAGCTCCTCCAGCGTGTTGGCCGAGACTTTGGTCATCATCTTGATGCGGTACTCGGAGCGCAGCAGCTTGGTGACTTTGGAATCGAACACCTGCCAGGCGAACTGGCTGGGCTGCCTCAGCACCTCGCCGCCGTACTTGGCGTAGGTGAAGGAGTGGAAATCGTAGCCTTCGTCGACGAAGCGCTTGCCTTCGGCGTTGATCAGCAGGCCGAAGATGTAGCTGTGCTTCTGGAATTGATCGCCGACGCTGACGTCGCCGAACTCGGGCGCGTAGCGGTCCCAGCCGGTGGCGTGGCAGCCCGACCAGTTGCCGTACGGCGCCGCGCCGATGTCGAGGGCCATCTTGAGGCCGTCGCCCATGTTGAAGCGGCTGCCGCGCACCTTGCACAGGTCCCAGCCGGGTCCGAGGTAGCGCGCGCGCATCTCCGGGTTGGCTTCGAAGCCGCCGCAGGCAAGCACCACCGCCTTGGCGCGGAAATCGACCGCTTTGCCCTTCTGCTCGGCGTGCACGCCGCAGACGGCGCCGTTTTCCTGCATGAGCGAACCCACGCGGGTGTCGTAGAGAATCTCGATGCCGATCTTCTTTGCCGTCGCGTCGAGGTAGTCCACCAGCCCGGCGCCGCCGCCGTTGACTTCGATCGGCATGTTGCCGAAGTAGACGCGCTTGCCGTCTATGATGCCCGACTGCCGGCCGTGGTTGAGGATGAATTTGGCACCCTTGGTGCGCAGCCAGGCCATGGTGTCGAGGCCGCTGTTGACGAGTAGTTCCGACAGGTCCGGATCGGTGCGGTACTGGGTCAGCTCGTGCATCACGTCGAGGAAGTGCTCACGGGTGTTGCTGCCGAAGTCGCTGTTGGCTTCTTCTTCGGCGGAGATGTCGGTGACGCGCCGCAGGTCTTCGACCCCGGTGTAGGCGAAGCGCATGACGCCGCCGGCGAAGCGGCTGTTGCCGCCGTGCTCGTCCTCGGAGGCCGCCTCCAGCATCAGAACTTTGGCGCCGTTTTCCTGCGCCGCTAACGCAGCGCATAGCGCGGCATTGCCTTTACCTACCACGATTACGTCGTATTCCACTTTACTTTTGCCTCCAGGTTGAACCCGTCTCGGAAGGGGGTGTTCGCGATTCTGTCAGGGCGGGCGCCGGCGGTCGCTGCTGCGCGAGTTAAAAGCGGAAGAGTCCGGAGCATGCTCAAACTGACGGTACTTTGGCTGTATTGCTGAATGGCGCGCGCCGGGTCTCTGCGTGAGCCTTAGACACTCTTAAATGCGGGGCTGATTTTATCGCAGAATGCAGTCAATGTGGAGTGCGGGGCTTGCCGCTAGAATATGCAGTCTGCGGCCGTGAGTTCCTGCACGAATCCGCCAAAACCAGGAGACCTATTTGAAGATAGATGACGGTTCGTGGGGATTGAGCGAGGCCGAAGCCAAGCGCGTTCAACGGCGTCCGGAGGCATTCGGCACGCGCGGCATGGTGTGCTCCGCCCATCCGGTGGCGGCGTTCATCGGGCTCGGCATCCTGCAGCGCGGAGGCAATGCGTTTGACGCGGCGATCGCCGTGGCGGCGGCTGAAGGCGTGGTGCTGCCGATGAAATGCGGTCTCGGCGGTGATGCGTTTGCAGTGGCGTACGACGCACGCCAACGCGAGACTGTCGCGTTCAACGGCAGCGGTGTTGCGGCGGCTGGCGCCACCGCGGACTACTATCGGAGCAGGGGGCACAAGACGATGCCGCTCGACGGCGTGCATGCGGTCAGCGTTCCGGGTGGGGTTGCCGTGTACGAGGCATTGTGGAAGCGCTATGGCACCATGGACTGGGCGGCGCTCTGGGAGCCCGCAATCCGGCTCGCCGACGAAGGTGTCGCCATCACGGATTACATCAGCGCGCGCTTTGCCGATCGCGCAGAAAAACTCGCCGTGTTCCCGCATTCGGCCGCGCAGTTTCTGCCGCATGGCCGGGTCCCGGCTGCCGGCGAGCGCTGGTCGGCTCCCAACCTCGCGAAAACGCTGCGTATCGTGGCGCAGGGTGGCGCCGATGCGTTCTACCGCGGCGAGATTGCCGAAAAGCTGCTTGCGTTCCTCAAGCAGGAAGGCCAGACGTTTACCGCCGACGATTTCGCGCAGCAGCAGGCAGTCATCTATACGCCGATCGCCACGGAGTATCGGGGGGCGACCGTGTACGCGACCGCGCCGCCTTCGCAGGGTTTTCTCGTGCTCGAACAGCTCAACATCATTGAAGGCTTCGACATCGGCAAACTCGCGCCGTACAGTCCAGAACGCATGCATTTGCTGATGGAAGCGAAGAAGCTCGCGTTCGCCGATCGCAACCGCTATGCCGGCGACCCCGCCTTCGTGACGTGGCCGCTGCAGACGCTGATTTCAAAGGAACACGCCGCGCTTCGTCGCGCTGAGATCGACCCGGCCCGCGCGTGCTGGCCCGCCGGCGCGATGGTGCCGGAGCACGCTGGAGACACGAGCTACTTTGCGATTGCGGATGGAGACGGCAACGCTATTTCCTTCATCCACAGCCTGTCGAACTCGTTCGGCTCTTGCGTCGTCGCGGGTGAAACAGGTGTCACGCTCAACAACCGCGCGGGCCGCGGCTTCAGCCTCGACCCGAGCCATCCCAACTGCATCGCGCCGGGCCGCCGCACCATGCACACCCTGAACGCCTACATGGTTTATCGCGACGGGCAGCCGTGGCTCGTCGGCGGCACGCCGGGCGGCGACCAGCAGGCGCAGTGGAACACGCAGGTGATCAGCAATGTCATCGATCACGGGATGTCAGTGCAGGAGGCGGCCGAGGCGCCGCGCTTTCACAGTTTCCCCGGAACCGACCCGGTCAATCTCGGGCGCGCCCCGGTCATCAAAGCCGAGGACCGCGTGCCGCAGGCGGCACGCGACGCGCTGGCGAAGTTGGGCCATACCGTGGAGACGCTGGGCGCGTGGGGCGCCGGCGGGGCGGTGCAGCTCATTCAATTTGACCGCGAGAACGGAGTGCTGCGCGGAGGGACCGATCCGCGGCCCGGAGGCCTTGCGCTAGGATTCTGAAACAGTCGCCGGTTGAGTTTCGGCATGGCATGCCGCACAATCCCTGCATAATTCAAAAACGCGCCCAGGTAGTGCGCATCCAGCAGGAGGAGAAACATGAACGTCCGGTGGAAAACCGTTGCAGTCTTGTCGGTGCTTGGCATTGCCCAGGCAGCGTGGGGGCAGAGCTACCCGGCCAAGCCGGTGCGCATGGTCGTCGGCTTTCCGGCCGGCGGCCCCATCGACATCGTCGCCCGCGTGATGTCGCCAAAACTCAGCGAAGTGTTCGGCCAGCAGGTCATCATCGACAACCGCGGCGGCGCCAACGGCCTGATCGGCGGCGAAGCCGTTGCCAAATCCGCGCCCGACGGTTACACGATGATGTTGATCAGCACCGGCACGGCCACCATCAGTCCGCACATCTATCCGAAGATGCCGTACGACGCGCAGCGCGACCTCGTGTGCGTGACGCTGGTGACCCAGACCGGCGAATTGCTGGTCGTGCATCCGTCGCTGCCGGTGAAGAGCGTGAAAGAGCTGATCGCGTTGGCGAAGACGCGGCCGGGTGAAATATCGATTGCATCGACGGGCAGCGGCGGCTTGCCGCATCTCGCGCTGGAGCTCTTCAAGATCGAAGGCAAGGTCAACATGCTGCACGTGCCGTTCAACGGTGCGGCGCCGGCGGTTTCGAACGCGGTCGGCGGCCAGGTGCAGGGTGTGATCGCCGATTTGCCGGTATTGCAGCCGCACATCCAGAGCGGCCGGTTGCGCGCGCTGGCGCTTGCCGCGCCCAAGCGTTCGCCACTGTTCCCCGACGTGCCGACGATGATTGAGCAGGGGCTGCCGAAAGTGGAGGCGGTCAACTGGTACGGAATTCAGGTCCCGGCGAAGACGCCGCCCGAGATCATCGCGAAGATCAACGAGGTTTTCGGCAAGACCCTGAACGATCCCGCCATGCGCCAGACGCTGATCGGGCGCGGCGCCGACCCGATTCCGGGCACGCCCGCCGAATTCGCCGCCTTCGTCAAAGCCGAATACGACAAGTGGGGCCCGATCGCGAAGTCGTCGGGCGCGAAGGTCGACTAGCAGTTTGTTGAAAAACGTCCGTCGCTCCCGCGAAATCGGGAGCCCAGGAAATTGGCGGTCAATATACTCATGGACTTGCTGGATTCCCGCGTAGGCGGGAATCCAGCATGAATGCCCTGGGTCCCCGCCTCCGCGAGGACGACGAATAATTGGGCTAAAAAAGGTTTTCCATGAAATCGATCGCCCAAATTGTTCTGCTTGCCGCCTGCCTGCCGCTGGCGGGCACGGCACACGCCGACGATTACCCGTCGCGGGCAGTGCGCATGGTGGTGCCGTTTGCGCCGGGCGGCGCGTCCGACATCGTCGGGCGTATCATCCAGCCGAAAATGAGCCAGGAGTTCGGGCAGCAGATAGTCATCGACAACCGCGCCGGCGCGTCGGGCAATATCGGTGTCGAAGTGGCGGCGCGTGCCAATCCCGACGGTTACACCTTCCTGCTCGGCAATGTCGGCACCATGGCGATCAATCCGAGCATTTTCCCGAAATTCCCGGTGCGGCCGGTGCGCGATTTCATTGCAGTTACCGAGGTGGTAGATGTGCCGGGGGCGCTCGCCGTGCATCCATCCGTGCCTGTGAACACCGTCAAAGAGTTTGTGGAATACACCAAGGCGCGACCGGGCAGATTGAATTTCGCGTCTTCCGGCTCGGGCAGTGCCCAGCGCATGGAGATGGAGATTTTCATGCGCGCCGCGGGTGTCGATCTCGTGCACATACCTTATAAAGGCGGTGCGGGTGCTGCGACGACCGCATTGGTGAGTGGTGAGGTGTCCGTTGCCGTGGTCAGCCTTGCCGCGGTGCTGCCGCATATCAAGAGCGGACGCATCAAGGCGCTGGGCGTGATCTCGACCAAGCGGTTTGCATTGCTGCCCGAGACGCCGACCATGATAGAGACGGGCTTCCCCACCATCCGCAGCGGGTCATGGCAGGGCGTTTACCTGCCGCTCGCTACGCCGCGCGCCATCGTCAACAAGCTTTACCAGGTCACCATGCGTGTCATGGCAGATCCTGAAGTGGTGCGGCGGCTCAACGAGTCGGGAGCCGAGATCATCACCAGCAAGTCGCCCGAAGACTTTACCCAGTTCATGAAAGTGCAGAACGACCGTTTTGCCAGGATCGTGAAAGAAGTCGGCGTGGTGACGGAATGAAAAAGACGGCAATGGGGAGTGGGCAATGGGGAATGGGAGGTATTACCCATCACCCATTGCTCATCGCTCATCACGCATTTGAGGGGGAGTATTGGTGCTGAAGATTGGTATCTTGCTCGGCGATGATATCGGGCTCGAAGTCGTGCCCGAGGCGGTCAAGGTCATGAAAGCCGCGGCGGCGAAGGCGGGGCTGCAGGTGGAATGGCTGCCGTTGCCGATCGGGCGCAAGGCGCACGAAGCCCACGGCCACACCATGCCCGACAGCACTGTCGAAGCTTTGAAGGGCGTCGACGGCTGGCTGCAGGGGCCGATAGGGCATAACGCTTATCCGCGCAACGACGCGACGTGGATCAATCCGCCGTTGCGCAAGAAGTTCGAACTGTTCGCAAACGTGAAGCCGGTAAAGTCGTATCCGAATCTGCCGTCGATCCACAAAGACGTCGATATCGTGTTTTTGCGCGAAGTGACGGAAGGCATGCAGTCGGCGAGCGTGGTTTTTGCGGGCACGGGTGAATTCCGCCCGAACGACGATATTTCGATCGGCATGCGAGTGGTAACGCGCAAGGGCGCGAATCGCGTGGCGCGCGAAGCCTTCGAGATCGCGCGTACGCGCAGCCGCAAGAAAGTGACCTCCGTGCACAAGGAGCCGGTGTTCAGGCTCGTGTGTGGTATGTTCGCCGAAGAATGCCGCAAGGTGGCGTTGGAATTTCCCGATTGCACGCTGGAAGAGGTGCTGGTCGATGGTTTTGCCATGAAGCTCGTGATGAAGCCGCAACAGTACGACGTGGTGGTCACCACCAACCAGTTCGGCGACATCCTCACCAACGAAGGTGCGGGCATCGTCGGCGGACTTGGATTGGCGCCCGGCCTGTGTGTGGGTGAGCGTCAGGCCATGGCGCAGGCGACGCACGGTTCGGCGCCCGACATTGCGGGCAAAGGCATTGCCAATCCGTACGCGATGATCATGTCCGGCAAAATGCTGTTCGAGTGGCTCGGCCGCAAACGCAACGATCCTAAAGCAATAGACGCCGCACAACGCATCGAGCGCTCGATGGACCGCGTGATCGCCGATGCCAAAATTCTTACTTCCGATCTCGGCGGCAAAGCATCCACTTCGCAAATGGGCGACGCGGTCGCCGCCGGCATGTAAATTCACTTAAACACTACACCAACAAGCAACCGCCGATTAACGCCGATATCAATTCCGGATCCGGCTCCGAACCAGCGCCAAGTCCTTCGAACTTATCTGCGTCCATCGGCGTTCATCGGCGGTTGCCAAAATGTTTTTGACTGCTTCTTCCTCACTTTGGATTGTTCAACATGAAACCCACGCTTTTTGTCTCGAAACAACTGGTCGCCGATTTCAACGAAAAACTCACCGGCATCCTCGCGCAAGCGCCGCGCAAGCTCGACATTCTCGAGTTCACGCCGAACGTCAAGCTCACGCCGGAGCAGCAGGCGAGCATAGAAGTCACTTTCTATTCGCGCGACATCTGGGAAGGCACGATCAAGACGCGTTTGAGCGACAAGGCGGCGCTGTACTGGCCTATCGTCGACACGGCGCCTAACCTCAAGTGGCTGCAGGTGGTTTCCGCCGGCGCCGATCAGAAGCCGTACCAACCGACCATCAAGCGCGGGATCCGCGTGACGACTTCGGCGGGCGCCAATGCCGAGCCGGTCGCGCTCACGGCGGTGACCGGACTCATGATGCTCTCGCGCGGGTTTCCGCACTGGATGCGCGCGCAGCAGAAACGCGAGTGGTCGCCTCAGCTCGGCGCCGATTCGCCGCTGGACATGCCCGGTCAGACCGTCGTCATCGTCGGCATGGGAAACATCGGCAAGGTCATTGCGCGCGTGTTGAGCGCAGTCGGCATGAAAGTCATCGGTCTCAGGCGCAAGGTCGCGCCGGCCGAGCATTTCGACGAAGTGCTGCCGATGTCGGCCTTGGACAGTCTGCTGCCTAAATGCGACTGGCTGGTGCTGGCGTGCCCGCTGACGGCGGAAACGCGTGGTCTCATGGACGAGCGGCGCTTCAAACTGCTGCCGCGCACCGCGGGGTTCGTCAACATGTCGCGCGGCGAAGTTGTCGATGAAGTTGCCATGGCGAAGATACTTGCCGAAGGGCATTTGCGCGGCGCCTATCTCGACGTGTTCAAGATGGAGCCGCTGTCGCCGGATTCGCCGCTGTGGGCGCTGCCGAACGTCATTATCACGCCGCACAATTCCGCTACCGGCAGCGGCAACTACCGGCGCGGCGTGGAAATTTTCCTGCGCAATCTCGAAGCCTATTTGCGCGGTGACGCGCCGCTCGAAAACGAAGTCGAGCGTAGCTAAATCGCGGTCACGAAATGCGCCCTCGCCCCGCGTTAGTGGGGAGAGCAAGTGTAACGGCGAGGGGCCGGGTGGGGGTGAGGGCAAAGCAGCCTTACCCCTTGAGTCCCTGTTTCGCGCGGCTGAGGATCTCTTCGGTGCTCAGGTTCCTTGCGCACTTCTAACCGCCGACATACGCCAGAGGCGAATTAACGTAATCAAGCACGTCGGGCGTTGGTGGTTCGCACAGAGGCGGCATGTATCAAAATTCCGCGACCAGAAAAAAATAACGGATATGAAAAAATAAAATAAAGTAGTGATATGGTAGGCTGGTAATTAGTAATGTTACGCACCTTAAGCGCTGGGGGTGCGCAGTGGATGCTTTCGGATCCGCATACATGTACATACTGCTCAATTTCGAAACCTGCTTTTATGCAACTATACTTCCCGATCATTAACGGCTAATCGGGGTAGGGTATGCTCATTCTCTTAGTCCGTGCCACGATAGCTCTGGCTTTTGCGTTGTTTAGTCTGCACGCAAGCGGTATAGAGCGGACGAGTATTGGCGTCATGCCGATAGGCGCGTCGACAGAGATACCGGCGACGCTAATCAAACCAGACGGCGAGGGCCCGTTTCCTGCGGTGGTCATCGTGCATGACTGCAGCGGGTTGGGTCCGCGGTCGAGCGGGGCGCCGATGCGCTGGTCGGCGGAGTTGGTGCAGCAGGGTTACGTCGTATTGATTCCCGACAGTTTTGCGCCGCGCGGTTTTGCCGACGGCGTTTGCCTGATTCCGGGACATCAAACTGTCAGCGTAAACGGGACCGCACGAGCTCTGGATGCCTATGGCGCGCTTGCAGCGTTGCGTGCGCTGCCCTACGTCGATGGCAAACGTGTCGGCATCATGGGTGGATCGCATGGCGGGTGGACGGTGTTGGCCGCGATGTTCGTGCCGCTTGAAAAGAGCAATCCATTGGCCGACGCTAAACGCGATGGATTTACAGCTGGTCTCGCGCTGTATCCGGCTTGCGCACCGCGTTTTGGCGCATGGTCGACTTTCAAGCC
>CAMBSS010000046.1 GCA_945870465.1 Bordetella parapertussis | reverse complement strand
CCTGCCCGCCGCCCTTGTACGGCACGTGGATCAGTTCTATGCCCGCCATGCTGGTGAACAACGCGCCAGACAGATACAACGCACTGCCCGATGACGCATAGGTAAGTTCCCCCGGCTTCTTCTTCGCCAGTGCGATCAGCTCACGCACGCTCTTCGCCGGCACCGATGGATGGGCCACTATCATGTTCGGCAACAGCGCCGTGCGCGTCACCGGCGCGAAATCACGCACCGGATCGTAAGAGAGCTTCGGATACAGACTTGCGTTGATCGCGTGTGTGCCGGTCGTGCCCATGACCAGCGTATAGCCGTCGGGCGCCGCCTTGGCGACCGTTTCGGAGCCGAGTATGCCGCCCGCGCCGCCGCGGTTCTCGGCCACCACCTGCCTGCCGAATTGATCGGTGAGCTTCTGCGCGACAATGCGCGTCACGACGTCGGTCGCGCCGCCAGGCGGGAAAGGCACGACGATGCGGATGGTTTTGTTCGGATAATCCTGCGCACCGGCATGCACGGCAAACAGGACGGCGAACGACCAGGCCAGGCGCCGGAAAATATCTATCGACATGCTAATATCCAATTGCGCTGTTTTCATACGCGTATGTTAGCAATGGATTGCAAACGCCGTGCCAGTAAATCGATAGAGCCGATGAAATTTTTCCTGCCCTCTGCCCTGCTGCTCGCAGGCTGCGTCAGCCTCGCCGTAGCGCAGACTTACCCCGCGAAAACCATCCGGATAATCGTCCCCTACCCGCAAGGTGGGCTGGACGCGAGCAGTGAACAGGTGCCTGCGGAACGCGAAGCAGGGACCCGCGCGCGGGATGCGACCGTGAAGCTGGCAACAAGCGCATCGTTCTTGGCACCGGCACCTCGCGCAACTACGGGGTCAGATCCCAGAGGGAGCCCTCTTCCGCCCTTCGATGTGCCCCGCTTGCGGGATGAGAACGTCCGCGAGTCGGCCGCGGCCGCCGTGTTAATCGCGCAGGCCTCGCCCCCCGCCTCGTCATACCCGAATCGCACCATACGTGTGATTGTCCCCTACCCTCCAGGCGGCGGCACCGATCTCGCCGCTCGCCTGGTCGCGCAAAAACTCACCGAAAGCCTCGGCCGTTCAGTAGTCGTAGAAAACCGCGCCGGCGCGAACGGTAATATCGGCACCGATGCCATGGCGAAGGCCGCGCCCGACGGCTACACGCTGGGTATGGCGACGCCCGGCCCCGTCACCGCGGGCAAAACCCTCTACCCGAACCTGCCGTACGATCCGGAGCGCGACCTTGCACCGGTGATACTCGTCAACGCGAGCCCCAACGTGCTCGCGGTCCACCCGTCCGTGCCTGCGCGCAACGTAAAGGAACTGATCGCGCTGGCGAAGGGCGGCAAGCTGCACGTCGGCGCCAGCACGGTCGCATCGGTTCAGCACCTGCTGGCCGAAATGCTCAACCACGCGAGCGGCACGCGCATGGAAGTCATCACCTACAAAGGCGGCGCGCAGGCCGCGACCGACGTCGCCGGTGGCCAGGTCGAGGCGCTGTGGAGCGTATTGCCGGCGGCGTTGCCTTTCATCCAGAGCGGCCGCCTGCGCGTGCTTGCCGTCGCCAGCGAAAAACGCACTGCGTTTCTGCCGGATGTGCCGACGATGCGCGAAGCCGGCTGGCCCACCGTCATGGGCACCGCGTGGAACGGCGTTGTCGTGCCGGCGGGAACGCCGAAGACCATTGTCGACACACTCGCTGCTGATATCGCGCGCGGCATCTATGCAGCAGACGTGAAAGAGCGTTTCACCGCTTCCGGCATGGAAGCGATAGGCGGGACACCCGAAGCATTCGGCGCATTTCTGCGCGACGAAACGACGAAATGGGCCAGAGTCATCAAAGCGGCAAATATCAAGATCGACTAGACTGCAATCCTTGGAAGGAGCAAGCATGAAGATGTTTCAGCGTTGTGTAGTTTTGATTGCGGCCTGCCTGCCGCTGTGTGCGGCGGCAGCCGAGTTCCCCATGAAACCGATCCGCGTGATCGTGCCATGGCCGGCCGGCGGCAGCACCGACACGCTTGCACGTATCATCGGCCAGCGGCTGACGACCATCGTTGGCCAGCCCGTCGTCATCGACAACCGCGGCGGCGCATCCGGCACCATCGGCGTCGACCTGGCATCCCGCGCCACTCCCGACGGCTATACGATCACCATTGTCGAGGCCTCGCACGCCGTCATGCCCGCGACGACCTTGAAGCTGCCGTACGACCTCGCGAGCGATCTCGCGCCATTGACGCTGATCGGCAATTCGCCGCAAATCATGTACATCAACTCCGCCCTGCCGGCGAAATCGCTCAATGAGTTCATTGCACTCGCCAAGGCCAAGCCCGGCGCGATCCCCGCCGCCCACACGGGCATCGGCTCGTTTACGCATCTGTCGCTTGAGCTTCTGCAGACGCGCACCGGCACGAAATTCAACCAGATCGGCTACAAGGGCGCGGGCCCCGCCATGATCGAACTCGCCGGTGGCCAGGTTGCAACTTATATCGCAACGCTCGCCAGTGGCGCAGGAACATTGCGCACCGGGCGCATCAAGGCCGTCGCCATCTTTGGCGAGAAACGCGTCGAGGCGCTGCCGGACGTGCCGACACTCGCCGAACTCGGCATGAAGGACATGGTCATCAACCAATGGTGGGCGTACGTTGCGCCCAAAAATGTGCCGAAAGAAATCCTCGCGCGGCTGCACAAGGACCTTGTCGCCGCCATCGACCATCCGTCGGTGCGCGAGCGCGTCGTTGACCTTGCGGTCGACGTGAGCACGACCACGCCCGCGCAGACCAAGACCCGCATTGCATTCGAGCTGGATCGCTGGGCGACCATTGCACGCGACGCCGGGATCAAGCCCGAGTAAACGCTGCTATTCAGCGCAGTCCGTACACCTTCCGCGCAACGTCCGCGGAAATCTTGCCTTCAACGAGATCGCGCTTGACCGCCGCCGGATCGCGCTCGCGCGGATCGCCGTAACCGCCGCCGCCCGGCGACATCACGCGCAGCACGTCACCGTTGGCGAACGGCGTGCCGGAAGTGGTCATGCCGAGCCGCGTTTCAGTAGCCGTGCCGGGATTGCGGATGAAAGTGCCGAGCCCGCCGGGCAACCCGCCTGCCATCCCCGGCGCGGGAAATTTCTGGCGTGAGCTACGGAGCGAAACCCCCGCGTTGTTCGCCAGCAGCCGCATGTCGCGCACTATGCCCATGCCACCGCGATACTTGCCGGGCCCGCCTGAATCGGTGACGAGCTCGTAGCGCTCTATGCGCAGCGGAAACTCCATTTCCATTGCCTCCACCGGCAGGTTGGACGTGTTGGTCATGTTGATCATCACCACGTCCATGCCGTCGGCACTGCAGCGCGCGCCCTGGCCACCGGCCAGATTTTCGTAATTGATGAAATAGCGCTGCGACTTGGGATCGGCGCCGGCGCTGATGCAGCCCTGCCCCGGGCCGCCCGCCGCGACGCTGCGCGACGGTGCTGCCTGGCCCAGCGCGTTGAGCATCGCCTCGGCGAGGATCATCGACGTCATGTTGCGCGAACTCACTGCGGACGGCGGCTTTGGGTTGACCACCAACCCTTCAGCAGCAATAACCGACACCGCGCGATACAGGCCTTCGTTGGTCGGCACAAACGGGTCCACCACCGACTTCAGGCAAAAATAAGCCGTCGCATAGGAATGCGTGAGCGGCACGTTCTTGCCGCTTGCGATCTGCGGCGAGCAATCCGACAGGTCGAGCGTGAGGTGGCCGTCCTTGATCGTAAGCGTGACGGCGAGCTTGATGCGCTCGCCGCTGACGCCGTCTTCGTCGAGCCAGTCAACGGCGCTATATGTGCCTTCTTTCAGCACGCTGCGGATGCCGGTGCGCACGCGCAACTCCGTCGCATCGAGCATCTCGTCCACGCACTTCAGCATCGTTTCGTAGCCATACTTGACAAACAGCTCCTGCACCCGCGCGTTGCCGCGAGTACAGGACGCCATTTGCGCCATGAGATCGCCCTCGCCGTAATGCGGCATGCGCGAATTGAGGTGGAACATTTCAAGCACGTCGGCACGCGGCTTGCCGGCCACGTAAATCTGCACCGGCGGTACGCGTATGCCTTCCTGAAAAATGCTCACGCTGTCGCCGGCCTCGCTGCCGGGCACGCGGCCGCCAACGTCCGAATGATGCGCGACCGCTGCGGCAAACGCGACGAGGCGTCCTTCGTGGAAGATCGGCGTCGCCACGGTGCAATCGTTGAGATGCGTTACACCGACGATATAAGGATCGTTCGCCAGGAATGCATCGCCGGGGCGCAAGGTCTCAGCGGGAAACCGCTGGAGGATTGCGCTGACCAGCCGCAAGGTCGAACCGAGGTGCGCCGGCGCATTGGTCATCAGCGACAGCGCACGGCCGGTCGCGTCGCAGATCGCGGTCGAGCAGTCGGCGCGCTCCTTGATGTTCGGTGAAAATGCAGTTCGCACGAGACTCGCCGCCATTTCGCGTGTCGCTGCTTCGAATGCGCTGGCGATAATTTCCAGTTGAGCGTGGGCCATGTTTACCCCGTGAAATCAAAAGCGTTATGCCGCGGATAAACGCAGATAAACGCGGATACGTCAAAATAAAAATCTCGTGCCTTTAATTTCATCTGCGTGTATCTGCGTTTATCTGCGGCTATGAATTGAGCTTGAGCAATAAGTTTCCTGCCGCATCGACGCGCGCCGCGAAATCCGGCGGAATCACCGTCGTGCAGTCCATCTGCTCGATGACGGCAGGCCCGTGAAACTGGTCGCCCGTGAGCAGCGCGCCGCGGTCGTAAATCGGACAATCGACGAAACCGCCGGCGTTTTCGAAAAACACTTTGCGTGTCGCGGTCGGCACGAGAGCGCCGGTGCGGGCACTTGGCTGCGCGCCGGCGAAATCGGCACGCTCGACGGTGAGACGCGCGCGTAACCTGAAAGTCACCAGCTCGACGATTTTTTCCGGCGAATCGTAGCCGAACATCTCATGGTGCGCGCGGTTGAAGTTCGCTTTCAGCACGGCCAGCGATTTGCCGTCGAACGGGCCCGCGGGCACGTCTACCGTCAACTCGTGGTTCTGTCCGGCGTAACGCGCATCGACGGTGCGCGCGAGCTGGAGCTGGGCAGCGTTCTTCATGTTGCCGGCAAACGCTGCGCGCCCCTTGTCTTCGAGTTCGCGGTAAACGCCATCGACAACGGAGATGCAGTCAGTTGCGGCTTCGCTCGTCATGCGCGTACGACTGAAATCCGCCTGCAGGTCGTTGACCAGCACGCCCATCGCGCACAACACGCCGGGAGCGGGAGGCACCAGCACGCCCGCGACACCGAGGTTGCGCGCAACAGATGCCGCATGCACGGGACCTGCGCCGCCGAACGCGACCAGCATGAAATCGCCGGGATCGAGACCGCGCTCGACCGAAACAAAGCGCACCGCGTGCGCCATGTTGATATCGGCAATGGCGATAATCGCGGCCGCCGCGTCGACGACATCAATATTGCGCGGCCTGGCGACGTCGCGTTCGATCACCGCGCGCGACTTCGCGGCGTCTATCTTGAGCGCACCGCCGAGCAGAAAATGCGGATTCAGACGTCCCAGCACCACATTGGCATCGGTGACGGTCGCGCGCTCGCCACCGTGGCCATAGCACGCGGGCCCCGGCCGTGCGCCCGCACTGTGCGGGCCGACCTGCAGCATGCCGCCGGCGTCGAGACCGGCAATGCTGCTGCCGCCGGCGCCCACCGTGTGCACGTCGAGCGCAGATGCTTTCAACGGCACGCCATTGATCATGCGGCTGTGGCTCAATTGCGGCCTGCCGTTTTGCACCAGGCAGACGTCGGTGCTGGTGCCGCCCATGTCGAAGGTGATGATGTTGGCGTAGCCGCCTTGCGCTGACACATAGACCGCACCGCTGACGCCGCCGCTCGGCCCCGAGAACAGCGTATCGATCGGCCGCTCGCCCGCCTGGTCGGGCGTCATGATGCCGCCGCCGGAGTTCATGATGAACGGCGCTTCCGGAACGGCGAGCTTGGCTACTTCAGCCTCGAACGCGCGAAAGTAATCGCGCGTGGTCGGCATCAAATAGGCGTTGACCACAGTCGAACTCAAACGCTCGTACTCGCGGAATTCCGGCAGCACGTCAGTCGAGATCGACACGTGTGCGGCGGGCCAGCGCTCGCGCAACCGCGCCGCGATCGCGCGTTCGTGCGCGGGATTGGCGTAAGAGTTGAGCAGGCAGACCGCAATCGCCTTGACTCCCGCTGCCTGCAAACTATCGATGGCGGCGTCCAGACTGGCGGTGTCGAGCGCCGTCAGCACGCCGCCGTCCGCCGCGATACGCTCCACCACCTCCTGGCGCAACTGGCGCGGCACCAGCGGCTCGGGCTTGGACACGAACGCATCGAACGTATGCGGCCGCGTCTGGCGCGCGATTTCAAGCAGATCACGAAAGCCCGCCGTGGTGATGAGCCCGGTCAGCGCGCCTTTTCTTTCCAGCAGCGCATTGGTCATCACGGTGGTGCCGAGACCGACGAAAGCCACCCCGGCGCCAGTGCCGCCAATTTTCGCAAGGATCTCGCGGATGCCCGCCAGCGGCGCCAGATGCGGCTCGCCCGGCGTCGACAAGAGCTTGTGCCGCGCCACCGCGCCGCTCTCCGCATCGAGCAGAAAAAGATCCGTGAAGGTGCCGCCGACGTCTATGCCTATGCGATAACGTGCAACCAAAATAATGCCTCTTACTTGTATGGAGCCGCGCGTTGCGCGCGCACTACTGTTCGATGCGGATGTTCGCGGTCTTGATGATTTTCGCGTACAGCGCGGTTTCCTGCTTTACGTAGTCGATGAATTGCTGCGGCGTGCTGGTCGTCGGTTCGGCACCCTGCGTCGAGAGTATCTCCTTGACGTCCTGCTGCGCCATGACGCGCGTGATGTCTGCCAGCAGCTTGTTGACGATCGGCTGGGGAATGCCGGCCGGTCCGACGACGCCCCACCAGGAAATCGACTCGTACTGCAATCCGGATTCGATCACCGTCGGCACCTTGGGCAGCACGGCGAAGCGCTGCTTGCCGGTGGTGGCCAGCGCGCGCGTCTTGCCGGCCTGCACCTTGGGCAACCCGGAAGGCATGCTGTCAACCATGAACGACACCTGGCCGCCGACCAGGTCGATCTGCGCCTGCGAACTGCCTTTATACGGGATGTGCAACACGTCTATACCCGCCACGCTCTTGAAATATTCGCCGGCAAGATGGGTCGTAGCACCGATGCCTGCCGACGCGAACGTGAGCTGGCCGGGATGGCGTATGGCCAGCGCAATCAGTTCTTTCACGGACGTAACGGGCACCGACGGATGGCAGACGACGATATTCGGCCCGGCGGCGGCGAGCGAGATGAACGTGAAGTCCTTCAGCGTATCGAAAGGCAGCTTCGCGTACAGGCTGGGAGCGATGGCATGCGTGCTGGGCGCGATACCCAGCGTATAACCGTCAGGCGCGGCTTTCGCGATGGCATCCGTGCCGATGTTGCCGCCGGCGCCCGGACGGTTTTCGACCACCACCTGCTGGCCCCATATTTCACCCAGCTTTTTCGCCAGCACGCGGCCGACCAGATCGGTGCCGCCGCCCGGCGTGTAGGCGACGAGGATGCGCACGGTTTTGGCGGGGTAGTCCTGCGCGAACAGCGCGCCGGCCGCTGCCGTCGCGAAAACAAAGCCAACTACCATTGAAAGTTTACGTCTCATGACAACCCTCCATAGCTTGCAGCAAGCGGCAACGGCACCGCGTTAATCAAAACTGCTTGCTCCTGCCTCCAGCATGCCCTGCTCGGTGCGGCCGCGCTGATGGCGGTGCCTGAAGAGGTGCGACTTATGTTGTGGAACAGATTATACCGAGTCCCGGCAATTATAGCGCCGCGTGCCGGCTCACCTATGAACGATGCGCAACTTACCGCATATCAACGATGCGGCACATCTCGCATATAATCCTGACTCCAGGTTACAGGACTACGCCATCATGTTCGCCCCACCGCAACTCATCGAAACCGAAGTCTTTGCCGCCGTGCCGCAGACGCTGCGCAAAAGCCACGTGCCGGCCGACCGCATCGCCGCCGGCGGCGGTCCGCTTCCAGCCGGCAGTTTTCTTGAGGGACCTTCGTTCGACCGCGCCGGCAATCTCTATGTCGTCGACATTCCGTATGGCCGCATTTTCCGCATTTCGCCGCAGGGCAAGTTCGAAGTGGTCGCCGAATACGACGGCGAACCGAACGGCCTGCGCATCCACAAAGACGGCCGCATTTTCGTTGCCGACCACAAGTTGGGAATCGTTATCCTCGATCCCGCCAGCGGAAAAATCACGCCCCATGTCACGCGCTATCACCGCGAGCACTTCAAGGGCGTCAACGATCTGACCTTTGCCTCCAACGGCGACCTTTATTTCACCGACCAGGGCCAGAGCGACATGTCAGACCCGACCGGACGCGTTTATCTCTACACGGCGGCCGGCGTGCTGCACAAGCTCGCAGATTGCGTGCCGAGTCCGAACGGGTTGGTGCTCAATGCGAAGGAAGACACGCTGTTTGTCGCTGCGACGCGCGCCAACGCCGTGTGGCGCATGCCGTTCGCGCCCGATGGCACGGTAGCGCGCATGGGCGTGCAGATCCAGATGTCAGGCGGGCGCGGCCCGGACGGCATCACCATGGACGAACACGACGGGCTCGTCGTAGCGCACCCCGACATGGGGGCGGTCTGGATATTCAACCATCGCGGCGAACCGCTCTACCGCGTGCAGTCTTGCAGCAGCGACTTCGTGACCAACGTCGCTTTCGGCGGGCCCGACCGCAAGACCATCTACATCACCGATTCCGGCAGCGGCTGCATCCTCACCGCGCGCGTGCCGACAGCGGGACGCCTCTTGTATTCCCATATGTAGCAGTGAAAAGCTTTGAGGAAAAGCTTACACCGCCAAGGACGCGAAGGACGCAAAGGAAAAGCAAAAGAAAGGAAGATATAAAGTCGGGTTTCGAGAGTAACTGCCATCTTGTCTCTATCGTCAATTTTTCACTCAAACTCCATCGCACTTGAATCTTCCTTCGCGTCCTTGGCGTCCTTGGCGTCCTTGGCGGTTCAAGATTTTTTATCTTTGCCCTGTTAATCATGGACCTTAACGCCGCCGACACCCGCGCCCGCCTCGAAACTTTCCTGCGCGCCGCGGCAGCTGCTAGCGCCGTGAGCATTAGTCAGCTCGCGCGCATGAGCGGCGGCGCGGTGCAGGAAAACTGGGCGCTCGACGTTGAAATCACCGGTGGCACGTACGCCGGCCCACAGCAATGGGTGTTGCGCACCGATGCCGCGGCGCGGGTCGAGGCAAGCCTCAAACGCAGCGAAGAATTCGAAATCCTCAAAGTCGCATACGCGGCGAACGTCCACGCACCGCGGCCGTTGTTCCTGTGCAGCGATATGGCAGTCACCGGGCGCGAATTCTTTATCATGCAGCGCCTGCCGGGCGTGGCGAGCGGGCATCGCGTCACACGCGAAGCCGCGCTGGTTCCGGACCGCCCGCACCTGGCGCGCGAACTGGCCGAGAATCTCGCGCGCCTGCACGCCATCAAGCCGCCGCAACCGCAACTCGCGTTCCTTTCAACGATGCTGGCACGTGACAACATCGCACACTACCGAAAATACCTCGATCAACTCCCCGCGTCGCACCCCGCACTCGAATGGGGGCTGCGCTGGTGCGAACTGAATGCACCGGCCACCGAAGAAACCACCTTCATTCACCGCGATTACCGCACCGGCAATTACCTGGTGCACGACGGCGGGCTTGCCGGGGTGCTCGACTGGGAATTCGCCGCGTTCGGCAATCCGCTCGAGGACGTCGGCTGGATCTTCGCCAAGTGCTGGCGCTTTGCCGGCAAGCAGCGGCCGGCCGGCGGCGTTGCCGAGGCCGCGGATTTTCTCGCGCCCTACGAGCGCGCTTCCGGACGCACCGTGACGCCCGCAGCACTCGTATACTGGCAGGTCATGGCGCATATCCGCTGGGCCGTCATCGCATTGCAGCAGGCGCAACGTCATTTGTCCGGCGTTGAGCGCTCGCTCGAACTCGCCCTCACCGGCCGCATCGTCGCCGAACTTGAATACGAGATTATTGCGCTAACCGTAAAAACAACCGCCGATGAACGCCGATAGACGCCGATGAAAACCAGCGAGGCAGAAAAATAAAATGTTATGCCTCGCTCAAAAAATGTTTTTTATTTATCAGCCTTGCTTCCATCTGCGTTCATCCGCGTCCATCGGCGGTTCCAACAGGTTTAGGACATGAAAACCCAGCCCAACGCCGCCGACCTGCTCGCCATCGCGCGCTCTACGCTGCTCGACAAACTGTTGCCGGGGCTGCCGGAAGAGCTGCGTTACGACGCGCTGATGATAGCCAATGCGATGGCAATTGCATCGCGGGAGCACGCGGGAGCTGATCAAGCCATGCACGCGGAATTTGCACGGTTGCAGAAGCTGCTTGGTGAAACCAGCGAAACTCCTGCCGGGCCGGCGCTTGCAACGTCACTCGCCAGCCTCAACCAGCGCCTCGCGTCGGACATCCGCGCCGGCGGCTTTGATGACAAGGCACGCAAGGCATTGCTGGATCATCTCGAAAAAACATCCGCGGACGAGCTCGCGATTTCAAACCCGCGCGCTCTGCAGACCTGATTCAACATCAGACACCAATGACTACTGAACAAATGTCGTTCGAACCGCTGACACCGACCGCATTCCTGCGGCGCTCGGCCACCGTGTTCGCCGACCGCATCGCCGTCATCGACGGCGACCTGAGCTACACCTACGCGGAGTTCTACCAGCGTGCGCTGCGACTGGCTGGCGCCCTGCGCGCCATGGGTATTAACAACGGTACGCGTGCCGCCGTGCTGGCGCCGAATACCCACATGCTGCTCGAAACACACTACGGCGTTCCGCTGGCGGGTGCCGTGCTGGTTGCGCTCAATCAGCGCCTGACCGCCAGCGATCTCGCCTATGTTATCGAACACAGCGCTGCGCGCGTGCTCATCTACGACCACGAATTCGAAACGGTGGCGCTGGAAATTGCAAAGAAAACCGGCGCCGGACTAAAACTCGTGCGCGCTGGCGGCAAAGACGAATACGAAGCCTGGCTGGCCGGCGCAACTCCACACGCGGAACCCGTCGCCGACGAACGCGGCATGATTTCGATCAATTACACCAGCGGCACCACCGGCAAGCCCAAGGGCGTGATGTATCACCACCGCGGAGCCTACCTGCAGGCGCTCGCGATGGTGGCGCACATGCGACTGGACTGCGCCAGCACTTACCTGTGGACGCTGCCGATGTTTCATTGCAACGGCTGGTGCTTTACCTGGGGCGTGACCGCGGCAGGCGCCACGCATCTTTGCCTGCGCAAGCTCGATCCCGAATTGATTTGGCAACATTTGCGCGAATCCGGCGTCACTCACTTTTGTGCAGCACCTACCGTATTGATCATGATTGCCTGGGCTGAAGCGGCCAAGCAAGTCAAGCTGGCGCACGCGCTACAGGCCGCCACCGGCGGCGCGCCGCCGACGCCGGCAATACTGACGCGCATGGCGGAACTCGGCATCAATGTGACGCACCTCTACGGCCTCACCGAAACCTTCGGGCCGGCGGTCGTCTGCGAATGGCGCGAGGACTGGAACAAACTGCCGATTGAAGAACAAGGCCGCATCAAGGCGCGCCAGGGTGTCGGCAACGTGATCGCCGAGGAATTGCGCGTCGTCGATGTGGACGGGCGCGACGTGCCGGCAGATGCCAAAACCATCGGCGAAATCGCGTTGCGCGGGAACAACGTCATGCTCGGCTACTATCGCGACGACGAAGCAACGCAGCGCGCCGCACCCGACGGCTGGTTCCGCACCGGCGATCTCGGCGTCATGCACGCCGACCGCTATGTCGAAATCAAGGACCGCTCGAAAGACATCATCCTCTCGGGCGGCGAAAACATCGCGTCGCTGGAAGTCGAGCGCGCGCTGACCGCGCATGCGGCGGTGATGGAAGCCGCAGTGGTCGCCGGCCCTGACCCGAAATGGGGTGAAGTCCCGGTCGCCTACGTCACGCTGAAACCGGGCGCCACCGCGAGCGAGACCGAACTGATTGCCCACGCGCGCGAGGTGCTGGCGCATTTCAAGGCGCCGAAGAAAGTCGTGTTCGGCGACCTGCCCAAGAACGCGACCGGCAAGATCCAGAAATTCGTTTTGCGCGAACGCGCTAAAACATTACTGCAGAATGGCTAGCCGCAAAGGCGCAAAGGCGCAAAGGTTCCCGATCCAAAAATAACGGCACAGACCCGAAAGCGGCGACATTGAAACGCACAATCTTTTTGTTTTCCGTTATGCAGCGTTTTTCTTCGCGCCTTTGCGACGAATATTTTTTGAGAGATTAAATCATGGATTTCACGCTTCCGACCCACGTTGAAGATTTCCGCCTGCGTTATCGCGCCTTCGTCGCCGAGCATCTGCTCCCGCTCGAAAGCGACCCCGCATCGTTCGACGAGCACGAAAACATCCGCCTCGACCTGCTTGAAAAAATGCGCGGCAAGGCCAAGGCGGCAGGCCTGTGGCTGCCGCAGATGCCGCAAGACGCCGGCGGGCAGGGTCTCAGCATGACGGGCATCGCTGCCTGCTATGAAGAAATGAACTATTCGATTTTCGGCCCGGTGGTTTTCAATTGCGCCGCGCCCGACGACGGCAACATGCGTTCCTTGAACCAGGTCGCCACCGCGGCGCAGAAAGAACGCTGGCTCGCGCCCATTCTTGCGGGCAAGGTCCGTTCGTCAATCGTGATGACAGAACCCGCGCCGGGCGCAGGCTCCGACCCGACCATGATGCTCACCACGGCGACGAAGCAAGGCGATAAGTGGGTGGTGCGCGGCCGCAAATGGTTCATCACCGGCGCGGGCGTCGCGCAGCATTTCATACTCATCGCCAAGACCTCGGACGACAAGCGCAAGGGACTCACGGCTTTTCTGTTCGACCGCGATCAACCGGGCTGGCGCATCGTGCGCCGCATTCCCATCATGGGACCGGAGGAGCACGGCGGGCATTGCGAACTCGAATTCGACGGCCTCGAAATCGCCGATGAAAACCGGTTGATGAATGTCGGCGACGGGCTGAAATATACGCAAATACGCCTGGGCCCCGCGCGGCTCACGCATTGCATGCGCTGGCTGGGGCTCGCACGCCGCTCATTGGCGATTGCAGCAGACTACGTTGAGCAGCGCAGCGGACATGGCGTGAAGCTCGCCGACCGCGAATCGGTGCAATGGCTGTTGGGCGATGCGGCGATGCAGATAGAAATCGGCCGCCTGCTGGTGATGCGCGCGGCCGACAAGCTCGATCGCGGCGATTACGCGCGCAAGGAAGTTTCGATGGCCAAGGTCGCGGTCGCCGATGTGCTGCATCTGGCGGTCGACACCGCCATACAGTTGAACGGCGCGCGCGGCTATTCGAAAGACACGCCGCTCGAATGGATTTACCGCTACGCGCGCCAGGCGCGGCTGGTCGACGGCGCGTCCGAAGTGCACAAAATGGTGCTGGCAAAATCTTTCATGCAGGAGCGCGGCGAATTCTGGTCGTGGCGCTGACACGCTCTATGTAATCGGCGAGGCCGGCAATCACCTTGCCGAATGCGCGACGAATCCCGCTGGCACGGGCAGTCAAGGGCTCAGTCCCCAGCACCTTCCGCCAGGCGCGGCATTTCGAAACGGTCGGTGATGCGCGTATAGCCGCCTTTGCCGGCGAGGCGCCCGATCGGATTCACGCGGCCAACGTCGACGTGATAGCGGTCGTTGACGAGGCCGTCGTCGTAGTGGAACCAGACCACTTCACCGATCACCAGATGGTTGGGGCGGCGGCCAAGCTCGAGTATCTGTATGAGTTTGCACTCCATGGCCACCGGCGCTTCCTTGATGCGCGGCGGGCGCACCATTTTCGATGGCACGGCGGTGAAGCCCGCTTTTTCGAGCTCGTTGATGCCACGCGGATAGTCGACGGCGCACACGTTCATCCCGTCCTTGATGGCGTCGCTCACGATATGCACCACGAATTCCGGACAGTCGCGGATATTCGCCACCGTGTCCTTGGCGCCGGACTCCTTGTTGCCTACCGAGAAGCAGAGCATCACGGGATCGGAACCGACCGCATTGAAAAAACTGAACGGCGCGGCATTGGGTCCTGTCGGCCCCAACGTCGTCACCAGAGCGATCGGCCGCGGCGTAACAGTGCCTACCAGCAATTTATATTGTTCGAGCGGGGTAAGCTTGGAGGCATCGAAATCAGACATGGGTATTCCCTGGTTTGAGAGTTATTCGGGTTGAATATTCGCGGTTTTGATCAGCTTGGCGTATCTCACCACTTCGCTGCGGTAGTGCGCGGCGAGTTCCGCGGGCGTGCTGCCCACGGGATCGGCGCCGTCGTGGGACATGTAGTCGATGATATCCGGCGCCTTTAATGCCTTGAGTATCTCGCTGTTGAGCCTGGTGACGATCTCCTGCGGCGTTCCCGCCGGCACGAAAAAAGCGTACCAGTTGTCGGACACGAACTCCGGATAGAACGATTTCATCGTTGGCACATTGGGCAGCGCCGACGTCAGTACCAGCGGCACCGAGGAGACCCACGACACGGGATCGAGGTCCTTGACCGGATCGAACGCGAGTTTCTTGTACAAGCTCACATTGACCGCCAGCGACGCACTCGAAAACAATATCGTATAGCCGTCAGGCGCCGCCCGCGCGACCGCCTCGGCATCTATCAATCCACCCGCGCCGGTGCGGTTATCGACGACGCATGTCTGGCCCAGCGTCTCGTAGTATTTTTTGGCGAACATGCGCGCCTGAATGTCGAGACCGCCGCCCGGCGTGAACGGCACGACGATGCGAACCGGCTTGGCAGGCCATGTCTGCGCCGGCACATCGGCAGCAGTACAGGCCAGCATTGCGAATACCGCGCCAGCGCAGCTCAAGCTCTTCATGCGCCGCCCTTTCAACCGCGATAAACCGGTGCCGGCTGGGAAAAGAACGACAGCAGAATGTGATACACCATCATGTAATTGATCTGCTGGAAGCTCGCGTGCGAAATCCCCGCCATCACGGTGAACTGCTTGTCGGGGTTCGGTAGCAGCTTGAAAAACTCGATCAGATCATCGAAGCCCGCGATACCGTCGAACTCTCCGCGCATGACCAGGACCGGCACCTTGATCTTCAGCGGATCGACGATCGGCAGTCTCGAGCACATGTCTACATAGGTGCCGGTCGGCATGGAATCGTCGAGCGCCAGCACCGCGTCCGCAAACGCATCCACCACTTTTTTCTCGGCGCAGCCCGGATGATCGCGGTCGAACACGCTATGCATGAACGCGCGGTCGATCGGGCGCCGGTTTATGGTCAGGAACTGCGGCAGTTTCTTGCGCCGCTCGTCGAGCGTCGGGCTGCCCTTGCCCGTCCAGACGAACGCATCGAGAACCACCCGCGCCACGCGTTCGGGATGCCGCTCGGCAAACATCGCCGCGCGCAATGCCCCGGACGAGATGCCATAGACGAGAAAATCCTGCACGCCGCGCGTCTTCATGATGTAGTCGGTCGCCGCCTTCGCATCATCGGCGCCGTTGGAAATATCGCAATTGATGTCGCGCGTCTTGTCGGAGCGTCCGTAGCCTTCCATGTCGAAGCACCAGGTGTCGTAACCCTGGGAGGCGAAATAATCCATCGCCGACGAGTACGGGCGGCCCGGCACCTGCAAATCAAAAGTCGGGGTCGATGCCATCGATGAGCCGTGGATAAACAATACCGTGCCGCGCACGGGCTTTACGGTGGCGGGCTTCTCAAACAGAAAAATTTTGACGTCGCCCTTCTTTGTCCAGTGCTCCTGACCTTTTGCCGTCACGGTTGCCTGCGTGCTCATTGAAACTGCTCCCGGTTATGTGATGCGGCGCGCAGTGCATGGACCTCGCGCAGGCGCAAAAGATGCATTTTATACCGCCCGTCTCGCAGCGACAGCAAAAAACACCGGTCACACGTATAATCCGCGCTCCCTTCCCTCTCGCGATACGCAGTTCGCCGCACGGCTTTCCATCACATGTTTTTACTGGAACACGACGCCAAATCACTGCTCGCTCCGCACGGCGCACCAGCACCCGCGGGCGTACTGCTCGATGGCGCCAATCTCGGCAATGCGCAGCTTCCGCCAGCGCCCTGGGGCGTGAAAGCGCAGATCGCAGCCGGCCGACGCGGCAAGGCCGCTTTGATCCGCACTGCAAAGTCACGCGATGAATTGCAATCGCAATTGCGCGCAATCGTCGGCGCGGTCCATCAAGGCATGGCCGTGCAGGCATGCCGCATGGAATCGCAAGTGACGAATGTCGAGGAAGCGTATTTGAGCTTCATGCTCGATCCGGTTACGGCAGGAGTACGCGTCATGCTCGCCGCCCATGGCGGAGTCGAGATCGAGGCGCTGGCAGCCACGCCGGGCGCACTGGCCCACGGCAGTCACGGCGGCTACGCGGCCAAGAAAGCAGCGCTGGAAAAAGCCGGCGCGACCGTGTTCGGCTGCCTCGACGATCTGACGCAAGGCATTGCCGCGTGGCACGCGGCGCGTGTTACTGTTCAATAAAACCCACGCGCATCGACGCGGACGCACCATCGGCAAAGCTACGCTGCCTCTGGTGCGCCGGTCATACGCGTAATTTCAAAAGGAGTGAAACATGGATTTCAAACTCAGCGACGAGCAACGCGAATTCGTGAGCGTGGTGCGCAAAGCCTGCCAGAAGGAGTTCGCGCCGCGCGCGATCAAATACCTCGACGGCACCTGGCCCGCGGAAAACATGAAAAGGCTCGCCGAAATCGGCGTGCTGGGCATGGCGGTGCCCACCGAGTACGGCGGCTCGGGACTCGGCATCCTCGACACCGTGCTGGTGCTCGAGGAAATCGGCAAGGTCTGCTATGTCACCGCGATGGCGGTGCTCGGCGAAGTCGGCGTGCAATGCCGCATCATCAGCACCTACGCGCCGGAATCAATCAAGCAGAAAATCCTGCCGCGCGTCGCCACCGGCGAAGCCATTCTCGCGATCTGCATGACGGAACCGAATGCAGGGACCGACGTGCCCAACTACACCACCAATACCGTGATCAAGGGCGACCGCATCGTCATCAACGGCCGCAAGACGCTGATCAGTCGCGCCGATATCGCGGAGATGTTCGTCGTGTTCACGCGCGTCGACAGCGTGCCGGGCGCCAAGGGCATAGGCTGCGTGTTGATCCCGGGCGGCGTCAAAGGGCTGGTCGCCGAGCCGAAATACCACACCATGGGCGGCGAATACCTGAGCGAAGTGCAGTTCAACGATATCGAGTTGCCGCTTGAAAACCTGGTGATCCGCAGCGACGGCATGAAACGCATGCTGAACGCGTTCAACACCCAGCGCTGCCTCAATCCGGCGATCTGCCTGGGTCTCGCCGAAGGCGCGATGGAAGAAGCCGTCAAATATCTGCGCGCGCGCTCGGCATTCGGCCATCCGATCGGTGATTTTCAGGGCATGCGCTGGAAAGCCGCCGACATGTACATCCAGATCGAAGCGGCGCGCGGCCTGCTATACCGCGCCGCCGTCAGCGGCGAACAGTTTCCCGATCCGATGCTCGCGGCAATGGCGAAAATCTATTGCAACGAGATGAGCATCCGCGTCACCTCCGAAGCAATCCAGGTACACGGCGGCTACGGCTTCACCGACGAATACCCGGTGTCACGTTTTTTCCGCGGCACCCGTTACGGCAGCCTGGGCGGCGGCACCAGCGAAACACTGCGCAACCTGATCGGCAAGAAAATCGTCACCGACATGGACCTTGCGACCGGCGTGGCCGGCATGGGAACGTTCTAGGACGCCGCACACAAAAATCCCGGGGAGCGCCCGGGATTTTTTCGTTTTTGCCTGCCCTCAGTAAGTCGGCCTGGCCCGCAGATATTTTTCGCGGTCCATCGAATGCACTTCGAGCTTCTTGACCTCGGTGCCTTTCAGCACATCGAGCACCACGTCCGCGCCTGCATCGCCGCTCGCCCACAGCTTGCGGTAAAAATCGGTATGCCCCTTCACCTGCTCGCCGCGGATACCGACGATGATGTCGCCGTTCGCCAGCCCCGCCTGCTCGGCCGGACTGTCGGGCGACACACGCGTCACGATCAGTTTGCCCTGCAGGTCCTGGGTATTGATACCAAGCCACGGCCGCGGCTTCGATGACGTTCTGCCCTGCGCAATCAGGTCGCCGAGTATCGGTTTCAATAAATCGATGGGCACGAACATATTGCCGGGCACCTGTCCTCTGCCGCCGAGCGCATCGCCAACCACCAGCGAACCGACCCCCAGCAATTTGCCTTCCTTGTTGATGAGTGCAGCGCCCTGCCAGTTGACGGTCGCCGGCGCGG
The DNA here is from genome assembly GCA_945870465.1 of Bordetella parapertussis. The sequence continues at coordinate 7,278 of CAMBSS010000046.1, read as the reverse complement.
TATAGATCGCCTCGTCCAGCAAATACTCCCAGTAACCTGCGAAAGGCCGGCGCGACACGACGAACGCCGGCGCCACGCCATCAAAGCCGACGATGAGCACCGGCTCGCGCTCCGGCACCGTCGCCGAATCGCCGAACGAGATGGGTTTGACCGCCAGCGCCTTGACCGCGCGCAGCAGGCCAAAACCGGTGGTGAAATCGTAGGCGATGACGCTTGCCGGCACCACGCGCCCATCGGCGGCGGAAATGTTTACCGATTCCGCTTCCTGCACAAGGTAGCCGATGGTGAGGATCAGTCCACTCGAATCGATGACGATGCCGGTGCCTTCACGGTCGCCGCCGAGCGAATTGCGGCTGCGCGCGTCGGCAACGGCTTTTACGTTCACCTTGACCACGGAGAATGCATCGACTGTGAGGGGGGTGCGGGGGCGCGGCGCTTCGGCGGCACGCACGGGTAGCGGCATCGCGAAGAACGCGGCTGCAACCAGTAGCAGACTGCAGGCGGCCAGCCAAAACCTGCGGCTACTGCGATTACCTGTTGATGCAAGGCAATACAACATGATCGTGTTCTCCTGTGCAACGGCACTCGCGCCTGATCCGATAGTATGCTCGAAACCGCGCTTCGGCAATCGCGCAACTCGTGCGAAAATCCGGGGTCGTACACGCTCGCGGCGAATCCCGTCTCAAATCGATCGCCCGGCCGAAGGTCTGGCTGCGGACAGGCGCGGAATTGCCTGCCACAATCGCGTCGAACCGTAAAATGGGCAAAAGCCGGCAGTTTCACGGGTGCCGGACGCAGGTAATCATCGCAGAAGTTTAATTTTTGGGGGGAGCAGCAATGGATTTAGGACTGAAAGGCAAGGTCGCCATCGTCACCGGCGGCACCGAAGGTATCGGCAAGGCATCCGCCATCGAATTTGCGCGCGAAGGCGCGAAGGTCGCCATCTGTGCCCGCAATGCGGAAAACATCAGGAAAACCGTCGATGCCATCAAAAGCGCCGGCGGCGAAGTCTTCGGCATGGTGGCCGACATGAGCAAGGCAGAAGATATCGAAAAATTTATCGCCGCCGTCGTCAAACAGTACGGCGGCATCGACATACTCGTCAACAACGCGGGCACTTCGGCGCGCGGCGCGTTCCTCGACATCAAAGACGAGACCTGGCGTTCAGACATCGAGCTCAAGGTATTCGGCGCGATCCGCTGCACGCGGCTCGCCATTCCGCATATGCAAAAACGCGGCGGCGGCCGCGTCATCAACATCACCATTGTGAACGCCAAGCAACCCGCGGGCGGCTCGATGCCGACCTCCATCTCGCGTGCGGCAGGCCTGGCGATGACCAAGGCCTTGTCGAAGGAATTCGCCGCCGACAACATCCTCGTCAACACGGTCTGCATCGGGAAAATAAAATCCGGCCAACACGAGCGGCGTTACACCAAGGCCGGCATCAGCGCCGACGAGTATTACGCGAAAGACTCCAAGACGATCCCGCTCGGCCGCTTCGGCGAAGCGGCAGAAGCCGCCAATGTCATCGTGTTCCTGTGCTCCGCGGCCGCGAGCTACGTGACCGGCACCAGCGTGAACCTCGACGGCGGCATGTCAGGGGTGCTGTGATCCCGTGATTTCCCGTGTATTTCTGGCAACTTTCGCGCTATCGCTGGCCGGCACGGTAGCTGCACAGAGACTTATCCAGCGCAGCCGATCCGCTTTATCGTGCCTTTCCCGCCTGGCGGCGGGAATGACACGATGGCGCGCATGATAGGCAATAAACTCACCGCGGCGCTTGGCCAGCAGTTTGTCGTCGACAACCCGGCCGGCGGCACGCCCGCTGAATTCGCCGCCCACATCAAGCGCGAACTCGCGCGCTGGGCGCAGGTCATTAAACAAGCTAAGATCAAACCCGACTGAATTTCCCAAGCAATCACTAACTTTATGGAAATACCATCCCGATGAAAACACCACCCGACTGGGCAGCATTGCGCAATGAATTCCCGACTCTCGCCAACTGGACCTACCTCGACATCGCGCGCAAAACCATCCCGCCGCGCTGCGTCGAATGGGCGATGCAGGAGTACTGCCGCGACATTTACGACAACGCCGGCGAAGACGCGTGGTCGGGCGAGAACGTCGAAGCCACGCGCAGCCTGATGGCCAAATTGCTGGGCGCGCAGCCGGGCGAGCTCGCATTCATGAAAAACACCACCGAAGGGCTCAACATCGCGGCGCACGCCTTCGACCTGAAATCCGGCGACAACATCGTGCTGACCAACATGGAGCACGTGAACAATATCTGGGTGTGGCGCCACTGGGAGTCCAAAGGGGTCGAAATCCGGTTTGCCGAACATCGCGACGGCCGCCTCACGCTCGACACCTTTCTCGAAAAAATCGACCGCCACACGCGCGTCGTCGCCTGCGCCTATGTCACCTACGGCAACGGCTACCGTGTAGATTTGCCGGCACTGGGCAAGATCTGCCGCGAGCGCGATATCCGGCTCGTGGTCGACGGCGTACAGGCGGCGGGAGTCCTCGCCGCACCGCTGTCTTCGCTGGGAGCCGACATCGTCGCCATCGGCGGTCACAAAGGCCTGCTGGGGTTGACCGGCACCGGCCTCATTTATTGCCGCGCCGAACTCATCCGCAACCTGAAAACCCCGTTTATCCGGCCCCTGAGCGTGGTCGGCGCCGCCGCCAACAAGCAATTTGACTACGTGCACGATGCGCACCGCTTTGAAGGCGGCAATCCGAGCTTCCTCGGCCTGCGCGTGATGCGGCGCGGCGCCGAGTTCCTGCAATCGATCGGCATCGCCAATATCGAAGAGCGCGTGCGTCAATTGTCGACGACGTTTCTGGGCATGCTGCGCAAAGCAGGTATCAAGACGCAAACGCCCGATGCGTGGGAAGAACGCGCGCAAATCGTCAACCTGATGATACCCGACGCGAAAGCGATACAGGCAAGGCTGCACAAGCGCAAGATCGTCGTCAACGTCAAGGACGACGCCTTGCGCGTATCGATGTCGTTCTTCAATAACGAGGAAGACCTGGAGCGCACGTTGCACGAGATCAAGCGCGCGATGTCGAATAAGGCGACCGCTTGAATATTGCAAAACTGGCTTGATGGTGCCGCTGCCCTGCGTCAACCCCCGCTTGGTTATTGGCTTCCAAGGCCGGGGGGGCAGCTATCCGCCACTGAGCTTCCCTGCGTCCCTGTTTCGCATCCGTTTATCGAACGGCTCATCGGCACCGTTCGCCGCGAATATCTCGACCGTGTGTTATTTTGGAACTGCGTCGACTTGACGCGGAAGTTGGACGCCTTCCGCGATTACTACAATGCGTTTCGCGTGCATCGCTCCCTCGATGGAACAACGCCCGCACAACACACAGGCGCAACACTACCTGCACCCACATCGCTTGATCATCACGCCTGGCGGCAGCATTGCGGCGGTCTATTCCAGCCCCCCCCTAAATTGCGTGTTTGTCTTTCGGGAATATTAAATAATCCAAGGAGGTAATCGTGGCAACCATAAAGTCTGCTTTCTTTGGTTTCCATATCGTCAGCGCACTATTTATGATTGAAGTGGCAGCGGTTTCGGCAGCGCAGACTGAGACGAGGCCCATTCGCGTTATTGTGCCGTTCGCTCCGGGTGGGCAGGTCGATTTGATGGCGCGTCTGATTTCCGAGAATTTGTCTAAACAGATTTCCAGAACCATTGTTGTCGATAACCGAGCGGGCGCAAGTGGATTGATTGCCATGAAAATTGCTTTGGACGCACCAGCTGATGCAAATACACTGGTTTTTGGTTCTGCATCGACCATGGCATTCCTGCCACATGCGACAACAAAAGCCCCATATGATCCAGTAAAAGACTTTACAGGCATTAGCTTAATAGCGACCTCACCGTACGTGCTTGTAATTCCATCATCTTCTTCATTGCGTTCCGTGGCCGATCTGATAAAACTTGCCAAAGATAGCCCAGGAAAACTTACGTACGGCACAGCAGGACATATGTCGGGCACGCATATCACAACTGAATTATTTAATACCATGGCTGGGATATCCGCAACTCACGTGCCATACAAGGGGTCGGGGCCTGCTACAGTGGAACTTCTCGGAGATCAGATTTCATTTTTGTTTAATAATTTTCTGCCGTCACTTCCGCACATACGTTCCGGAAAATTGCGGGCATTAGGAGTTACTACTCTGCGTCGCAATCGTGCGATACCGAATGTTCCTACCATTGCGGAATCCGGTGTTAATGGCTATGAATCTGGAGCATGGAATGGGCTCGTTTCACCTGGAAACCCCGATAAGGGAAAGGTGGATATGCTGAATAAAGGCATTATCGCGATATTGGCTAATCCGGAGCTGATAGCGACTATGAATTCTCAAGGCAGTGAAGTTGTGGGGAGCACGCCTGAAGAGTTTAAGGTTTTCATCAAAAATGAAAATGTGAAATGGAGAGATATTATTAAGAAATTAGCTTCTAATTGAATGTGGAATCAAGTCAACACGCACTGAAATGCAAGCGACACATAAAAATACCGAATAGGAATATTGCAGAAGTAAATGCGGAAATCTTCATATTTCCGCCCGAGTTTTTTTGGCGCTACCAAGTTTGATGAGATAAAAAGGAGCGAGATGCTAACAAATTCTGGAGTCTCTACAAAGATGAACAATCCAGGCAAGGTGGTAAGCGACAGCCTATTAATGCGCAAGGGGCGGCTTGAAAGCCCCATGACCTGGGTCGCCGAAACGATGCTTCCGCATGATGGTCTGGTGACGCTTGAGACGCGACACATAGACGAGCTGCGTGTTGTGGCAAGGGAGCTCGCCGCTAATCCTTTGCCAACAGAAGCGTTACGACCGGACTATTTCGATATGCCGGCTTGCCGCTCTTTAATGAATGCCGTTCGCAAGCAACTCAACGAGGGAATGGGATTCGCCATTATCGACCGGTTGCCAATCGATGAATTCGGCAGCGAAACCAGCCAGAAGCTTTACTGGGTCTTGATGAGTATGATCGGCGTCACCGTGGCCCAGAAATGGGATGGAACCATGCTCTACGATGTAACGGATACAAAGTTGCAAACTGAAGCAGGAAATGGCGTAAGGTCCTCAAAAACTAACGCTGCGCAGGGGTATCACGTCGATAACGCATTCAATTTGCCACCGGACTTTGTGTCCTTGCTTTGCTTGCAAACGGCAATTGAAGGAGGAATTTCCGGCCTGATAAGTTTCGAAACCGTCTACAACATTCTCTTGGAGCGATATTCGGATTTGCTACCGCGGCTGTATCAACCGTTCTATTACGATCGACAGCGTGAGCACGCACCTGGTGAGAGTCTTACCCACGAAAAGCCAATGATTGAATACGATGGAAAAAACATTGCTTTCAATTTCTCACCCCGGATCATTCGGCAGGGATATGAATTGGCGGGATTAGAGATGGATGGCCCCGCAAAGGCGGCGCTTGAGGCCCTGCGTGAGATTACGGAATCACAGGGGCTAGGCAAGTCATTTACATTCGAACGTGGCCAGATTCAGATCGTCAACAACCGTCAGCTCGGGCATCGTCGTGAAGGCTTTACGGATCACATTGAGCCTTCTAAGCGTCGTCATCTAGTGCGTATATGGATTCGCAACAGTGGTCGTCCGTTCTACATGGGCTGACTGATGTGCACATCGATCAGAGGGCAGGAGCCGAGGATCAATGTTCGAAGTCGCCACGGCCTTCGGCGCGCACCCCCCTCGTGTTTCGGGCCTCGAGCATGGCGAGCTACGTCACCGGCGCCAGCATCAATCTCGACGGCGGCATATCCGGCGTGCTGTCAGGCTGGCGCTGCGTGCTATACGACCAGCGTGAAGTAAAACCCTCAATGACTGGAAACCTCAGGGGCCAATCGAAACATATACCCCTTGATCGACTTCCTTTTGCCACTAATTACCATGCTGATGGCAGCACGACTTAAACCTAGCGTCTCTGCCGCGACCTTGGCGCTATCGAATCTCTGCTCTCGCCCGTTCTCCAGATGAACTGCAAGAACTGCTTTCGACCTCGCCTTTGCAACTAAAGCGCCCTTGAATAATTTTGGAGGGGCCTTGTCGTTCTCATATGAGAACCACCAATCTGCCGCGGAAGTTCGTTCTCCGGACGCAACAGATGCAGCAGCCCCTTTATAAATTCCTAACTCAGTATCTGCCACAGTACAGTTCCGAAATTCGCGCTTTTGGCCTGATGCAAGTTGCACGGCATAAACCTTCTTGTCCCGTTTAAGTCTGCCAGCTTTCTGTCCGTGAATTTCTGGGGCTGCTCTCGCGTCTCCATCAAACTTAAACCACCATCCTTTCGCGGAAAAGTTCTCCCCTTTAGCCACCATGGAAACTGCTGACTGGTGAACCCCAAGTAACTTACCCGCCTCTGCAGTTGTTTGAAATATTTTTTTCTCGCCAGTCACATAGTTGATGGCAATAATTTTTTTTCCTTGCTTCCGCCTGACCGATTCAACACGAAGGTCTTCGCCCCAAGATTTTGGCGGCTGAACAGTCAAGTCATCTGCGAACCTAAACCACCAACCAGCAACGGACGTCCTCTCGCCACGAGCCACTGCCATCGGCATATCCGCATTACTCATTCCAAGCTGACGTGCCGCGTCAGTGCCGGACTTAAATCTACGCTCCCGATTCGTTCCTAACAATACTCCAACGAGCGGCTTATCGTTCTCGGCAACCATATCGCCGCCGGGAGATAAGTTATAAGTAAAATTGGATTTATGCCCTCCCGCAAACGAAATGGTAGTAATTTCTGAATTATTAAGAGCATCCCGATCATCGGCAAACGCAAGCACGTATGAACAGAAAGAATCCCAGCCATGCTTTTTGATGGCCCGTCCGAAACGACGATTATTTTCGTAGCCAATCCCCCCTTTCCAGCGATCTCCTGCATCCATTACGGTTATACCGATGTAGCATCGCTTGGTATCACGCTGAACATGAACATAAAGGATACTTGACGCCTTATGCATCTCCCTCTCTGTCATTGCTAAAACGGTGAACGTAGCTCCGTTTGTAACGACTATTTCTCGCTTTTTGTATTTTTTGTTTTTAGCGGAAAGGTGCGTGAGGTCTAGCTTCATCGCCATTCTCTTGTCGATACCTATCTACTTTCGATGTCGCCACTCCCACGGCGGCACTGGCTTGTCATCGTGCCACAACCCACGACGATCTGCCTTAGCTTCTTCCTGAACCGCGTAAAGCGTCTTGTCAGTGACGTAACGGTCATAGAC
>CAMBSS010000045.1 GCA_945870465.1 Bordetella parapertussis | reverse complement strand
TGGTCGTCGCCGAAGGTGTCGATGGCGTCGCGCAGGGTGCCGCTCGAGTACACCACCGAGTCCGCGTACAGGCGCTTGAGATAAGTGCTGGGATGGGCGCTGATGTCGGTGCGGCAGTCCTGGTAGGCGTCGAAGCAGCGGTCGAGCCGCGGTGCCAAAAAAGGCAGCGTGCCGCCGCCGTGGGCGACGATGAATTTCAGATTCGCATGGCGATCGAAGAACCCGCTGTGGATCAGGCGTGCGACCGCGAGTGTGGAATCGAAAGTGAAGCCGACGGATGCCGTCAATTGGTAGACCTCCATGCCGCTGCAGCCGCAAGGCACGGTGGGGTGCAGGAACACGGGCAGGGCGCGGCGGTCGATCTCGCGCCACACCGGCGCGAAGAGCTCGTCGGTGAGCATGCGGCCGGCAACGTTGCTCAGCACGACGACACCGACGGCGCCGCGATCTGCGGCACGCGCCAGTTCTTCGAGCGCGCGCTTGGGATATTCGAAAGGCAGCGACGCCATCCAGCGTATGCGTTTGGGAAAATCGCGCTGGGCCGCGGCGAAGCTGTCGTTGATGAGTTCGGCGGCGCGCGTGCTCGCGGCTTCGTCGCCCCAGTAGACGTTGGGGCCGGTGAGAGAGAGCACCGCCATGTCCACGCCCGCGCCGTCCATCGCCTTGAAGCGGTGCTCGTAATCAAACATCGCAGGCACAGGCAGCATGAAAGGCACGCCGTCGACGTGTATCCATTCGCCGGATGGGATGCGCTTGACGGTGACACGCGGCGCGCCGCGGGCTTTCAGCAGGTCCAGCCACTCCGGGCACAACATGTGGGAATGTACATCGATGACCGCGTGCATGTTTGTGGCAGCGCTCATATGGTCTATTCCGGTTTCACGCCGGCGCGCTTGATCACATCGGCGTAGATCTTGTACTCGCTACGGATGAAGGTGGCGAACTGCTCGGGCGTGCTGCCGACGAGAGTCAGGTTTTGCGCGATGAGGTTGGAGCGGATGTCCGGCATCTGCAACGTGCGCACGATGTCGGCATGCAGCTTCGCGATGACGTCTTTGGGCGTTGCGGCGGGCGCCACCATGCCGAACCACGAAGTCGAATAAAGGTCCTTCACGCCCGATTCGGCGACCGTCGGAATGTTCTTGAGAGTGTCCACGCGTTTTTCAGTGGCGACCGCGATCAGGCGCAGGCGGCCGGCATCGATGTAAGGCTGTACTTCACCGAGGTTGGCGAACATCATGCTGACGTGGCCGCCAAGCAGCGCGGTGACCGACGGCGCGCCGCCCTGGTACGGCACGTGAATGATGTTGACGCCGGTGACGAGCTTCAGCATTTCGCCCGCGAGGTGCTGCGGCGTGCCCTGGCCGATGGAGGCATAGGCGAGCTCGCCCGGCCGGCTTTTCGCCAGCGCAATCACGTCCTTCATGGTCTTCACCGGCAGCGAAGGGTGGGTGACGAACACATTGGGCGTGTAGGCGAGTTGCGAGACGGCCGTGAAGTCGCGCTCGATGTCGTACGGCAATTTATCGCGCAGAGCAGGATTGATGACGAAAGTGTTGGCCATCATCAGGAGCGTGTAGCCGTCGGCCGGTTGGCGCGCGACGAACTCGGTCGCGATGATGGTCGTGCCGCCGGGACGGTTTTCGACGACCACGTTCTGCTTCCATGTTTCCGCCAGGCGCTGCCCGACCACGCGCGTCATGCGGTCGAGCACGCCGCCCGCCGGGAAAGGCACCACGATGCGCACCGGCTTGGCGGGATAGGTCTGCGCATGGGTTAGCGCAGCGACGGAGAAGAGGGCGAGGGCAAGAAGAGTGATGCGTAGTTTCATAGGATTAAGGATTAAGAATGAAGGATTAAGGATGAATGGCCCGACGCCACGCAGGGATGAATTGGTCCTGGGTCACGTTGGGATAAGGCAATGCGGCGGTGTTTGCCGCCAAGTTTAATTCAGGTTAGGCGGTGAGAAATGGGTCCATAGTTAGTTCGACGCGCGGGCTTTTTTTGCAATCAGCCGACAGTAAATGATGAGATTGCCGTTCACAATGATCACGCCCGCCCTTGACGCTTGTAGTGGCCGATCCTGCTGTGTTCGGACCGGGGGAGCCTGGCAGTGAATGCGTGCAGTCGGCTGGCGAGAAGCTCGGAGTCGATCAGCGGTGCGGCGAAGTCGCTTTCAAGCCGCGTAAGAATCTCGCTATTGAGGCTGCGGCGGTTTTTTTCGGCGCCGGTCTTGAGCCTGAGATACAGAGTTTTTGGAATGTTTTTTAGTTTAAGCGTAAGCATCACAGGACCTATGGAATCAATTCCAGGACAGCTTGGAATAAAGCTCATAGTCCTTCAAGCAATACTATTTATTCGAGGCGCCCGATTCACGCACGGCTTGCATGCGCGCGTTTTCGGCCTTGATGTGGTCGGCGAACTTGGCGCGCAGGCGCCCTGCTTTCACGTACTGCATGGCGAGGTCGGAAGCGGGTGGTCAGCCTTTGAACTTTACCCCTCACGCCTCACGCTCTCGCGCCCCAACGTGGTCTCGGGCCATCACGGCTTCAATGCGCAGTTGCCAAGTCGCTGCGCTTAATGCATAAAGCTCATTCTTCATAACAAGAACCGAACGCCATGCCCACAGCACGCATAACCCCCGACCTTGAAATGCACTATGAGCTCGACGATTTCACTGATCCGTGGAAAGAGTCCGAGGCGATATTGATGATCCACGGCAACGGCGAGCGCGCCGCCGCATGGTACGCCTGGGTGCCGCATCTCGCGCGCGAATTCCGCGTGGTGCGGCCCGACACGCGCGGCTTCGGCGAATCTACCGTGATGCCGCGCGACTTTCCGTGGACCATCGATCTCGTCGTCGACGATTACCTCGCGTTGATGAAGCACCTCGGCATCGAGCGTTTTCATCTCATCGCGGCCAAGCTCGGCGGCACCGTCGCGCGCCATTTCGCGGCGCGCTGCCCCGATAAGGTGCTGACGCTCACGGTGGTTGGCACGCCGCCGCCGCACTGGGACCGCCTTGGCGCCAAGGCCGCGCATTCGACCGACGAGCTCGAGAGGGTCGGCGTCGAAGCATGGGCGAAGAAAAACATGGCCAAGCGCCTCGGCAGCAAGTTCCCGGCGGCGGGCGTCGAGTACTGGGGCAAGATGATGGGCAAGACCGCGGTGGATACCATGATAGGTTACGGCGAGGTCATCCCGTACGTCGACATCACCGACGACCTGCCGCGCATCCAGTGCCCGACGCTCGTGATGACGACGGAAGCAAGCGCTCTGGGCTCCATCGAATCGACGCGCGTCTGGCAGAAAACCATACCGAATTCGGAACTGTGCGTGATCCCCGGCGATTCCTACCACCTCGCCGCGACCGATGCCGACGTCTGCGCGGAAGAGACGCTGAAGTTTATCCGCAAGAACCGGGAAAAGCCGTGATGGCCCGAGGCCACGTTGGGGCGTGAGGAAGGGGCGCGCGGGGGTAGTGGTGCTGGCAATGGTGCTGTGCGCCACGGCAGCGCCGGACGCCGCCGCGCAGACGTATCCGCAGAAGCCGATCCGCATCATCGTGCCGTATCCGCCGGGCTGTTGCCCCCGGAGATTTAGGTTCCCCCGCATTTGCAGTTTCCCCCGCCGTTTGCTACAACCTTTGTTCCTGTCCGCGTATCGAATTCCGCTAAAACAACCCGCATGACCATCTGGCTCACTATCGCATTGGCGTTGTTCAACATGACCGGCACGCGCGCCGCGCGCGTGCTGGCGGTGCTCTACGCGCTGCAGCTCGATGCGTCGCCTTTGACCATAGGCGCTTTGGCCGCGGCATTCGCGTTGTTCCCCATGCTCCTGTCGTGGCCGGCGGGCCGCATCTCGGACCGCTACGGTCCGCGCTGGCCGCTGACGCTGGGCGCGCTATGCAGCGCGTGCGGCATGCTGCTGCCGAGCCTGGTGCCGACGCTGCCGATGGTGTTTTTCGCCGCGGCCATGATAGGCATAGGCTCGACGTTCTACAGCGTCTCGCTGCAGAACATGGTAGGCGCGGCCAGCAGTGCCGAAAACCGCGCGCGCAACTACAGCAATTACGCAATGGCCATTTCGGCGGCGAATTCGATCGGGCCCCTGATCGCCGGCTTCGGGCTGGACAATGCAGGGCCCTCGTTCGCGTTTCTGTATGTCGCGCTGTGTTTCATGTTGCCGGTCGGCATTCTTGCCGCGTGGGGCGGGCGCCTGCCGCAAGGCAAGCGCAGCACGGCGCCGCCGCTGAAGCTGCGCGATACTTTGACGCATCCCCGCATCTGGCCGATCCTCGCGGCGAGCAGCCTCGCGCAAAGCGGGCTCGACATCTTCCAGGTTTACATCCCGGTCTATGGCAGCGCGCATGGCCTGTCCGCATCGGCCATCGGCATCGTCATCGCGATGTGCGCGGCGGGCGGATTTGCCGCGCGCATCATACTGCCGACGCTGATGGAGCGCTTCAACGTTGAAAGAGTGTTTGCCTACGCGCTGGTGCTGGGCGGGCTGACTTTGGCGCTGGTGCCGTTCGTGTCGACCGTGACGGCGCTCTCCGTGATCGCGTTCTTTTTCGGCTGCGGCCTCAACGTCAGCCAGCCGATTTCGCTGACCATCATGTATGCGCGCTCGCCGGAAGGCCGCGCGGGCGAAGCGCTGGGCGTGCGGTTCGCCCTCGACAACGCGACGCGGCTGGTGAGCCCGATCATATTCGGCATGATCGCGGGCGCGGCCGGTATCGCGTGGCTGTTCTGGATCAACGCGGCGATGCTGACGGGCGGCAGCACTTTTGTGCGGCCGGGGAACAAGACTAAAGAATGAAGGATGAAGGCGGAATTGTCCGAGGCCATATGTAATGAAGAAAAACGACGGTGCTAAAGGAAATGCGGATGCTAATTAATCACACCAGGTTTTTTTTCATCCTTCAGCCTTCATCCCTCATCTTTTGCGTGATCACTGCGATCTCGTTGTTGCCCGGTAGCAGCTCATTCGCGCAGAGTTATCCCAATAAGCCGATACGCCTGGTGCTGCCGGTCGCGCCGGGCGGCGGTTCCGACATCATCGTCCGCGTCGTCACGCAGAAAGTCACGGCCGCGATCGGCCAGCAGTTCGTGATCGATTACCGCGGCGGCGCCAACGGCAACATCGCGCACGATCTTGTATCGAAAGCGGTCCCCGACGGCTATACGCTGCTGTGGGTGAACGCGGGCTTCGCTACCAACGCGAGCATGTATAAAAAGCTGAACCACGACCCGGTCAGGGATTTCATGCCGATCACGCAGCTGACAAGCCAAAGCTATGTGTTCGTCGCGCATCCGTCGGTGCCAATTAAAAACGTCAGGGAATACGCGGCGCTGTCGAACGCGCGCAAAGGCGGACTCGTCTACGCGTCGACTGGTTCCGGCTCGCTGCCGCATCTCGGCATGGAGCTTTTGAGGATACAGGCACGAGTGCCCGGCACGCACGTTCCGTATAAAGGCGCCGGGCCCGCGCTGATCGATCTGATCGGCGGCCAGGTCGACGTCATGATGCCGACCATGATCGCCGGTACGCCGTTCGCCAAAAACGGCAAGCTGCGCGCGCTTGGCGTCACCAGCGCGAAACGCTCGGCGCTGCTGCCTGCGGTGCCGACCATCGCCGAGCAGGGCTATCCCGGCTTCGAAGTGAGCGGCTGGTACGGCATGTTGGCGCCCGCCGGCACGCCGAAGGAAGCGCTTGCCCTGATGAACGCCGAGATCGTGAAAGCGTTGCGGCTGCCGGAGGTGGCGGAGCGCCTGGTCGCCGACGGTGCTGTCGCGGTCGGCAATACGCCCGAGGAATTCGGCGCCTATATCAAAGCCGAAATGGCGAAGTGGGCGCCGGTCATCAAGGCGTCGGGCGTCACCGCGGATTAAGAGTCCTTAAAGGAGGAAAGCATGGCCCGCATCCCTTACATCAAGGAGGACGAGCATCCCGAGCTCGCGGCAACGATCGCGGGCATACGCGCGCGGCGCCATGGCGACCTGTCGCCGGTCGCGCGCATGCTGCTGCACAGCCCGGAGCTTGCTGAAGGCTGGATGAAAATGTTCACGGTTATCCGCTACCAGACGACGTTCCCGGCCAAGTTGCGCGAGCTCATCGTCGCGCGCGTCGGCATACGCAACGGCGCGCGCTACGAAGTTGCGGCACACCGGCACCACGCGCTGGAAGAAGGCATCACGCCGGCGCAGCTCGACGCGCTCGCGGACTGGCGGAAGTCCGCTCTGTTCGACTCGACTGAGCGCGCGGTGCTCAATTACACCGACGCGATCACCGATGATATCCAGGTGAGTGACGAAGCGTTCGTCGGCGTGCGCGCGCTGTTCAACGACCGGCAGATGGTCGAACTGACGGGGACGATTGCGTCTTACAGCTTCGTGTCGCGGTTCCTCGTCGCGCTGCAAATCGAACCGGGCGAGTAACGGCATGCATAGTCTCGTGCTAATGCAACTGCTGGCGTTGCTCTTGTGCGCGGCTGCGGGCCCGGCGTTCGCGCAAGTTGCGCCCACGGCCGGCGAAATCGCGGTCTACCGCGGCCTGCTGGCCGCCGCCGCGCGCGGCGATGCGGCTGAAATCAACAAACTCGTTGCGGCGAGGGCGCACGTGAACGTGCGCGACGACTATGGCCGTACGCCGCTGCATGTGGCGACGTTCGGCCGCCACCGCGAGGCGATAACCGCGCTGGTCAAAGCCGGCGCCGACCTGGGTCTGCTGGAGCGCGACCGCTACGACGCGGTGACGATAGCCGCCGTCGCCGATGACGTGCCCACACTGAAATTGCTGCTGCAGGCGGGCGCGAGCGCGCAGCTGGTGACCAGCCGTTACGACGGCACCGCTTTGATCGCGGCGGCCCACCTCGGGCACGACGAAGTGGTGAAGCTCCTGATCGCAGCCGGCGCGCCGCTCGACCACGTGAACAACCTGGGCTGGACGGCACTCATCGAATCCATCGTGCTGGGCCAGGGCGGGCCGCGCCACGTCGAGACATTGCGCGCCATCGTGGGCGCGGGTGCGAACGTCAATCTCGCCGACCGCAACCGGCAGACGCCTCTGCAACTGGCGCGTCAGCGCGGTTACAAGGCGATGATCGCGATACTCGAGCAGGCAGGAGCGAAGTAAGTGAAAACGCGGGCCGCGCTGCTGCTCGTCGTCCTTGCGCTCGCGGCATGTACCACGCCGCTACCGTCAATACAGCGTACCGCGCTGCCATCGGAACTGCGCCTGTCCGGCAATTTCGATGAGCGGCGGCCGAATTTCGTAATCCTGCACTACACCAGCAATGGCGATGCCGCGCCCGCGCTGCGCACGCTGGCCGATCCGGTCTCGAAAGTCAGCGCACATTATTTGATCGCGCGCGACGGCAAAATTTATGCGCTGGTGGACGAGCGATCCCGCGCCTGGCATGCGGGTGTTTCGTACTGGGGCGGCAACCGCGACGTCAATTCCGCATCCATCGGCATCGAGCTCGACAACGATGGCGTCGAAGCGTTTGCCGAACCGCTGCTCAATTCTTTGCTCGCGCTGCTGGAAGATCTGCAAACGCGCCATGCGATACCGGCGGCGAATTTTCTCGGCCACAGCGATGTCGCGCCCCGGCGCAAACCCGATCCGGGCCGCTGGTTCCCGTGGCAGCGGTTCGCCGCGCGCGGCTTCGGGTTGTGGTGCGGGCCGCCGTATCCGGCGCCGCCCAGCGATGACGGCAGCACGCTGCTTGCAGCGTTCGGTTACGACGTGGCGGACCTCGCAGCCGCGATCGGCGCCTTCAAGCTGCACTTCGTGCCGGACAGCGCTACGCCGCAGCTCACCGAAAAAGACCGCGCCGTGCTGGCCTGCCTGCTGGCAAAAAAGCGCGCTGGTGAATGATGTTATGAGTGACGTCGCACGCGTGCGCATCGACAAGTGGCTGTGGGCCGCGCGGTTTTTCAAAACGCGCGCGCTGGCGCAGGCAGCGGTGAACGCGGGGAAAGTGAAGCTGCACGACGAGCGCATCAAGCCGGCGAAAGAAGTCCGCATCGGCGACGTGCTGGCAATCCGCGTCGGCGAGTTCACGTGGGGCGTAACCGTCAAGGCGCTGGCCGAGCACCGCGGGCCCGCCGAAGTCGCGCGCAAGCTTTACGAGGAGAGTGCGGAAAGCATCGCGCAACGCACGGCGCAGATCGCCGACCGCAAGGCTTCCGGTAATCTCGGCGGAGAGCGCAAAGGCCGCCCCACCAAGCGCGAGCGGCGGCAGATCATCAGGTTTCGCGAGGGCAGTTGACACTCGCAGGGTGCGCATCGCGCACGCGGAAGTTATCGGTGAGGCAGGTAAATAAGCCCGCGTGCGCGATGCGCACCCTGCCAATGCGGCCCCCGGCGTCTCTCAATTTCGCGAAGCGGAATGAAAGATGCAGGAGAGAAGTTAGTCCAGTTTCACACCGAGACGCTTGCCGATGGCGCCCCACTTATCGGCATCTTCCCTGATGACTTTCGCGAACTCGTCCGGCGTGTTGGCGAGAGGCTCGTTGCCCTGAGATACGAAAGTCTGGTGCACTTCCGTGCTGTTGACGATGGCGGCGACTTCCTGCTGCAGCTTCATCACCACGGCGCGCGGGGTTTTCGCCGGCGCGAGGAATCCGTACCAGGTCAATGCGTCGAAGCCGGGCACGCCCGACTCGGCTATGGTCGGCAGGTCGGGAAACGCTTCCGAGCGCTTCACGCCGCCGCTCGCCAGCAGTTTCAGGCGGCCGGCTTTCCAGTGCGGCATGGTAGTGAACATGTTCGAGAACGAAACCTGGATCTCGTTGCCGATCTGCGCCGTCATGTAGAGCCCGACACCCTTGTACGGGATGTGCGTCATTTTGATGCCGGCCATCGACCCGAACAACTCGGTCGCCAAGTGCGGCGAACTGCCCGGGCCCGACGAACCGTAATTGAGCTTGCCCGGGTTCGCCTTGGCGTAAGCGATGAACTCCTGCACGTTTTTCGCCGGCACCGACGGGTTCACGATCAACCCGAGCGGTGTCGCGATGACTTCGGTCACCGGCGCGAAATCCTTGATCGGATCGTACGGCAGTTTTTCGAAGAGTTGCGCGCTCTGCGCATGGGTCGAATACGCGAGCAGCAGCGTGTAACCGTCAGGCACCGCTTTCGCGACCATGTCGGTGCCGACTATGCCCGAAGCGGCGGGACGGTTGTCGACCACCACCGCATGGCCCACGCGGTCGGCCAGGCGCTGTCCGATATAGCGCGCGGTGTAATCGCTGCCGCCGCCCGGCGCCAGCGGCACGATGATGCGGATCGGGCGGTCCGGATACCTGGCCTGCGCGCAGGCCGTCAGTGAGGCGGCGGAACACAGCAATGCACCAGTCACGACCATGCATTTTTGGCGGCGAGTCAGCATCTTCTCCTCCATCTTGTTATGCCTGCGAGGGGGAATAGTGCACTAAATCGGCCGCCGGCGACAACCTGCGGCGCGGCGGCGGCGGATTGCCGCCGGGTTGCCGTTACACGCGGCCGCCATCTATGCTGAAAAAAATGGTTCCCTCCCTTGCGCAGAATGCGCGGGGGAAGGAACCTCCAATAGGGAGGCGGGGGGGAAATGAGACTGCATGGCCGGGCATTTCACGCCGGGCGACCAGTTCCAGTTCACTTGCTCGACGCTGACCGATCCGGCCAGCGGGCGCACCGACGGCCGGCTCGAGCGTTGCTGCGCGCGCTTCGCTGGTGCGCACCGACCCGCGCGGCCTTCGACGCGGCGGAATGTTAACGAGTTGTAACGAGGGTAAGTGTTTGTAGCAGTCGTCGACATGCACAGGTGCACGGCGTTTAATTCAGTCAGGAGGCTGGACTTTACGACGGAGGTTTGCCATGTTGACGTTACTGCACTATCTGCCCTACCTGCTGTTGTCTGCGCTCGGCCTGCTGGCGCTGGCCGTCATGTTCGGCGACAGCGGCGCGAGGAAGCGCACCGAACCGCAACGCTTACGGCAGCAGCACTACACCTGGAGCGACCACAACCCGCGACGCGATTGAATGATAGCGGACGGCGGCGGGATTTAAGCCCGGCCGCCGTTTCTTTGTGCAGTTTTCGGCACAGCGCGCTCGGCTAGACGCTGCGCTCCGCAAGAAACTCCGCCAGCACGCGCGTGGTGTGTGAGCGCTGCGGATGGGCCGCAAACCAGCCGGGCGCGCCTTCCGCGACAACGCGGCCGCCGCCGTCGCCGCCTTCCGGTCCGAGATCGATGATCCAGTCGGCGTCGCCCATGACGTCCAGATTGTGCTCGATGACGACGACGGTGTTGCCGGCGTCGACGAGGCGATGCAGTACGTGGATCAACTTCTCGACGTCGGCCATGTGCAGCCCGACGGTGGGTTCGTCGAGGACGTACAACGTGAGGCGCGAGGCGAGAGGCGAGAGGCGGGAGCTTTCACGCACCTTGGACAACTCGGTGACGAGTTTGATGCGCTGTGCTTCGCCGCCCGAGAGCGTGGGGCTTTGCTGGCCGAGCGTCAGATAGCCGAGGCCGACGTCCTGCAGGAGCCGCAGGGCGTGATGGATGGAGGCGTGCGCACTGAAAAATTCCACCGCTTCATCGACGCTCATCGCTAGCACGTCGCCGATGGTTTTGCCTTTGAAGCGCACCGCGAGCGTTTCCGGGCTGAAGCGCGCGCCGTTGCAGACTTCGCACAGCACTTTGACGTCGGGCAGGAAGCTCATCTCGATGCGCTTGATGCCCTGGCCTTCGCAGCCCTCGCAGCGCCCGCCCTTGGTGTTGAACGAGAAGCGGCTCGCCGTGTAGCCGCGCATGCGCGCTTCGCTGGAGTCGGCGAACAAACGGCGGATGGTGTCCCAGAAACCGACGTAGGTCGCGGGGCAGGAGCGCGGCGTCTTGCCGATCGGCGTCTGGTCTACTTCGAGCACGCGGCCGACCTGTTCCCAGCCTTTGAGATCGCGGCAGCCGACGATGGCCGGCGTTTTTTTCTTGTTGTGCTCGCCGACCCTGTGGGCAAGATTGGCATAAAGCACGTCGCGCGCCAGCGTCGATTTTCCCGAGCCGGAAACGCCGGTGACTACGGTAAGGCGGCCAAGCGGCACGCGCACGTTGACGTCGCGCAGGTTGTGCAGGCTGGCGCCAACGATGTCGAGCGCCGGTGTTTGCTTGTTGACGGGCCGCGCCGGGTGCAACGGATGCTTGAGCGGATGCTTGAGAAAGCGCCCGGTCAGCGAAGCGGAATTCTCCATCAGCTCGGCGGCGGAGCCTGCAGCGATGACTTCGCCGCCCAGTTTCCCGGCGCCGGGCCCGAGATCGATCACGTGCGCGGCGCGGCGTATGGTGTCTTCGTCGTGCTCGACGACCAGCAGTGTGTTGCCCTTGGCCTGCAGCTTTTCGAGTGTGTCGAGCAGCACGCGGTTGTCGCGCGGATGCAGGCCTATCGTCGGCTCGTCCAGTATGTAGCACACGCAGCGCAGATTGGAGCCGAGTTGCGAGGCCAAGCGGATGCGCTGCGCTTCGCCGCCCGACAGCGTGGGCGCTGAGCGGTCGAGCGCCAGGTACGACAAGCCGACCTGGTTCAGGAAGTCGAGGCGCGACTTCAGTTCGGCGACGAGGTCGCGCGCGATTTCCGCTTCACGGCCTTCGAGCGCAATGTCGCGGAACATCGCTTCGACCTTGCCGACGGCCAGCGTCGTGATGTCCGCGATGGAACGGTCGCGGTAACGCACGGCGAGCGCCTCGCGATTCAGACGTTTGCCGTTGCATGAAGGGCAGGTCTCGTCGACTTCGAGCCATTCGATCCACGAGTCGAGCACGTGGTCTTCGGCGCCGGTTTTCGCGCGCTCGTCGTCCCACTCCACGCCGGTGAGCTTCAGGCCGGTGCCATAGCATTCGCCGCACCAGCCGTGCTTGGAGTTGAACGAAAAAAGCCGCGGGTCGAGCTCGGGAAAGCTGCGGGCGCACGACGGGCACGCGCGCTTGACCGAAAACACGGTTTCGCTCATGCGCGCAAGCGCCGGATCTTTTTTCTCCATCGCCAGCGCCAGCGCTTCGAGCGGCGACAGCACGTGCACCACGCCCTTGCCGAACTCGATGGCGCGCGCGAGTTCGGCACGCAGTTCGGCTTCGTTGTTGGCTGCGACGCGCACGTCGGCGACGGGCAGCTCGATGTTGTGCTCCTTGAAGCGGTCGAGGCGCGGCCATTTATCGGTGGGTATGAATTCGCCATCGACGCGCAGATGCGTATAGCCCTTGCCGCGCGCCCATTTGGCGAGATCGGTGTAATAGCCTTTGCGCGCGACGACGAGAGGCGCGAGCAGGCCGACGCGTTTGCCTTTGTAATCGCGCAGGATGCGCGCGGCCACGGCATCGACGGACTGCGGCTCTATCGGCACATCGCAGTCGGGGCAGTACTGGGTGCCGAGCTTGACGAACAAGAGGCGCAGGAAATGGTAGATCTCGGTGAGTGTTGCAACCGTGCTCTTGCGGCCGCCGCGGCTGGTGCGCTGCTCGATCGCCACCGTCGGCGGGATGCCGTAGATGGCATCGACGTCGGGCTTCGATGCCGGCTGCACAAACTGGCGCGCGTACGCGTTCAGCGATTCGAGATAGCGGCGCTGGCCTTCGGCGAACACGATGTCGAACGCAAGCGTGCTCTTGCCGCTGCCGGAAACGCCGGTGACGACGGTGAACTTGTTGCGCGGAATCGAAACGTCGATGTTCTTGAGGTTGTGCTCGCGGGCGTTGTGGATCTGTATGCTGGGAGAGGCGCGGGGCGAGACGGCCCGGGGCCACGTGGGGCGAGAGGCGGGACGTGGCTCCGCGACGACACTTTTCGCGGCGGGTTCGGCAAGAGCCGCTTCGTATTCACGCAGCGCTTTGCCGGTATGCGAAGTCGCGTGCTGCATTACGTCTTGCGGTGTGCCGGTGCAGACGATTTCGCCGCCGGCTTCGCCGCCTTCGGGGCCAAGGTCTATGACCCAGTCGCTTGCTGCGATCACGTCGAGATTGTGCTCGATCACGACGAGCGAGTTGCCGGCGGCGATCAGTTGGCGGAACGCGCGCAGCAATTTGGCGACGTCGTCGAAGTGCAAGCCGGTGGTGGGTTCGTCGAACAGGAACAAACTTCCCCTCACCCCAGCCCGCTCCCCCAAGGGGGCGAGGGAGTTTCCTGCGTCGCCGACACGTTTTTCTATTCCCTCGCCCCGCTTGGCGGGGAGAGGGTTAGGGTGGGGGGCGCGTTTTGCGGCTTCGGCCAAATGTCCCGCGAGCTTCAAGCGCTGGGCTTCGCCGCCCGACAGCGTCGGCACCGGCTGGCCGAGTCGCAGGTATTCGAGGCCGACGTCGGCGAGCGGACGCAAAGCGGTTTGCACTGTCGACTGGTCGGCGAAAAAAGCGAGCGCTTCGCTGACCGTCATCTCAAGCACGTCGGCGACGGATTTGTTTTCAAGCGTGACTTCGAGTACCTCGGAGCGGAAGCGCTTGCCGTCGCAATCGGGGCAGCGCAGGTAAACGTCGGAGAGGAACTGCATCTCGACATGCTCGAAGCCGTTGCCGCCGCACACCGGGCAGCGGCCGTTGCCGGAGTTGAAGCTGAAAGTGCCGCGCGTGTAATTGCGTTCTTTCGCCAGGGGTGCCTGCGCGAACAAGTCGCGTATGGCTTCGAAAGCACCGACGTAGCTGGCGGGGTTGGAGCGAGTAGTGCGCCCGATCGGTGTCTGGTCGACCATCACGATGTCGCCGATCAAATGGTGGCCGTGGATAGCACGATGCGCACCCGGCGTTTCGGTCGGTTTGCCTTTGTGTTTGAGCAGCGCTGCGTACAGCACGTCCTGCACCAGCGTCGATTTGCCCGAGCCGGAAACACCGGTCACGCACACCAGGCGATGCAAAGGCAGAGTGACGTCGATGTTCTTGAGGTTGTGTTCGCATGCGCCAAGTATTTCGAGAGACGAACGAGCAGGATAGACGATAGACGGTTTCCCCCCCTCTCGCCTCTCGGGCTCGTGCGCACGTTTGCGGCCGGAAAGGTAAGCGCCGGTCAATGAGCGCGGATCGTTCTTGACGTTCTCCGGCGTGTCGAAGCAAACGATTTCGCCGCCGCGCTCGCCGGGACCGGGGCCCATGTCGAGCAGGCGGTCGGCGGCGAACATGATCTGCGGCTCGTGCTCGACGACCACCAGCGAGTTGCCGGCGTCGCGCAGGCGCTGCATCACGCCGATCACGCGCTCCATGTCGCGCGGATGCAGGCCGATCGACGGCTCGTCGAGCACGAACAGCGTGTTGACCAGCGAAGTACCCAGTGCGGTGGTCAGGTTGATGCGCTGCACTTCGCCGCCGGACAAAGTGCGCGACTGGCGGTCTAGCGTCAGGTAACCGAGACCGACCGTAGCAAGGTACGACAGCCGCGCGCGGATTTCGCCGAGCAGCAGATCCGTTGCCTCATCCAGCTGCGTTGGGAGGTGCAGATGATCGACAAACGCGCGCGTGCGGTCTATCGGCAGCAGCATGAGGTCGTGCACGGTGAGGCCGGGCAGCGCGCGCAGGATTTCGTCGTCGTACTTGACGCTCAGCGCGCGATAGCGTTTCGTCGGCGGCAGCGCGCCGTCGGCGTCCTGCTTGCTGCCGAGCCGCCACGCCAGCGCGTCGGGCTTCAGCCGCGCGCCGCCGCACGCCTGGCACGGCGTGTAAGCGCGGTATTTCGACAGCAGCACGCGGATGTGCATCTTGTAGGCTTTGCTTTCCAGCCACTTGAAGAAATGGCGCACGCCGTACCAGGTGCCGGGCCAGGATTTTTTCCAGCTTATCCATTCGGGCTCGCCTTCGAGCGCCCAGTGTTTCTGCGTGGCCGTCAGTTCGCGCCACGGCGTGTCGAGCGGGATGCCGCGCTTTTTCGCGTACTTCTCGATGTCGTCCTGGCATTCGTGAAAGCTCGGCGTCTGCCACGGCCGCACCGCGCCGCCGCGCAGGGTTTTCGATTCGTCGGGCACGATCAGGCCGAAGTCGACGCCGATCACGCGCCCGAAGCCGCGGCATTCGTCGCACGCGCCGAGCGGCGAGTTGAACGAGAACAGGCTCGGCGTCGGTTCCGCGTAATGAGTGTCGCAGTCGGCGCAGTGGAGGTCGGAGGAAAAGCGCCACACAGTTTCACTCCCTCCCCCTTGAGGGGGGAGGGTCGGGGAGGGGGTGGAGTGTAAATCCGGTCCCTCGGCATGGGACGGGTAAACGTTTACCCGTCCCATGCCGACGCGCAGCGCAGCTTCGAGAGCCTCAATCACGCGTACTCGTTCGGCATTGCCGAGGCGGAGGCGATCCTGCACCACCTCGAGCAGATTTTTTTCTTCACGGTGAAAACGGGTGTAACCCTGCGCAGCAAGCAGTTCCTTGACTTCCTTGTCCGAAAAATTCTTTGGCACCGGCACCGGGAAGGTGATGATCAGGCGCGGGTCGCCGGCGGCCTGTGCGCGTGCGGCCAGTGCAGCGTAAATGGTGTCCGGCGTATCGCGATGGATGGAGCGTCCGCAGCCGCGGCAGAACAATTGCGCTGTGCGCGCGAACAAGAGCTTCAGGTGGTCGTTCAGCTCCGTCATGGTGCCGACCGTCGAGCGCGAAGTGCGCACCGGGTTGGTCTGGTCGATCGCGATGGCCGGCGGTATGCCGTGTATGGCGTCGACCTGCGGCTTGTCCATGCGGTCGAGGAACTGTCGCGCGTACGGCGAAAAAGTTTCGACGTAGCGGCGCTGGCCTTCCGCGTAGAGCGTGTCGAACACCAGCGACGATTTTCCCGAGCCCGACACGCCGGTGACGACGATCAGCTCGTTCAACGGCAGCGCGAGCGAAATGTTTTTGAGGTTGTTCTGACGCGCACCGGTTATGGTAATCGCGTCGTCGCTGATCGTCAGGTTTTCACGGAGTTTCATCTTGGAACGGACTTGAGGAGCGGGGGGTCGGGCGGCAACGGCAACAATGGCCGGACGAAGGGAACAATGGATTGCTGCCCGAACCCGTGCATTGTAACGGGAGTGTGAAGTTCTCCGCGCGGTGGGGTCGGCTTTTTGGCGGCGACCGGGCTGCGCTGGCCAATTTCTAACTTGCGGAATGGGCCGCAAACAGACCGATGCTCAATGCTTTGTGACGTTTCGCGCGGTGCTACGTTGTACTCATGAACGTGTGCCCACGAGGCAGATTTATGGGCATGGAAGTTGCTTGTAAAAAGAAGGCTCGTTTCCAATGCCGTGACGGGTCAGTTAAAAAAGGGACCGCACTTAACTGTTGAATCAAGCAGGAGCCTGGACATGACGACATTGCTGGAAACTTACCGGACGAGTTATTCGACCACGCAGGATGAAGAGTTGAGCCTGGACGGCTACCTGGAGTTGTGCAAGCGCGACCCCGGCGCCTACGCGAGTGCCGCCGAGCGGATGCTCGCGGCAATTGGCGAACCCGAGCTGGTCGACACGCGCAATGATCCGCGGCTCGCCCGTATATTCTCTAACCGCGTCATCCGGCGCTATCCGGCATTCCGCGAATTTTTCGGCCTGGAAGACGTGATCGAACAGATCGTTGCCTTCCTCAGGCACGCCGCGCAGGGGCTGGAGGAACGCAAGCAGATCCTCTATCTGCTCGGGCCGGTAGGCGGCGGCAAGTCCTCGATCGCCGAGCGGCTCAAGTCGATGATGGAGGTGAAGCCGATCTATGCGTTGCAGGGCTCGCCGGTGAACGAATCTCCGCTCGGGCTGTTTGCGGCCGAGCGTTTTGGCACGGTGCTCGAGTCCGACTACGGCATTCCGCGCCGTTACCTCTCCGGCATCATGTCGCCATGGGCGCTCAAGCGGCTGCGCGAGTATGACGGCGATATTTCGCGTTTTCGCGTGGTGCGCATCCAGCCGTCGGTGTTAAGGCAGGTCGCGATCGCCAAGACCGAGCCCGGCGATGAGAACAACCAGGACATATCGTCGCTGGTCGGCAAGGTCGATATCCGCAAGCTCGAAAGCCATTCGCAAAACGACCCCGATGCCTACAGCTACTCGGGCGGCCTGTGTCTTGCCAACCAGGGTTTGCTCGAATTCGTCGAGATGTTCAAGGCGCCGATCAAGATGCTGCACCCGCTGCTGACCGCGACGCAGGAAGGCAATTACAAGGGAACGGAAGGTTTCTCGGCGATCCCGTTCAACGGCGTGATCCTTGCGCACTCCAACGAGTCGGAGTGGCAGAGTTTCCGCAACAACAAGAACAACGAGGCATTCCTCGACCGCATCTCCATCGTCAAGGTGCCGTACTGCCTGCGCGTTTCCGACGAAGTGCACATCTACCGCAAGCTGCTGACGCATTCCTCGCTGGCCGGGGCGCCCTGCGCGCCCGGCACGCTCGAAATGATGGCGCAGTTCTCCGTGCTTACGCGCCTGAAGGAGCCGGAAAACTCGAACTCGTATTCGAAGCTGCGCGCGTATGA
This sequence comes from Bordetella parapertussis, assembly GCA_945870465.1. The sequence continues at coordinate 8,329 of CAMBSS010000045.1, read as the reverse complement.
CGGCGAGAGCCTGAAGGACGTCGATCCCAAGGCCAAGACCCTGCAGGAATACCGCGACTACGCGGGACCCGACGAAGGCATGAATGGCCTCTCGACCCGCTTTGCCTACAAGATATTGTCCGCGGTGTTCAATTACGACCAGACCGAAATCGCCGCCAACCCGGTGCATCTCATGTACGTGCTCGAGCAGCGACTCGCGCGCGAGGGTCTGCCCGACGAGACCCACCGGCGCTACCTCGAATACATCAAGGGCTGGTTAGCACCCCGCTACGCCGAGTTCATCGGCAAGGAGATCCAGACCGCCTACCTCGAGTCCTACTCCGAGTACGGCCAGAACATCTTCGACCGCTACGTGACGTTCGCCGACTGCTGGATCCAGGAAGAGGATTTCCGCGACCCCGAGACCGGCGAGTGCTTCGATCGCGGCGCGCTCAACGGCGAGCTGGAAAAGATCGAGAAGCCGGCCGGTATCGCCAATCCGAAAGACTTCCGGAACGAGATCGTCAACTTCGTGCTGCGCGCGCGCGCCGCGCATGGCGGCAACAACCCGGCGTGGAACAGCTACGAGAAGCTGCGCGAGGTGATCGAGAAAAAGATGTTCTCGAATACCGAGGATTTGCTGCCGGTGATTTCATTCAATGCCAAGGCGTCGGCCGAGGACAAGCAGAAGCACGGCAATTTCGTCGCGCGCATGGTCGCCAAGGGCTACACCGAGAAGCAGGTGCGCCTGCTCGCCGAGTGGTACCTGCGCGTGCGCAAGTCGTCCTGAGCCGGCGCGCGCTGAAGCCCGCGATGAGCCACCTGATCGACCGGCGGCTGAACGGCCGCGGCAAAAGCACCGTCAACCGCGAGCGCTTTCTGCGCCGTTACAAGACGCAGGTGCGCGCCGCGGTGAAGCGCATGGTGGGCGAGCGCAAGCTCGCCGATATGGACCGCGGCGGCGAGGTGCGCCTGCCCAAGAAGGACATCGCGGAGCCGAATTTCGGTTTCGGGCGCGGCGGCGAACGCGAATTCGTGCTGCCCGGCAACCGCGAATACGTCAGCGGCGACCGTATTCCGCGCCCTGACGGCGCGGGCGGGGGCGGCAACGGCGCGGGCGAAGGCTCGGGAGACGGGCAGGACGATTTCGTGTTCTCGTTGTCGCGCGAGGAGTTTCTGGACATTTTTTTCGACGACCTCGAACTGCCGCGCCTGACTCGCACTCAACTTGGCACGGCGGACCGGTTCCGCAGCGTCCGCGCCGGTTACTCCCGCCAGGGCGCGCCCTCCAGTCTTTCAGTGCCGCGCACAGTTGCTAATTCGCTGGCACGGCGTATCGCGCTCCGTGGCATGCTGAAACGGGAGGCTGCCGTGCTCGAAGCGGGGCTCGCCACGGCGGTTGCCGAAGGGCGCGGCGACGACGTCGCGGGTGCCGAGGCGGAGCTCGAGCGGCTGCGCGCGCGGCGCGCCGCACTGCCGTTTCTCGAGGAACTGGACCTGCGCTACCGCAATCGCGTGCTGCGCCCGGAACCCGTGGCGCGCGCGGCGATGTTCTGCCTGATGGACGTCTCGGCGTCGATGGACGAAGACAAGAAAGATCTTGCCAAGCGCTTTTTCACGCTGCTGTACCTGTTCCTGACGCGTAAGTACCGGCACGTGGAACTGGTGTTCATACGCCACACCGACGACGCCGAGGAGGTGGACGAGGATACGTTTTTTCATGACCCCAAGTCCGGCGGCACGGTGGTGCTGCCGGCGCTCGAGCTGATGGGACGCGTCCGTCGCGAACGCTACGCCGACAGCTGGAACGTCTACGCCGCGCAGGCCTCGGACGGCGACGCCTTCGGCAGCGATCCGGCGAAAAGCGCGCGCTTTCTGCGCGAAATCATACTGCCCGCGACGCGCTACTACGCCTATATCGAGCTGGCGTCGCAGGAAACCATCCGTCCCTCCAACCTGTGGGCCGAGTACGCGGTGCTGGCGGGCGAACTCGACAACTTCGCGATGCGGCGCGCCGCGCGCCGGGAGAACATCTATCCGGTGTTCCGCGATTTGTTCAGCAAGGAGACCCAATGAAGCGCACGCCGTTGTCGCACGGGTCGGAGTGGGACTTCGAACTGATCGAACGTTACGACGCCGCGATCGCCGCCGCCGCCGGCGAGTTCGGCCTCGACACCTATTGCAACCAGATTGAAATCATCACCTCGGAACAGATGTTGGACGCCTATGCCAGCACCGGCCTGCCGGTCGGTTATCCGCATTGGTCCTACGGCAAGGAATTCATCCGCAACGAACAGGCCTACCGCAGCGGGCAGCAGGGTCTCGCCTACGAGATCGTGATCAATTCCGATCCGTGCATCGCTTACCTGATGGAGGAAAACACCATCGCCATGCAGGCGCTGGTGATCGCGCACGCCAGCTACGGACACAATTCGTTTTTCAAGGGCAATCACCTGTTCCGTCAATGGACCGCGCCGGATGCCATCGTCGACTACCTGCTTTTCGCGCGCCGCTACGTGATGCAGTGCGAAGAGCGCTACGGCGCCGACGAGGTCGAGGCGGTGCTCGACTCATGTCACGCCCTGATGTCGCACGGGGTGGATCGCTACCGGCGCCCGCCGCCGCTTTCGCTCAAGGCCGAAACCGCGCGGCTCGCGGAGCGCGAAACGCACCGGGAACGTCAGTTCAACGACCTGTGGCGCACGCTGCCCGCGGCGGAACGGCCGCTCGAAGGGAAGCTCGAAGGGCCATTCCCGGCCGAGCCGCAGGAGAACCTGCTGTATTTCATCGAGAAGCATGCGCCGCGGCTCGAACCGTGGCAGCGCGAACTGGTGCGCATCGTGCGCAAGCTCGCGCAGTACTTTTATCCCCAGGGCCAGACCAAGGTCATGAATGAAGGGTGGGCGACGTTCTGGCACTACACCCTGCTCAATCGTTTGCACGAGCAGGGCCTGGTGACGGACGGCTTCATGCTCGAAGTGCTGAAAAGCCACACCAACGTCGTGTACCAACCCGCATTCAGTTCCCGCGCTTATTCGGGCATCAACCCGTATGCGCTCGGCTTCGCCATGTTTTCCGACCTGCGGCGCATCTGCGAACGGCCGGACGCCGAGGACCGGCAGTGGTTTCCGCAACTCGCCGGCACCGACTGGAAGCTGACGCTGGACTTTGCCATGCGCAATTTCAAGGACGAATCGTTCATCACGCAGTACCTGTCGCCGCGCCTCATACGCGAGTTCCGCCTGTTCGCGATCGCCGATCACGAGACCGAGAGCGAACTCGGCGTCGATTGCATACACGACGAGGCCGGATACCGGCGTGTGCGCAACCTGCTCGCGCGCCAGCACAGTCTCGAGGAGCGCGTACCCGACGTCCAGGTGCAGCGCTATGCGCGGGACGGCGACCGGTCGCTCACGCTGCACTACCGGCAGTTGCGCGCCCGCCCGCTTTCCGCGGCTGCGGGCGAGGTGTTGAAGCACGTGCAGCGCCTGTGGGGATTTCCGGTGCGGCTTGAATCCGTCGGCCGCGACGACCGCGTGGTGGAAACGCTCGAATGCGCGGCTTGAACTGCGCGTAAAGCACGCACTCACACTCCGCCACAGCCGGATCGGCGGCGGTTTCTTATGACCGGGATCAAGACCCGGCGGCGCCGGCTGCTGCTATCCTATGCTTTCATTGCAAGGGGAAAGCCGTGAGCCAACCGTTACTTGCATGGTCAGAGCAGCTGATGCTGGGACAAGCCGTCATGGACGACACCCACCGCGAGTTTGTCGAGCAACTGAACCGCGTGGGCGCCGCCGAAGAAGCGGGCCGGCGCGCCGCGATGCTGCCGCAGCGACGACGGCCGCGCACTGCACGGCGCAGAGCGGATATTTCCGGGGCGCCGAAACGGCGGTTACTTCAGATTGGGCAGGTTGAGGAGCAGCATGTCGAGCTTGTCGATCAGCAACGCGTACTCGTCTTTGCCGCCCAGGATTTCGAGGCAGCTCGTCATGCGGGTTTTCAGCTCACCCGCCGGCAGGCCGGCGGTGCCGGTGAGAAATTTTGCCACCTCGGGCAGATCGGCGGCCGCCGCAAAACTCTGACATTCCGCCAGCATCGCGTCGATTTCCGCGCGGTTCATGGTGGTGCTGAACTTCATCGTCGAATCGAAACTCATGGCAGCTTCCCCCCGAGCCAGATTTTGGAATGGCGTGAGGCGACAGATTACGCTGTAACGGCACCGGGCGACAAGGGGCAGCCGGATCACGCTTTCAGGGCGTGCCGCCGCGCATTCCGCTATCATTGCCGCCTTTCCCATTTCCGCAAAATCCCCATGGCCCAATACGTTTATACGATGCAGCGCGTCGGCAAGGTTGTGCCGCCCAAGCGCCAAATCCTGAAAGACATTTCGCTGTCGTTTTTCCCGGGCGCCAAGATCGGCGTGCTGGGGCTGAACGGCTCGGGCAAATCGAGCCTGCTCAAGATCATGGCGGGCGAAGACAAGAACTACGACGGCGAAGCCGTGCCGATGCCGAATATGCGTATCGGGTTTTTGCCGCAGGAGCCCGAGCTCGACCCGGACAAGACGGTGCGCGAAATCGTCGAAGAGGGGCTGGGCGAAATCAGCGAGGCCAAAAAGAAGCTCGATGAAATCTATGCGGCCTACGCGGAACCGGATGCGGACTTCGACAAGCTCGCCTCCGATCAGGCGAAATACGAAGCGGTCATCGCGGCGGCGGGCGGCGACACCGAGCACCAGCTCGAAATCGCCGCCGACGCGCTGCGTTTGGCGCCATGGGACGCGAAGATCGGACCGCTGTCGGGCGGCGAGAAACGCCGCGTCGCGCTGTGCCGCTTGCTGCTGTCCAAGCCCGACATGCTGTTGCTCGATGAGCCCACCAACCACCTCGACGCCGAGAGTGTAGATTGGCTAGAGCAGTTCCTGCTGAAATTCCCGGGCACCGTGGTGGCGGTGACGCACGATAGATACTTCCTCGACAATGCGGCGGAGTGGATCCTGGAGCTCGACCGCGGCCGCGGCATCCCGTGGAAAGGCAATTACAGTTCGTGGCTCGAGCAAAAAGACGAGCGACTCACGCAGGAAGAAGCGACCGAGTCGGCGCGCCAGAAGACCATCAAGCGCGAACTCGAGTGGGTGCGCCAGAACGCGAAAGGCCGCCAGGCCAAGAGCAAGGCGCGTCTCGCGCGTTTCGAGGAACTCTCTTCGCACGAATACCAGAAGCGCAACGAGACCTCGGAAATTTTCATTCCGGTCGCCGACCGTCTGGGCGACAGTGTCATTGAGTTCACGGGTGTGAGCAAAGGCTACGGCGACCGCCTGCTGATCGACGACTTGTCGTTCAGGGTTCCGCCGGGCGCGATTGTCGGCATCATCGGCCCCAACGGCGCCGGCAAGTCCACATTGTTCCGCATGATCGCCGGCAAGGAAAAGCCCACCAAGGGCACAGTCGAGATCGGCAAAAGCGTGAAGCTGGCGGTGGTCGACCAGTCGCGCGACGAGCTCGAAGCCGACAAGACGGTTTTCGATTTCATTTCGGGCGGATCGGACGTGCTGAACGTCGGCAAATTCGAAATGCCTTCGCGCGCCTACCTCGGGCGCTTCAACTTCAAAGGCACCGACCAGAGCAAGCACGTCGGCAAACTGTCGGGCGGCGAGCGCGGCCGGCTGCATCTCGCGGCCACGCTGATCAAGGGTGGCAACGTACTGCTGCTCGACGAACCGTCAAACGATCTCGACGTCGAAACGCTGCGTGCGCTCGAAGACGCTCTGCTCGAATTCGCCGGCTGCATCCTCGTCATCTCGCACGACCGCTGGTTCCTCGACCGCATCGCCACCCACATCCTCGCTGCCGAAGGCGACTCGAAGTGGACGTTCTTCGACGGCAACTACCAGGAATACGAAGCCGACAAGAAAAAGCGCTTGGGTGAAGAGGGTGCCAAGCCGAAGCGGATACGGTTTAAGCCGCTGAAGTAATTCTTTAAGACCCCATCGCCCCGCTTGCGGGGAGAGCGTGTGCAACAAAGCGAGGGGCCGGGCGGGGGTGAGGGGCTGTTTCCTCCAAGGTGACGGCGTGTGTTACAATTTAACATCAACGTAACACACCAGTCGGAGCCGACCATGAGTGACATCATCAACGCCCGTATTCCGCTGCGTATCGGACAGAAACTCGCGGAGTATTGCGCCAAAAGCGGCGCCACGCGCACGCAGGCGGTCACGCGCGCGCTGGATCATTATCTCGACAGCGAAACGGGCGGGCCCAGCCCCTATTCGCTGGCTGCCGACCTGATACCGGAACGCGGCGCGAAAAACCTGCAAGCGGACAAGGTCAAAGAAATCGCGCGCAAGGCGTTTCGTGGCGCGCGCACTCGTTGACACCGGCGCGGTCGTCGCGCTGATCAACCGTGACGACCGTCATCATCCGGCGGCGGTCGAGTGGTTCAAGAGTTTTCGCGGGAAGATGCTCACCACCGAAGCGGTCATCACTGAGACCGCTTACGTACTGGCGGCGAGCCCGGCCCATCAGCGCGCGGCCCTCATATGGTTCGACCGCGCCCGCGCCGCCGGTCTGCTGCAGGTGGAGCCGGTCGCCGATTACGCCGCGCTCGCCCGCATCATCAATCAGTATGCAAGCCTGCCTTGCGATTACGCCGATGCCACGCTCATCGCGCTCGCCGAGCGCACCGGCGTAACGGCGATCGCCACCATCGACCAGCGCGATTTTTCGGTCTACCGTCTGCGCGGCCGCAAGCGCTTTAGCCTACTGCTGGGTAAGTAACGCGCGCGCTGGTTCTTGACGAAGGCGCGAAGCCCAAGTGGATACGGTTCAAGCCGTTGAAGTAGGGGCGCGGATTAGCTTATCAATGTAATGCAATAGCTTGCTTGCCCGCACCGCAATACTGCCTGCCATCGTGACCCCTGTGAGCCGCCGAGTAACACAGGCGAGTTCGGTGCCGTGGTCGAGGACCTGTCTGAGCTCGCAATGCTTATGTGTTTTCTCATTCTTCGAGCGAGTTCCACAGACCCCGAACTCGTCGAGTAACACAGGGGACGCGCTGGCGCGGATCACCAGGGCGGCCTTCCCTTTGGTTACTTTCGCTTGGCCGCGCAAGGGAAAGTGACCAGCTCCCGGGCTGCCCCCGGGGAAGTAATGAGTGACCCATCCCCATCCCAGCCTTCCCCTTGAAAGGGAAGGAGCGAATAGCGCCGGCTCCTCACCTGATCAATCTTCTTTCGGCTTCCACCCGGCAAATTCCGGCCACACGCGTTTCACCACGGTGCCGTTGAAGTCCCATGCGACGCACTGGCCAATGTGCGGCGGCGGGCGCTCGAGCAGAGGCTCGGGCAAGCCGGCGAGTTTCCGCAGGTGTCGAAGGTAAAGCGGGATCGTCTGGTAGCCCACGGTTGCCATATTGAACAGCAGTTCGCGCAGATGCGCGCAGCCCTGGGTTCCCCCGAGCGCTTCTTCAATTGCCTTGCGCCATCCGCGTCCCAGCGTGCAGCCGATCAGCCTCTGCATGGGCGGGTTGGCTTGATGGCATTCCGGAAACGGCGTTGCCGGCATGCCGACGGCGACGTCGGTGATTTTCATTGCATCGTCCACCGTCAAACGGATCACCATGCCGTGCACGGCCTCGCCGGCTGGCATGACGCCTCTGCCGGGCTTCTCCTGCTCATATGTTTTCGTGTCGGTAAGCTCCGCTTCTATGTCCCACAAGCCGTCTTCACGGCGGTAACCGCGGTATTGGACGTCACGCGTATGCACGTGCGTGCGCGGGACGGGAGAGGCCAGACTGTCAGCGTATCTCGATGTGTTCTCTTGCATCGTGCCTTCCTTGATCAGGCCGCGCGGCGGAACGGCGAGACAGCGGGGCGCGGTTTTTGCGACGCCTGCCATAAATCCCATTTGGATTGTCCCGCGAGCCATGACTCCGGCGTGGTCCGGGTAAGCAATCCGATGCGAATCGCCATATCCGCCGATATTGCGGAGCGGCCGTTGAGTATGCGTGACAACTGCACGCGCGAAACGCCGAGGCGCCCCGCTACTTCTTCGATCGTCATTCGCTCGGGCAGAAACTCCCGCAGAATTTCACCCGGGTGGGGAGGGTTATGCATGCGTGCCATGATTGCTCCTAATGATAGTCCTGATCGTTCACCAGAGTTGCATCAGCGCCTTCAAAAGCAAAAGTCAGGCGCCAGCTTCCATCGACCCATACGGCCCACTGGCCTTTGAGGTCACCCTTGAGCGCGTGGAGCTTCCAGCCTGCCGCGTCCATATCCGCCGCGTTCGTTGCATCGTCCAAACGGGACAACATCAAACGCAAGCGGCGTTCATGCTGCGGCTGAATT
>CAMBSS010000044.1 GCA_945870465.1 Bordetella parapertussis | reverse complement strand
AAAACTCTTCCGGCCCAGCATTATTACTACGACGACTACGAGTGGCCGCTGCCGGGCGAAGGCACGACTTCGATGACGCTGAACGGCATGAAAAGCGCGCACATCGTCTGGATAACGCAGGTGCGCTCGGCGGAAGGCAAGCCGCTGGCGGATTCTGCGGTGATCACTCTAATCGAGGGAAGCAAGACCAGGTTTGCGCCGCGCGGCGGCTGCACCTTCGAGCTCGAACTCGTCAATGCCAATCCTCCCGTCATTCACATGCATAAGCCGTCGCAGATGTGCACGCTGCAACCGGGTGCCAAAGTGGTTTTCAAGGTGCTCGCGGCGCCCTGAGCGAAGCGCCGGCGGGAACTCAGCCCCGCAAGTTAGCCGGTAACGCCGATGTTCCACGGCACGAATTCGTGGTCGCCAAGGCCGAGGATTTCGCTCTTGGTTTTTTCGCCCGATACGGTGCGCAGCAGGTCTTCGAAAATTTCCTGGCCCATCTGCTGCATCGACCGGCTGCCGTCGAGGATACCGCCGCAATTGATGTCCATGTCGTCCTTGAGGCGGTTGTACATCGGCGTGTTTGTGGCAAGCTTGATCGACGGCACCGGTTTCGCGCCGAACATCGAGCCGCGTCCGGTCGTGAACATGATGACGTTGGCGCCGCCGGCGATTTGCCCGGTGGCCGAGCACGGGTCGAAACCCGGCGTGTCCATGAAAACGAGCCCGTGCTGCTTGACCGGCTCGGCATAGCGGTACACTTCCATCAGCGGCCCGGTGCCGCCCTTCATCGACGAGCCCAGCGATTTTTCGAAAATATTCGCGAGCCCGCCGGTCTGGTTGCCCGGGCTCACGTTGCCGTTGATCTGGGTGTCGCGGCCAACCGTGTACTCGTCTTTCCACCAGCGGATACGCTCGATCAGCTTCTCGCCGACTTCGCGCGAACGCGCGCGCCGCGTGAGCGTATGTTCGACACCGTAGATTTCCGGCGTCTCCGACAGGATCGCCGTGCCGCCGTGGCGCACCAGGATGTCCATCGCCGCACCCAGCGCGGGGTTGGCGGTGATCGATGAAAAACCGTCCGACCCGCCGCACTGCAAACCCACCATGATGTGGCTCGCCGGCACCGGCGTGCGCTGCACGCGATTGGCTTCCGGCAGCATTTCTTTCACCGCCGCGATCCCGGCCGCTATCGTCTTCGTCGTGCCGCCCTCGTCCTGCATGACGAACGAGCGCAGGCGCGAATTTTCTTCGAGGCCCTGCTCTTTGAATAATTTGCTGACCTGGTTGCGCTCGCAGCCGAGGCCAATGACGAGTGCCGATGCGAGGTTTGCGTGCAGCGCATATCCCGCCATCGTGCGCCGCAGGAGGTCCATCGGCTCGCCCGTCATTTCCATGCCGCAGCCGGTCGCGTGCGCGAAAGCAACGACGCCGTCGATATTCGGAAACTCCGCCAGCCGTTCGGGCGTGAAGTACTCGGCGACTTTGTGCACGACCGTCGCCGAGCAATTCACCGTGGACAACACGCCGACGTAATTGCGCGTGGCGATCTGGCCGTTTGCGCGCACTATGCCCATGAAGGTCGCACGTTCGCTCTCCGGGATAAATTGCACCGGGCGATAATCCTTGGCATACGCGTAATCGCGGTCGAATTCGCGGAACTCCATGTTGTGCGAATGCACGAACGTGCCCGGCGCGATATCGGCCGCCGCAAAACCTATCGTCACGTTGTACTTGAGTATGGGCTCGCCCTTTTTGATGGCGCGCGTCGAAATTTTGTGGCCGGACGGCACCTGGCTGCGACACGTGAGGCCGTCGCCAAGCTTGGTGCCGATCTCGACATTGGCGCGCGCGATCACCACGTTGTCCGCCTCGTGCAGGCGGATGACGGGACCGGCGGCGGGTTTCTCCAGGACTTCTATCATGGCATTCACCTTTCGGGCCAATAGCTGGCGCAAGACGGCATTTTATCCCGTTGCCGGAATTTCGCGCGGTTAACGCGCAACCGGCTTCGACGGTATTATCCGGTTCCCCCCGCTTCCGGACGGAAAAAATGCCTGTACTGCAATCACCCGGCCTTGAAATGCATTACGAGGTCGACGACTTCACCGACCCGTGGACGCAGCCCGAAACCATCCTGCTGCTGCACGGCAATTGCGAGAGCGGACAGGCTTGGTACGGCTGGATGCCGCAGCTCGCGCGCCGTTACCGCGTGGTGCGCCCGGACATGCGCGGTTTCGGCCGCTCGACGCCGATGCAACGGGACTTCAAGTGGACGCTTGATGTCATCATCGACGATTACATCCGGCTGATGGACCACCTCGGCGTCGAGCGCTTTCACCTGGTCGGCGCCAAAATCGGCGGCACTGTCGCGCGCGCATTCGCCGCCCGCCGGGCAAAGCGTGTCGCCACGCTTACCCTGATCGGCACGCCGACACCGTTCCGTGCCGGCACCACCGAGCGAATTCCCGCATGGACCGAGATGTTCGAGACGAAAGGCGTCGAGCATTGGGCGCACGAAAGCATGGCGGGCCGGCTCGGCGATCATTTCCCCGCAGAAGGCGCCGAGTGGTGGACGAAGTTCATGGGGCGCACCGCAGTCTCATCGCAGGTCGGCTTTATCGCCACCATCGCCTGCGTGGACATCACGCCCGACATGCCCAATATCGCCTGCCCGACGCTGGTCATCACCACGGAGCAGAGCGGCCTCGCCTCGGTCGAAGAAAACCGCGCATGGCAAAAGACCATATGCAATTCAAGCCTGCTGGTGCTGCCGGGGAATTCCTACCACGTCGCGGCCACCGATCCGGAGCGTTGCGCCACGGCGACGCTGGATTTCATCGCACGAAACGGCGCAGCCGCGAACCAAGGAAATTAACCGTCGCACCCGCGCAGGCGGGTGCCCAGACGCATTTTAAAATCCTGGGTTTCCTGCCCCGGCCAGAGACCTGCCGGGGCAGGCTCTCACGCACGGAACGACGAAACTCAGGACTTAGCCGGGGTCAGCTTGCCGCCGAGTTTCTCGCAAGTGCCTTTGGCAACCAGCTTCCACGCGGTCGGGTCGTTGTCCACCCGGGAACTGCCCGCGCACGAATGTTTGCCGGCAGCGCACTCGTTCTGGCCGGCTTTCGACACGCCGTAGCATTTTTCCTTGGGCTTAGCCTGCGCCTGCGCGGTGGTGGTACCCGCGACGCCAAGGGCGACCAGCCCCATGAGGGCTGAGCGTATGACTGTTTTCTGGTCCATGGAACCTCCTGTTAAGTATTGGAGTAACGCGCAACATGCTTGGTCGGCGTACAGGACATTTCCTTACCCCGGCCCAGCCTGTGCGCAAATGATACCAGCACTATCTACGGAGTTGCCGCGCAACTGGATTCAAGCCGTCACGGGTTTTCATACTTCTGCAGCAGCAGGTAAAGCGGGTCGATCGAGACCGACAGCGGCCCCACGTACGGGTATTCGAGCTGGTTCGCCAGCGTCATGATCAGCGCGTAGGCCACCGAGGCCAGGGACACCGAAATATAGCCGCTGCGCTTGGAGTTGAACATGATGAGATTGATCAGGGTCAGGATGGTGAGCAGATAGACCGTCACCCACAGGCCCGGATGGATCGAACTCTTGAAAGTGCCCGACAGCCGCTGGTGCCTGAACGCGCTGAGATTGGCCAACTCGCCCATGGCGTGCGAGCGCACCAGCGGGTCCTTGATGCCCATGCAGATCTTGTAAATCTCGTCGATATGCTTGACCGCGTCTTCAGAGCCCTGCTGGCGGCTCTCCTGGTTGAACTCCATGGTCGCGACAGTCTGCACGTAGAGCACCAGCGCACGCTCGGCTTCGCGCATCATCTTTGCGTCGTGCTTGAGGTCCATGTGAATGTTCTCGATCGCCTGCGCCTCCTTCTTGAGGATGGCGTCCTGCTCGCGATGATGGTTGAGCAGGGTGACCACCACGAACGCAAGCGTCAGGCCGGTCACGCCGTTCAGGATGCCGGAGACCATCGGGTAGACGAAATCGTTGTTCTCCATGTCGTTCTTCTTGAGCAGCCGCCGGATGACGTTCTGCACCGGGAATGTAATGAAGAGATAGGGAATCAGGACGACGACAAAGGTAACCAAAAAACCCTGCGACGCCAGCCACAACGAAATTTCCGCCACCCAGTCGAAAAATATTCTCGTGCTCATGTGGAACTCCCCGGTTTCTTATGTCGAGCCACGCGCTGCGGCGCGGCGCTTATTCCACCGCCTGGCTGGCGGCGATGACTTTGCCGAGCCGCGCTATGCCTTCGCGCATTTTCTCGGGCGTGACAGTGGCAAAACTGAGCCGCATCGTATTCGGGCTCGGCGCTTCCGCGAAAAACGGGCCGCCCGGCACGTAACCCACGTTTTCATTGAGCGCGGCATCGAGCATCTGCGCGGCATCGATGCCGGCGGGCAGCGTCGCCCACACGAACATGCCGCCAGTCGGCTTTGTCCACGTGGCGCCGCGCGGAAAATGCTGCTCCATCGCCTGCAGCATGGCCGCGCACTGCGCTGCGTAAATTTTGCGGCTCGCGGGCAAGTGGGTGTCGAGAAAACCATCCTTGATGACTTCGTACGCCATCATTTGCGTCAGCGTGGACGTATGCAGATCGGCGCCCTGCTTCGCCTGCTCAAGCTTTTGCGCGAGGGCGAGCGGCGCGACCACGTAGCCGAGACGAATACCGGGCGCGAGTATTTTCGAGAACGACCCCAGGTGCACCACTGCATCGGGACTCATCGACAATAACGTCTGATAGGTCGTGCCGGCGTGATCGAGCAGACGGTACGGATCATCGTCCACCACCAACAACTGGTGCCGCGCTGCCTGCTCCACCAACGCGACGCGGCGTGCGTGCGACAAAGTCCGACCGGTCGGATTCTGAAACGTCGGTATCGCATAGAGGAAGCTTGCGCGGCCGCCGCAGCGTTTCATCACATCCGGCAACGCGGCAGGATTGAGGCCCTCTTCATCCATCGGGATCGAAACGAAGCGCGGCGCGTAGATGCCCATTGCGTGCAGGGCGCCGACGTAGGTCGGGGTCTCGACGATGACCGGGTCGCCTTCATTGATGAGCACCTTGCCCAAAAGGTCGAGGCCCTGCTGCGAACCCGACACCATCAACACCTGTTCGGGAGTTATGCGCGCGCCGTTGGTGGAAAGCGTGTCGGCGATCCACGCCCGCAGCGGCGCGTAGCCGTCGGTAGGCGAATACTGCAACGCCGCCTTGCCTTCGCGCGACAGCACTTTATCGAACGCGGCGCGTATCGTGTCGACCGGGAAAGTCGAGGGCGACGGCAGCCCGCCGGCGAAGGAAATGACTTCCGGCCGCTGGCTGATTTTTTTGACGATATCGCGTATCGCCGAACCCGTCAGCGCCTGCGCCCGCGCCGAAAACTGCCATACCGGTGATGTTTCTTTGTCTCGAGTATCCATGCATTGATTTTACTCGACCTTGCCGCGCCCGTCGCCGCCCCGCAAACCCCGGCTTGACGGCAACACGGCCGTGGCGGATGCTGGCGCCGACACCTTCCTGTTTCATATCCCCATGCATATAGACCATGAGATCAAGCTCGACTTCAAGGACGTACTGATCCGCCCCAAACGCTCGGCGTTGCCGTCGCGCGCGGAAGTCGACATCACGCGTAAATTCACTTTCAAGCATGCCAGCAACAGCTTCGACGGCGTGCCGATCATCGCGTCGAACATGGACACGGTGGGCACCTTCGAGATGGCGCGTGCGTTCGCGAAGTCCGGCCTCTCAGTCGCGCTGCACAAGCACTACGGCGTCGATGAGCTCGTCGCGTTCTTCAAGACGCTGAAGACCAAGTCCAACGCGTTTTATTCGATGGGCATCACCAAGCACGACCGCGAAAAATTCGCCAGCGTCATGCGGCGGGCTGGCAGCGCGGTGCGTTACGTGTGCATAGACGTCGCCAACGGCTATACCGAGAGCTTCGTCGATTTCGTCGCGCGCTTTCGCGAGACCTATCCGAAGATCACCGTAATGGCCGGCAACGTCGTGACCGGCGAAATGACCGAAGAACTGATCCTGTCCGGCGCCGACATCGTCAAGGTCGGCATCGGCCCCGGCTCGGTGTGCACCACGCGCAGCATGACGGGCGTCGGCTATCCGCAGTTGTCGGCGGTGATCGAATGCGCCGATGCCGCGCACGGTCTCGGCGGCCGCATTTGCGCGGATGGCGGCTGCACTTCACCCGGCGATGTTGCTAAAGCGTTCGGCGGCGGGGCCGACTTCGTGATGCTGGGTGGCATGCTCGCCGGCCACGACGAGTGCATGGGCGACGTGGTCGAGCAGGACAGCGGCAAGTTCAAGCGTTTCTACGGCATGAGCTCGCGCACCGCGATGGAAAAATATTCGGGCGGCGTCGCGCACTACCGCGCGTCCGAAGGCAAAGAGGTACTCGTGCCATACCGCGGCCCGGTCGCCAACTCGCTGCAGGACGTGTTGGGCGGCCTGCGCTCCGCCTGCACCTACGTCGGCGCGCGCACGCTGAAAGAACTGACCAAGCGCACCACGTTCGTGCGCGCCGGCATGCAGACCAACGAGGTCTTCTCCGGAAATTAAGAGCTGCTTCCAAAACATTTTGGAACCGCCGATGAACGCCGATGAACGCCGATGAACGCCGATTAACGCCGATAAGCACAAAAGAGTGACGTTGGTTCGGCGCCGGGTCTGGAACTTTATCGGCGTTAATCGGCGGTTGCTTTTCGGTATTGCGTTTTAATTGGTTCTTGTCGCGCAACAGCGGCACGCGGCAACGGCTTGGAGCACCGCGCAGACTGGCGTAAAATGGCTGCCTAGCCATTACTTTCCGCCATGAGGATACTGCCATGCCGAAAATCGCTTCCTACGATGATGTAAAAGCCAATCGCCTGGTGCGCGAATTACCAGTCGGCAAGGGCTGGCGCACCAACTTCCTGACGTATCCGGAAGGCACTAACTTGGCGGAAGAGCCGATGGGCTTTCTGGTCGAAGGCAATCACGAACGCGTCATCCGTCCGCACTACCATGAAAACGACCAGTTCCAGGTCGTGGTCAGCGGCGGCGGCGTGCTCGGCAAGCACAAGCTTTCGATCCACGCAGTGCATTTCTCGCGCGCTTACACGCCGTACGGCCCGATCAACTTCGGCGCCGACGGGCTGGGCTTTCTCACGCTGCGCGCGCGCAAAGACCCGGGCGCGCAATACATCTCGGACTCCCGCGAAAAGCTCGTCGCAGTCGCTGACCGCAAACCATGGCAGGTCACTGAAGCGCCCGACTTCACGCGCAGCGGCGACGTGAGCCTGCGCCCGTTTACGCAGATCAAGGACGAGCGCGGCCTCGCGGCATTTTCGCTGAGCATGGCACCGAATGCCGCAGTGATCCTACCCGACCCGTCGCAAACCGGCGGTCAGCACATCATCGTCACCAAAGGCAGCCTCTCCTACCAGGACCGCGAATACAAAGGCCTCGCCGTCGCTTTCGTGAAAACGCATGAAGGCGCGTGGCAGATCACCGCCGGCTCTGAAGGTCTCGAAGCGATCGTCCTCAACTATCCGCGCCGCGAGGCGCCTGCCGCCGCGAATGACGCCGTAGCCGCGAAATCGCCGCAGCATCGCGTCTGGCAATGCATGTTGTGTGCATTCACATACGACGAAGCCAAAGGCATGCCGGACGAAGGCGTCGCTGCCGGAACGCGCTGGGAAGACGTGCCCGAAACGTGGACCTGCCCGGATTGCTCAGCGAGCAAGAGCGATTTTCAGATGGAAGTCGTCGGCTGAAATAACGCACGGCGCGGCAACTCAGTCGCAAGCAACTGGTCTATTTCTATCGGCAGCGCGAAGCCGGATAACCATCCGGCCGCACCGCCATCCATGCAATTTGTGTGCGATAGCTCTGGCTGTCGTTGTTCTTTTCGGGAGCATGATTGAAACGAGCCGTAAAAGTTCAGCCTTCAATTGAACGTGCTGTCACGCCCGTCGATTTGTGCGACCTCGAATTCGAGAACACGTTCGTGCGCGAATTGCCCGCCGATCCGGTGCTGACCAACGTGCCACGTGCTGTGCGCAACGCTTCCTATACGCGGGTCGAGCCGACTGCGGTACCCGCGCCGCGATTGCTCGGTTGGTCCGATGATGTTGGCGCAATGCTCGGCGTCGCACGTCCAGCTTCACCAACCGGGCCCGCAGTTGAAGTTCTGGCCGGCAATCGCGTGCTGGATGGCATGCAGCCTTACGCGGCGCGTTACGGCGGGCATCAGTTCGGACATTGGGCGGGACAGCTCGGCGATGGCCGCGCGATCACGCTTGCTGAAACTGTCAGCGCGCGCGGCGCGCGTTATGAATTGCAACTGAAAGGCGCAGGACTGACGCCGTACTCGCGTAGCGCTGATGGCCGCGCCGTGCTGCGTTCTTCGGTGCGCGAATTCATGTGTAGCGAGGCGATGCATCATCTCGGCGTGCCGACCACGCGCGCGCTGAGCCTGGCAGCTACCGGCGCGACCGTCGTGCGCGACATGTTTTACGACGGCAACCCCGAGGCCGAGCCCGGCGCGGTGGTGTGCCGCGTCGCGCCATCCTTTGTGCGTTTCGGCAATTTTCAGATACTTACGGCGCATAAAGAACTCGCTACGCTCAAACTGCTCGCAGACTACGTGATCACCACGCACTATCCGGAACTGGGCACGACCTCGAAGGAGACGCTGTCCGGCGCGGGATCCTCGCGCGATGTTTACGCGCGCTGGTTCGAAGAGATCTGCCGGCACACCGCGCTGATGATCGTCGACTGGATGCGCGTGGGCTTCGTGCATGGCGTGATGAACACCGACAACATGTCGATACTCGGACTCACCATAGACTACGGGCCCTACGGCTGGCTCGAAGGCTACGATCCCTCGTGGACGCCAAACACGACAGACGCCGAAGGCCGGCGCTACTGCTACGGAAATCAGCCGCAGATCGCGCACTGGAACCTGTCGCAGCTCGCCAATACGCTGTATCCGCTGATCGAAGACAAAGCGCCGCTCGAAAGCGCGCTAGGGGTTTACGCCGACGTATTCCAGAACAGCTGGCAAGCCGCGCTCGACGAGAAACTTGGGCTCAGCGCACCCGCACAACCGGACGACATGCAATTAAAAGATGATCTGTTCGAACTGCTGACAGCCGTCGAGACCGACTTCACTTTGTTTTTTCGCCTGCTTGCCAAAGTGCCGGTGGACGGCACGATGAGTGATGACGCCCTCATCGAACCTTTACGTCGTGCATTTTATTCCGACGCAGCATTCGCGCCAGCCCACGCCGGCCGTATCGCCGCATGGCTGCGCCGCTACATTGAACGCGTAAAACACGATACGGTACCGGCGCGCGTCGAACGCATGAACCGCGTCAATCCGAAATACGTGCTGCGCAACTATCTCGCGCAGCTCGCCATCGACGCCCTCGCTGAAGGCGACGCTTCGGTGATGGATCGCCTGATGAGCGTGCTGCAGCATCCCTACGACGAGCAGCCGCAGCACGACGAACTTGCCGACCGGCGTCCCGAATGGGCGCGCCACAAGGCCGGCTGCTCCGCGCTGTCGTGCAGTTCGTAAGTCCCCGACGTAATCCGCAGAGAATGTCTTGTCGCAGCAGACCGACTGCACGATAGTCGGCGCGAGCTTCGCGGGCAATGCCTGCGCGGCCGAACTGGCGCGCGAAGGCATGAACGTCTGCGTGCTGGAACGCAAGACAGATGCGGGAAGCAAACTGCATACCACCGGCATCATCGTGAAAGACGCGATAGGCGAGGTTGCATTGCTCGACGGATTGCCCGGCGAAATCGTGCGCCGCATCGATGGCGTGCGTTTGTATGCGCCCAACATGCGGCACGTCGATCTTTCCGCTCCCGGCTACTATTTCCTGGCGACCGATACGCCCGAACTGATGCGCCGGCCTTCCGCCTCAAGCGCCTGCTGCGTTTCGCGTTCGACCATTTCCAGAGCGACGCGGCGTTCAATCTGCTGCTGGGCACCAAACCCATGCGCGCCGCGGCGAGCATCGTATATTTTCATCGCAAGGGCGTGTTCAATCCGCCGCGCTGACTGACGGCCGGGGATTTATTCGTCGGCGCGGAGATTCGCTGACTTCACGACCTTGCCCCACTTCGCGATTTCCTCCCTGATAAGCGCGCCGAACGACTCGGAGGAACCGCCCACGGGCTCGATGCCGGCGCGCGCATAACGCTCCTGCACATCGGGCATGCCGAGGATACGCACGATTTCGCGCTGAAGTTTTGCCACGATGGGCTGGGGCGCCCTGGCGGTTATGAGAAAGCCGTTCCAGCCGGTAGCTTCGAAGCCTGGCAGGCCTGACTCAGCGATCGTCGCCAGTTCGGGCATCAGCGGCGAGCGCTTGGCCGCGGTGATGCCGAAGGCGCGCAGACGCCCTGCCTTGATGAGCGGCACGGCGGGCGGCGCCGTCGAAAACATCAGCGAGATCTCGCCGCCCAGCAGGGCCGCGATTGCCGGCGCGGTGCCCTTGAATGGAATATGGGTCATATTCACGCCGGCGCGCAGCTTGAACAGTTCCCCTGCGAGATGGCCCACGCTCCACGCCGATGTGCCGAAATTGAAACGCCCGCCGCTGGCCTTGGCCACGCCGATCAATTCGGTGACAGTCGCGGCGGCGATACCGGGATGCGCGACAAGAACGTAAAACTGCGTGGTGCTTTGCGTAATGGGCGCGAAGTCGGCAACGAGATCGTACGGCATCTTGCGCACGTTGGAGAAAATCGCCTGTTCGGCCGAAATCGCGCCTATCGTGTAGCCGTCGGGGGCGGCTTTCGCCACGAGGTCGGCGCCTATGGTTCCGCTCGCACCGGCGCGATTGTCGATGATCACCATCTGGCCCAGGGTTTCGGTGAGTTTTTGTCCGATCAGCCGCGCGACAAAATCCGTGCCGCCGCCCGGCGCGAAAGGCACGATCAGGCGTATCGGCTTCTGCGGAAAACTTCCGGCGTTCGCCGCGTTCGTCGATTGAGCGGCATGCGTGCCGGCCGCGGCGAATATCGTTGCGCACAGAAAGAACTGGCGCACGGCCATCGTGCAGCGGCGCTGACAGGAAGCGCGGGACATTGCAGTGCTCACGGCCGGCCTAAAGATAGGCCGAACGGCCGCCGTCGGCGTTGATGATCGCGCCCGTAATCATGCGCGACTTGACGGAAGCGAGAAACAGCACCACGTTACCGATGTCCTCGGGGTCGCCGACCGAAAAAGGATAGCGCTCGGCGAGGCGCCTGCGGTACACGATGGATGGCGGCGGATTGACCGGATCGACGTCGGCGTTCTTGCGCAGGCTGCGCTCGGTGCGCACGACGCCGGGCGCAATGGCATTCACCCGCACGCCTTGCGCGGCAAATTCCCCGGCCAGCGTTTTCGTCATCGATACGATGCCGCCTTTCGCAGTTGAATAAACGCCGCGCGAGGGACCGCCCATGATCCCGAGCCAGGACGTGAAATTGATAACCGAACCGCCGCCGGACTTCACGATCTCGGGAATAATGTTGCGGCATGCCAAAAAAGTGCCCTTGAGGTCGAGGTTGATCGTGTGGTCCCATACCTTGAGGTCCACTTTTGTGGCGACATTGTCTTCCGCCACCGAACCGCCGGCGCAATTCACCAGGATGTCGATCCGCCCAAACTGCTCGACGGTCTTGCGCGTCATCTGGCCCAGGCTGTCGTCGTCGGTGACGTCGGTCTGGATAAACATCGCTTTGCCGCCCGCGGCCTTGATCGCCGCTTCCGCCGCCAGACCGAGTTCGGGCTTGAGCTCGGCGATGACGACCTGCGCGCCTTCCTGGCAGAGCATGTGCGCCGAAATGCGTCCTATACCCACACCCGCGCCGGTGAGAACCGCTACCTTGCCGTCAAATTGTCCCATGTCTGCTCCAGTGAAAAATTCAGGTGTAACGATCTGCGGTGCGATGCTTCGCCCGTCACTTACTTTGCATCCACCGTCCGCAGCGCGGCGGTCAGCACCTCGACTGCGCCGGCGCTTTTCTTGTCGAGATTATCGACGGCGGCGATGATATTCTCGGCGCTGCGCGGCGATATGATACCCGCGGTCATCTTGCAGAAACGCTCGGCGATTTCGCGAAACTCAAAGGGTTTCGCCGGCGTGCCCTTGTGATCGAACGCCGTTACCGTAATTTCGCGCCCGTCGGTGAGCGACGCCTTGATCCGCGCGGAATAGCGCGGGAACGCATTCATCTCCGGATCAAGGTACGCTTTGACTTTCTTCGCGTTGGCCAGCAGCGCGGCATCGGTTAGGCAGGCCTCGTCGACCGAGCGCGGGTCGGCCAGATCACGCGACAGCGCAAGCGCCGTCGTAAACGGCATGCTGTACTGCGCCGCCATGATCGATCTGGGCTCGTAGACAATCTGGTAGTTGATGATGCTTTCCCGCACGCCGATGTCGAGCTGCGTTATGTTGTCGGGAGTGACGCCGTGCTTCGCCCGCAGTTCCGCGATTCCTTCGATGAGCGGGTGAAACGCCCGGCACGTCGCGTAGGGCTTGAAGACGGTTCTCAGCATCTGGTATTCCCGGCCGAGCCCCGCGGTGACCGGCTCGAGGTTCATTTCAGGCGAAATGCCGCGCAAGAATCCCTGGTGCCCTTCGACGATAGTCGCGGGACCGGTCAGCCCTTCGCTCGCCAGCCAGGCCGCGACTACGCCGCTTTGCGACGGCCAGCCTCCGTAGAGGCGCTTAACCATGGTGCCTTCCGGATCGTTCGCAAACTCCATCACACCCGAGGCCATGCTGCCCGCAATGCCGAATGCATTGGAAATATGCGGCGCGTCGAGCCGCATCAGGCTGGAGGCCGCCGCCGCAGATGCGAATACGCCGATCTGCCCAGTGGCGTGATGGAATTTGTTCCACTCGCGCGCCAGCGCGAGGCTGATGCGCGTCATCGTTTCATAGCCGACGATGGCGCCCAGCAAGAACTCCTCGCCCGTGCGCTTCTGCTCTTCCGCAACTGCCAGGGCGGCCGGTATGGTCGGCGCGCCGGGATGGCAGTAGCCGCCTTCGAAGCTGTCGTCGAGCTCATAGCCATGCGCGCACAAGCCATTGGCGAATGCCGCGTGCTGCGCGCTGGTTTTCCACGTTTCGCCATAGACCGTGCAGTCGCCGACGCACGAAAACTTTTTTGCATACTTGTATGCAATGCGGCCCCATGGGGTCTGCGCGGCATAGAGCGACACGCCGAAATGGTCGAGCACCAGATGTTTGGTATGCCGGACAACCGCCTCCGGCAGATCGGCAAACCGCGTGTTCGCGACGAACTCCGCAAGCAGGCGTGTTTCGTTCATGAATGATCCTCCTTATCTCTGTTACTTATCGTTGTTATTCTGGCGGTGGCGCCAGCCTTCGGCCTGACTCAATCGGCTCGCGCGCCCGATTCCTTGATTACCTTTGCCCATTTCGGAATATCGCGCTTGATGTAATCGGCAAATTGCTCAGGCGTGCCGGCTACCGCTTCCGAGCCGTCTGCGACGATGCGCTCCATTACTTCGGGCGCCGCCATGGCCTTGATGATCGCCCCGTGCACGCGCGCAATGATCGGAGGCGCTGTGCCCGCTGGCGCGAGTACGCCGTACCAGCCGTAGGTTTCGAATCCGGGCAGCCCCGACTCCGCGATAGTCGGCACGCCGGGAACCGCCGCCGATTGCTGCGAGCCGGTCATCGCGAGCGCGCGCAGCCGGCCGGTTTTTATGTGCGGCATGGCCGACGGCGCGCTGGCGAACATCAACGACACATGTCCTCCAAGGACGTCGATCAGCGCCGGGCCCGAGCCTTTATACGGGATGTGCACGATATTCACTTTAAGCATCGTCTTGAGCAGCTCCATTCCCAAATGCCCGGCGCCGCCGCTTCCGGCCGACGCATAGGTGACTTGTCCGGGTCGTGCGCGCGCGAGAGCAATCAGTTCGCGGATGTTTTTGGCTGGCAGCGACGGATGCACGACTGCGATGTAAGGCTGGCGCGTGGCCAGCGTGACCGGCGTGAAGTCCTTGACCGGGTCGTAGCGTACGTTGGGAAAGAGACTCGGAATTATCGTCAGACTGCCCGACACCAGCAGCAGGGTGTAACCGTCGGGCGCCGCTTTCGCGACCGCTTCAATGCCGACCAGGCCGCCGGCGCCGGCGCGATTTTCCACGATCACCGAGCCGCCGAGGCTTTCGCTCATGCGCGGCGCGAGCGCGCGGGCGAGTATGTCCGTGCCGCCGCCTGGCGGGAACGGCGTCACGAGGCGGACGGGCTTGACCGGGTAGCTGTCTGCAGACTGCGCAGGCGCGGACAGAACTGATGCAAAAAGCGCGGAGAACAGCGCAACTACGGGCAGCATTTTATGCTTCATCGAGACTGTGCTATGGATGGGAGTGTAACTACGTCAGGCCGCATATTGTAATCTGTTGCGCGGAAAATCACAGCGGCGCTGCCTGCTCCTGCGCGAGTCGGTGCGCTCTCATCGGCCGCTCAAGCCGGCGTTGCTTATCTTCATTGCGAAAAGTTCTTTATTCCCGTCGCGATTTCATGCCGGCTTGCGCCGAAAATGAATGGCCCAAATAATCTTTGACAGCGCGTCCTGGTGCGGCCAGTATCTGCGCGAGCCTTACCCATAAAAAGAAAAGGTTCACTACACCGCGCCCGGGACAAAAGAAGTGTTCGAGGAGCCGCGTGGTTCTTCGACAAGCATTCAGGCAAGTGATTGCGCGCACTTTAAAAAGGAGGCACCGATGAAGCAGTGGAAATTCGAATTGCTGATGAAGCCGAAAGGCATTCCCATCACCGAAGGCCCGGTCTGGGACGGCGAGCACCTGCTGTTTACGCACATTCATGCGAACGCCATTCTCAAATACGACCTGGAGAGCCACGCCATCACGGTGGTGCGCGACGGCACCAACCGCACCAACGGGCTTTGTTTCGACGCCAGGGGGCAGTTGTTCGGCTGCTGCTCGGGCGGACGTTCGGTCGTACGCTTCGACGCACACGGCAAGAACACCGTCATCACCGACCGTCTTGACGGCAAACGGCTCAATACGCCCAACGACCTCGCGATCGACCGCAAGGGCCGCATCTGGTTCACCAATCCGGTCAACAGCAGCAACTGGGACCCGGACTCCCGCATGGAAGTCGATCACCAGTCGGTCCTGCGCTGCGACCCGCAGAAAGACGGCACTTACACCACCACGCGCGTGACGTTCGATACCACGCAGCCGAACGGCATTCTCGTTTCGCAGGACCAGAACACGCTTTACGTCGCCGAAAGCGGCTACAAGAATGACGTCCCGCGCGAGCTGCGCGCCTACCCGATCAAGGCAGACGGCAGCCTCGGCACTTATACGACGCTGTTCACTTGGGGCGCAGACCACAAGGGCGTGCATCGCGGCATCGACGGCATGTGCCTCGACAGCGACGGCAACATCGTCGCCACCAACGGCTGGGAAGAAAGCGGCCCGGGGCCCATGATCACCGTGTTTTCGCCGACTGGCCGCGTGCTCGAAATGCATCCGGTGCCCGCGATCCGCCCGACCAACTGCTGCTTCGGCGGACCGGACATGACGACGCTGTTTGTTACTTCAACTCAGGGGCACTTCTTCAAGGCCGAGACCAACCGCGTCGGCTGGGCGATGTATCCGTAACGTCAGTTGCTGTTCAACGCGGGCAGGCGCTGGGAAGGCGACGGCGAGAGCATCCCGTCGCAACAACCGGCACTCGCGCCTGGTTCCAACCCGCTAAAATCAGGCCATGAGTTCTTTCTTCGCGGCTCTCGGCAACCATCGCGCATTCATCGCCCTCAAGTACCGCAATTTCCGGCTGATTACCGGCTGCCAGCTGTTCGGCAATCTCGGCACGTGGATGGACGAGCTGTCCCGCGGCTGGCTCATTTATCAACTCACCGATTCGGTGGTGCAGCTCGGCCTGGCGCGCGGCATCCAGTTCATCCCGCTGCTGCTGTTCTCGCCGTTCGCGGGCAGCGCCGTCGACCGCTATTCGCGCAAGACTCTCCTGTGGGTTTCGCAGGGCCTGACTGGCCTGGTGTTCGCCGTGCTTGCAGTGCTGATCTATACGGGGGCCATCGCACCGTGGCATGTCTACGTAGCCGCGGTGGTGGCCGGCATAATGCAGGTGATCCAGCATCCTGCCC
This sequence comes from Bordetella parapertussis, assembly GCA_945870465.1. The sequence continues at coordinate 9,615 of CAMBSS010000044.1, read as the reverse complement.
GCACCTCGCTGGTTTCCACCACGGTTCCGACCGAGTACCTCGTCAATGCGATCGGACTGACGTCCCTGATATACAACGCGGCGCGGCTGCTGGGCCCGGTCATGGCGGGCGCCATCATCGCCGCCTCGGATACCGGCGGCGCATTCGCCGTGCAGGCGGCGTTTCTTTTTCTGGCGACCGTCTGGGGCATCAAGCTGGGCCCGCTGCCAAAGCGCGAAGGCATCGAGCAAATGCGTCGCGAGCCCTACATGCAGAGCATAGTCAAAGGCTGGAAGTTCGCCTGGCACAACGAACCGGTGCGCGCCGGCATCCTGTGCACGACGATAACCTCGATGCTGATATTTCCGTTTGCCACGCTGCTGCCCGTTTTCGCGCGCGACCTGCTCCATGTCGGCGCGAGCGGCCAGGGCATGCTGCTGGCTGCCATGGGTGTCGGGGCGCTGATCAGCGCGGGGATCATCACCATGTCGGGCCACCGGCTCCAGCGCGGCAAGGTGATGCTGGATTCGGCGTGGATCTACGGGCTGGTGATCGTGGTGTTCGCCTACTCGCCGTGGTACTGGCTGTCGCTCGTGATCATGGTCGTCGCCGGGATCTGCCACGTCCACGCCAACGCCTTGGTCAACACCGTAGTGCAGTCTTACTCGACAGAGGAATACCGCGGCCGCACGATGGCGCTGTTCAACATGAGCCAGATGCTGGTCACCGCGGGGAGCATGGTCATCGGCGTGCTGGCGGCGGCGATCGGACCGCAGGACGCTGTCGCGGCGATGGGATTCGCCGGCGCGGTGGGCACAGGCGTCCTGATGTGGTGGATGCCGCACTCGCGCAAAATCAAATAAGGCGCCGGCCGCACCGGCATCCCGCCCCGAAGTAAAATTGCTGCTTTCACCATCGAAAGACTCAATATGCTGGACCTCAAAGGCAAAATCGCGTTCGTCGCCGGCGCCGGCGCCGTCGGCCCCGGTTGGGGCAACGGCAAAGCCACTGCCGTCTTGCTCGCGCGCCAGGGCGCCAAGGTGTTCGGCACCGATATCAACGAAGCGGCGGCCAACGAAACGCGCGATCTGATCGTCAAGGAAGGCGGCGAGTGCGTCGTGCATCGCTGCAATATGACGGTGGCCGATGAAGTGCGCGCCGCAGTCGATGCCTGCGTGCAGCGTTTCGGGCGCATCGACATCCTGATAAACAACTGCGGCGGCTCGGCGGGCGGCGATCCGGTTTCGATGACCGAGGAAGTGTGGGACGCGCAGTTCGATTTGAATCTGAAGACGACATTCATGGGCTGCAAGTTCGTGCTGCCCGTGATGGAAAAACAGAAGTCCGGCGTCATCGTGAACATTTCTTCGATCGCCGGCTTTCGCCACCAGGTCGCGGGCCGTGTGAATATCGCGTACAGCACTGCGAAAGCCGGACTCGCCGCATTCAGCCGCTCGACGGCGATGGCTTACGTGAAGAAGGGCATACGCTGCAACACGGTGATCGTCGGCACCATGCACACGCCGCTGGTCGAACAACGCCTGGTGAAGCAACTCGGCGCGGGTGATGCGGCGACGCTGATCGCGCAACGCCACGCGGCAGTGCCGATGGGCCACATGGGCACGGGTTGGGACACGGCGAACGCGGTGGTGTTTCTGGTTTCGGACGAGGCGCGCTACATCACCGGCATAGAGCTCACAGTCGATGGCGGCATCAGCGCGGCCCGCGTTTGAATGCGAACAAGTCTGGAACCGCTAAGGACGCAAAGAAAAGCAAAAGGGTCGTCATTCTGGCGGAAGCCGGAATCCAGGTAGGTCGAGAGACGCAAAGTCACCAACAGGTATTCCTGGATTCCTGTTTGAAGCGGAATACCGCTTTCCTTCTATTCTCGTACCCTGGATTCCGGATCAAGTCCGCAATGACGAAAGAGCTTTGAGATTCCCTTCGCGTCCTTTGCGTCCTTTGCGGTTCAAGGTTTGCTTTGGACTTCCGTCCAGGTCACTCCGCGCGGATATTGGCGTCGCGTATGACCTTGCCCCAGCGCGCGATCTCGGTAACCATAAACCGCTTCAGTTCTTCGGGCGTGCTGCCGACGACTTCAGCGAACTGCGTGACCGCGAAGCGATTCGCAATGTCTGGCACGTTCAGTACTTCAATAATTTTTGCGTTGAGCTTCGCGATCACCGGGCGCGGCGTGCCGGCGGGCGCCAGGATGCCGTAAAAGTCGTAAGCTTCGACGCCGCTCACGCCGGATTCCTCGAAAGTCGGTATCTCGGGCGCCTGCGCTGCGCGTTTTGCGCCGGTCACACCGAGCGCTTTCAGCTTGCCTGCCTTGACGTGCATCACGACGGCGGGCGGACTCGAATACATCAGCTTCACTTCGCCCGCCAGTAAATTGGCGATGGCGCTGCCCGCGCCCTTGTAAGGAATCTGCAGAATATCGACCTTGGTCACCAGCTTGAAGAGTTCACCGCCGAGATGCCCCGTGGTAGCCAACGCGGGCGAAGCGTAAGTGAGCTCGCCGGGCTTGGCGCGCGCCAAGGCGATCAGCTCCTTGAGATTGGAGACACCGAGCGAAGGATGCGCAGTCAACAGTAGCGGTGCGCGCAACGCCAGCGTCACCGGCGCGAAATCCTTCGTCACGTCGTACGGCAGGTTCTTGAAAAGGCTGGGTTGCGTGAGCATCGAATTGGTGGCCATCAGCAAGGTGTAGCCATCCGCCGGCGCCTTGGCGGCGACCTCGGCGCCTATGATCGAGCCCGCGCCCGGCCGATTGTCAACCACCACCTGCTGACCCCAGGTTTCGGACAATTTGCCGGCGATCACGCGCGCGACGAAGTCGGTGCCGCCGCCGGGCGCCAGTGAAACGATGAAACGCACCGGGCGCGACGGATAGTTGTCGGCCGCGCATGCCGCGCCAGCGGCACTGACGAGTGCGGCCAGCAGACAGGCACGGAAGACGGGGGAGCGCATGCGACATCATAGCAGGTGAAAAAAACGCAGCCGAAAAATTACCGTTGAGCTGCCTGCCCTGCGCCAGTAGAATTCAACTTCCCGCAGCCGCGCCGCCAGGCGCGCGTTAGTGCCCTCTTCCCGTGGAGAACCTATGACCGATCTGCCCCTGTCCCCCTTTTTCGTGCTTGATCTGACGCGCGCGCGCGCAGGCCCGACTGCCGCCCGCCAGCTTGCCGACTGGGGCGCCAACGTGATCAAGGTCGAAGAACTGACGAAGCCTGGCGACGAAGACAACGCATGGGACCTGCGCCACGGCTCTGACTTTCAGAACCTGCATCGCAACAAGAGGAGCCTGACGCTCAATCTGAAAGACCCCGAAGGTCTCGCGATATTCAAACGCCTCGCCGACAAAGCCGACGTCGTGATCGAAAACTACCGGCCCGACGTCAAGCACCGCCTCGGCATCGACTATGAAACGCTGAAAAAAACCAATCCGCGCCTGGTCTACGCGAGCATCTCCGGCTTCGGCCAGGACGGCCCGTATGCAAACCGTCCGGGCCTCGACCAGGTTGTGCAGGGCGTGAGCGGCCTGATGTCAATCACCGGCCTTCCCGACACGGTTCCCACGCGGGTAGGCATCGCCATCTCGGACAGCGGCTCGGGAGTTTATCTGTCGTTCGGTATTTTGCTGGCACTGCTGCAGCGCGAACGTAGCGGCGTCGGCCAGTGGGTGAACACGTCGCTCCTGCAGGCGCTGGTTGCGTTAATGGATTTCCAGGCGGCGCGCTATCTGATCGACGGCGAAGTGCCGCCGCAGGCCGGCAACGACCATCCGACCGGGGTGCCGCAGGGCGTCTTCAAAACCGCCGATGGCTATATCAACATCTCCGGCTCCGGCGCCATGTTCCCGCGGCTGTGCAACGCGATCGGCTCACCCGAGCTCATCACGCATCCCGATTTCATCGACTTCAAGCTGCGCTCGAAAAATCGCGGCGCGTTGAACGATGCCATCGGCACAAAAATCATCGAGAAGAAAAGCGCGGACTGGGTCGATTTGCTCAACAAGGCGGGCGTGCCGTGCGGCCCCATCTACACCATCGACCAGATGTTCGCCGATCCGCAGGTGAAGCACATCGGCTTGGCACAACCCATCGACCACCCTACGCTGGGCCGCATGAATCTCGTCGCGCAGGGCGTGAACCTCGGCACCAAGCCGGTCAAACTGCGCATGGCGACACCCGAACGCGGCCAGCATAATGACGAGATCCTGCGCGAATTGGGCCTCAAGGACGCCGAAATCAGCTCGCTGCGCGAACGCAAGGTGATTTAGAGACGATCCGCTCGATCGTCATACCCGCGCGTGAGAGCCTGCCCCGGCAGGTTGCAAGCCGGGGCGGGTATCCAGAAACATTTGAATCTCCTGGGTTCCCGCCTGCGCGGGAACGACGATAACGATCGCCATGCGCGTGCGGCTTGTCAGGCTGCCGCATAACGGCTAATTGAAACTGTCGCAGCCCGAAACCGCGAAAGCCCGCATAATCGCGCCATGAAAATCCCCCCGCGCCTCGAACCGCTGGTCGAAGACGGTCTCGTCGACGCGGTGATCCGCCAGCTCATGAGCGGCAAAGAAGCCATGATCTTCGTCGTGCGCTGCGGGGACGAGATACGCTGCGCCAAGGTCTACAAGGAAGCGAACAAGCGCAGCTTTCGCCAGGCGGTCGATTACACCGAAGGCCGCAAAACCAAGAACAGCCGCCGCGCGCGCGCCATGGAAAAAGGCACGCGCTACGGACGCAAGGTGCAGGAAGAAGCCTGGCAAAGCGCCGAGGTAGATGCCCTCTACCGCCTCGCCGCGGCCGGCGTGCATGTTCCCACTCCGTACAATTTTCACTCCGGCGTGCTGTTGATGGAACTGGTGACCGACGACACAGGCGAGCCGGCGCCGCGACTTAACGACCTAGAGTTTTCGGCCGAACAGGCGCGCACGTACCATGGCGTGTTGATGACAGAAGTCGTGCGCATGCTGTGCGCCGGCATCGTGCATGGCGACCTTTCCGAATACAACATATTGCTGGGCGCGGCGGGCCCCGTCATCATCGACCTGCCACAGGCCGTCAATGCGGCGGGCAACAATCACGCGCGCGACATGCTGGAACGCGATATTGGCAACCTGACGAATTACTTCGGACGCAGCGCGCCGGAATTGTTGACGACTGAATACGGCAAGGAAATCTGGGCGCTCTACGAGCAGGGCGCGCTGACTCCGGAGGTCAAACTGACGGGCACTTTCGAACACAGCGAGAAACCCGTCGACCTGAAGAGCATAGTGCGCGAAATCGACGACGCGCGCGCCGAGGATGCCGCGCGGCGGCTGCGCATGGCGGTGAAATAAAATGCGCTGTAATTTCCGGACGGCATTGTTGTTGATCGCCGCGCTCGCCCTGCCGGCATTTGTTTCCGCTAGCGAGCCTGCGGTGCCCCGCTATACGACGGCCGCGGCCAGTGCCGACGGCATCGGCAAAATACACCAGGGCCGCGAGATCGCGCAGGTGATGACCTTTCACGGCGCGCAATGGCTGGAACGCACCGAACGCATGGAAGAAGAGCGGCCGGACCTGGTGCTCGCCGCACTCGAGTTGAAGCCCGGCATGACGGTCGCCGATATCGGCGCCGGCACCGGTTACTATGCGTGGCGCATGGCGCAGAGCGTAAGCGCCGGCGGCACGGTGTACGCCGTCGACATCCAGCCCGAAATGATCAAGTTGCTGGAACAGCAGGTGGCAAGGCGCGGCGCTACAAACGTGAAAGCCGTGCTGGGCACGCTCACCGACCCGCGCCTGCCCGCGAATACACTCGACCTCGTGATCATGGTGGACGTTTATCACGAGTTCGAATTTCCGTATGAGATGCTGGCGGCCATCACGCGCGCGCTGAAACCCGGTGGACGTCTGGTGTTCGTCGAATTCAGGGGCAACGATAGAACAGTGCCGATAAAACCCCTGCACACCATGACCGAAGCCCAGGTGAAGAAGGAAGCCGCGCTGCATCCGCTCGAATGGGTTCGAACTGTCGGCGGCCTGCCGTGGCAGCACGTGGTTGTTTTTCGCAAGACGAACTAGACCGCATTATTAAACAAAGGGGCCAGGCTGAGCCCCTTTGATTGGTGATTCCCTGCCAATTAAAGGGGCCAGGCTCGAATATCCCAAGCCGCCGGCAAATCGACCGCCTCGACCACATCCACCCGCATCGGCAAGTCGCTTTCACTAAACGCCTCACGCAGCGCGAACGACTGTTCCGGCTGTAGAGGCGGTCCTTCCAGTGCCAGGTCAAGGTCGGAATGCGGCTTCAGGCGGGCGCGTTCGGCTGGTTTCGAGACGACGCGCGAACCGAACGCGTAGGCACGGTGATCCGGTGTGTGTGTGTGCAACAGCCGGCGCACGAGCGCAAGGTGCTGCGGTGCGAGTACCAGCTCAACGTTGTTCGTTGATCTGACGGTCATGACGCAACCTTGCGCAACTGCACATGCAACGCCTTGGCGTCGCGAAGAAACCGCGGCAAAGCACCAAATACCCGATCAGCTTTCGCGGGGTCGTAGATATGGCTGGTGATGTTGCGAAGTTCCCGGTAGCCGAACCACCGTTCCTCGGAATCAAGCAATCCGCGCTCGACACCGGAGCGGATCATGTCCCTGTAGCCCAGCGCATCGACGTCGGCAGGCGAGTCCGACATCGCCTCCAACTGGCGGCGCAGGGATTTGACACAAAGCTCGTAGGTGTATTCAAACCGCTGGATTGACGCGTCGCGAATAAATTCATCGCCGGGACGTGTCTTGGAGGCATCAAGTGCCGCCGAAAGCGACTTAACCGCTTTGGCAAGTGAAGAAAAATCGAGCATCGGGTTGTCGTCAAAAATCCTGTTTTCCGGATTTGAACCAATCCAAGCGAAAAGAATGCTTTCCCTCTTTTTCGCTGACGGGAACTCTATCGCCTGACTGGCCGGTAGTCAATCACACTAAATAATGGGTTCAGTGTAACTATGCAACCGGCGACGCTCAGCCTACCAAGCGGAAAATTTACACTGACGCCAATTGTTCTTGTTGCATCATAGATGCTGGCGATGCCGGCCGCTCAGCGGTAGACCGCGTATAGGAAATTTAAACCCCCTTTTTGCGTCTTTTTTTCTGCCAAGAACTCTATGGGCTCACCAGCGGGTAGTCAAACACGAGTCTTTGGTGAAAACCCCTCTCTCGATTAAAGCCGCCGCCACAATGGGGGCAGCGTTCGGGATCGATGTCGAAGACGCGCTTGAGCAGGCGCGCCCAGTTCATGCGCGTCGGCGCGCCGTGCCCATGTTCGTCTGCGGACTCGCTTGTCTTCTTCGGTGGACCCGGCACGATCGCGGAAGCCGAGCGCTCGCTCGCGCAGTAAACCGCGGCGCCGGTTTTCAACAGAAGCTGAAACCCCAACGCCCGCGAGCAGCGGGCTCTGGGGAAGGACTTCGCGTAATTATGCAACTCTTGACATGCTACGATAATAGACCTGACCCCGTTACCTTACCTCGTGCTGTTGCCGTGGCTGTGGCGCAAATGGAAGACGAATCAAGCGGAGGGCGAATAGGAAATTTAAACGCCACTTTTGACTGTCGGCAACGATATCGCCAGTCCGCCAACCGGTCAATCGCGCGGTGTTTTCTGAAAACTCCCCTCTCGCGTGGATTCTTCGTTCCTGCGTCGACCCGAGGAGGCTGATTTCGACGCGCGTTGACCGCTTCACCGGGCTCGGGGTCAGGACCCCGTAGTCCCCACCGGCGCGAAGCGCGATGCGCTGCTGCCCGAATTGCCGACGGTGGCCGAAACACTGCCCGGCTTCGAAATCACGTCGTGGCAGGGCGTGGTGCTGCCGTCCAAAACGCCCGCCGCCATCGGCAACAAACTCTACGGCGAGATCGTCAAGGCGTTGCAGACGCCCGAGGTGCAGGACCAACTCGTCAAACAGGGCGTCGTTGCACACGCCGAGTCACCGGCCGATTTCATGACCTTCATCAAGGCTCATCGCCCTTGTACGTCTCCGGCCGCAGCAGCGACGGGCGCAACTTGGGCAATTGCGCAAGCAACCACTGCTCGTGGGCGATATCCTGATCCAGCCGCGCACGCCGCTTCGCGCTCAACCAGAATCCGCCGCGCTCTGCTGATTTCCTGGCGATGCTCTCTCGCAGTTGAGCCTCGCCTGCGTCAAGCAGACCGATATTGTGTTGAATCTTCCCGTCGACCGTGTTGTCGTAGTAGCTCTCGTGTTCGACGCTGGCAAAGAACATGTTGCCGGCGATCCATGCGACGACGCCGGCCGGAATCGCAAGAAAAAGCAGGACGCCCCCGCCTTCGCGGCTCAACGCAAAGCTGCCGTAGAGCAGGCCGAGCGTCGCCAACGCAGCCAGCGCGAAGAAGATACCGAGAACCAACCGCGCGACCTTGCGCACCGCCGACTTGCGGTAGATCCCGAGAGCCCCCAGGAGCAGTGCCGCAGCGACGCCGATGATAGTGAGGGTGCCCATGCAGCGCTATGGAATATTTAAACCGCTGTTCTTAACAACGATCAATTTATCCCTCGTGAGCGGAACGGTCAATCTCGCAACTGCCGCACCAGGCAATCAATCAAGTCAGGCGCATTTACGCATGCGCGGCCAGGTTGACCGGCAAGCCATGGCTCCGCCGTCGTTAATCGTTGCCCGCCGGCCGGCATTGCGCGGGGGTGAATTTGCAAGGCCCGTTGCGCCCCGGCACCGCACCGCGTCCGCCAGGGGCGGCCGGCACCCCGTTGCAGAACCGCTCTTGCCTTGAGTATCAGGGCGCCTGGAAGAGACTCAGCAGCCACGCGCGTGCAGGCTGAACCCGTGCGCATCGGCGCACAGTGCCCGCGTGGTTTTCTCGTCCCGACCCGCTACGGTTCGCAGGCTCAGCACCTTCTGTCCGGCGCGCGGCACCAGCGCGATGCGATAGGTGCACGAGGCCGCTTGCAATGGCCTCAACGGATTATCCGCGACGGTGTCCGAGGCGCTGCCCGGCGCCTGCGGGACCAGGAGGCGGATCGGGCGGTCGGGATAGCCCGCCGCAGTGGCCGTGGCAGACAGCAAGAAGAAAACAATACCGCCGTGCAGCGCAAAGCGGCAACGGCGGATCATCCCGCAAGGGGTCTTGTTCACGGCGCTCCTCCTCCAAGGCAGCACCCGCCGGGTACTTCCGGCAGCGCGACGCGGACTATGACACCGCGCGCGGCGGCGTGCCAACTCCCGCGGAGAAGCGTGCTATTCCGCCTTGATGTTCGCGTTGATGATGACCTTGGACCACTTGGCCAGTTCGGCGCTGACGAACGCGCCGTACTGGTCTGGCGTGCTGCCGATGGGCTCCACATCGTCGCGCAGGAGGCGTTCGCGGAACTCATTGCTCGACACCGACTTCGCCACCACCCGCTGAAGCTGGTCCGCGATGGGACGCGGCGTGTTGCGGCTCGCGTTCAGTCCGAACCAGATGGCGGCGGTGAGGTCGGGATAGCCGGCCTCGGCGATCGTCGGGACTTCGGTCAGCGTCGGCGAGCGGCGCGTGCTCATCACCGCCAGCACCCGGGTGCGGCCGGACTGGATGTAGGGGTACATCGAAATCACGCTCGGGAACATCATCTGTACCTG
>CAMBSS010000043.1 GCA_945870465.1 Bordetella parapertussis | reverse complement strand
GATCGTGTTTGTTTTTCTGGATCTCGACGCGCTCGCCCGCGTTTAAATCATCGAGCGACTTGCCCGACAGCTTGCCGTAGCCCGGGAAATCGCGCACCGAGTAATTGACGTCTTTGTCGGGCGCCACGTAAGCCAGGCCCTTTTGCTCGAGCACGCGGATGATTTCCTGCATTTGCGGGATATATTCGGTCGCCCGCGGCTCGAAGTCGGGCTTGATGACGCCGAGCGCCGCGGCGTCGTCGTCCATCGCGGCGATAAAGCGCGCGGTTAGCGCCGCCATCGGCTCCTTGTTTTCGGCAGCGCGCTTGATGATCTTGTCGTCGATGTCCGTGATGTTGCGCACATGGGTCACCTTGAGGCCCGAGGCACGCAGCCAGCGCGTGATCACGTCGAACACCACCATCACCCGCGCATGGCCGAGGTGGCAATAGTCGTAAACCGTCATGCCGCAGACGTAAATGCGCGCCTCGCCGGGGACTATCGGCTTGAATTCCTGTTTTTCGCGGGCAAGCGTGTTGTAGAGTTTGAGCATGACGGGAACCGGGGTAACTGACGCGATTAACGGCTTCCTTTTGCCCGCCATCCTGGCCAGTAGCGGGAGGGGTTTTGCCATCCGGCGGCCGGCCCCGGGGGACAGGCGCCCGGCTTATTTCCGGGAAGGGAAAAACACGTGTTTAAATTGGCCGAGGTTCTTGGTAAAATCTGTGAGATTAGCAGACTAACACCCTGAAATTTCAAAAAGTATAGCACAATGACTTTTATGCACGCGCTGAACTCGATTCCACGGATCGCCCTGCTCCTCGCCGGCCTCGTGTTCGCCGCATTCGCCGGCGCGCAAACCGACGATTATGCGGAAGCGGGCAAACTGTTCCGTTCCGGCCAGCAGGCGCAGGCGCTTGAGCGCGTCGATAATTTTCTCAAAACCAATCCGAAAGACGCGCGCGGCCGGTTTCTGAAAGGCTTGATCCTCACCGAGCAAAGCAAGCCTGCCGAGGCGATCAGGATTTTTGCCGGCCTGACCGAAGATTACCCTGAGCTGCCCGAGCCGTACAACAACCTAGCGGTGCTCTATGCATCGCAAGGCCAGTACGACAAGGCGCGCGTCGCGCTCGAAATGTCGATCCGCACCCACCCGAGCTACGCGACCGCGCACGAAAACCTTGGCGACATTTACGCCAAGATGGCGTCGCAGGCCTACGACAAGGCGCTGCAGCTCGATAAAAGCAATACCGCGGCACAGACCAAGCTGGAGATGATCAAAGAGCTGTTCTCGAGCGGCACACGCGGCACCGGCAAGCCCGCCGCGGGCAAAACCCCTTCCACCGTCGTCGCGGCCGTCACCAGCAAGCCGGCGCCGGTCGCCCCGCCGCCGGCCACGGCGCCCGCGGTAACGCCAACGCCGTCTGTTGCGAACCCGACCCCGGCCCCCGCGACCAAGCCTGCAGAGCCCGCGAAATCCACCGCGTCCCGCGACAGTGATGTCCTCAAGACAGTCAACAGCTGGGCCAAGGCGTGGTCGGACAACGACGTCAAGGGTTACCTCGGTTTCTATGCGGCAGACTTCCAGACCCCCGGCGGAGAACCGCGCGCCAACTGGGAAGCCGCGCGCAAGTCGCGCATTGCCAAGCCAAAGAAAATCGACGTGCGCGTCGAGTCGCCGAAAGTGAAATTCGCCGACAGTAATCGTGTGTCCGTCACGTTCCGCCAGAGTTACCGCTCGGCGAACCTCAAGGTCGCGAGCACCAAGACGCTGGTGCTGGTCAAAACCGGCGGCCACTGGCTGATCCAGCAGGAGCGCGTCGGCAGTTGATGTCCGCCATGACAGCGCGCAACGTCGGCACCTTCAGCCCCGTATGGCGACTGATCGTCGCCGCAGCGTGCACCGTCATCGCCCTCGATGCCGCGGCGATGGGCAGCCGCCAGGCCGTACAAAAAACTGCGGCGGCAAGCAGCGAAGCGGCACAGATCGAACCCGAAGCGATGCTGGTGAAAACGCTGCTCGAGATCCGCAATAACCGTCTCGAGGCGGCTCTCGCAGAAGTCGACAAGGTCATCCGGAGCTATCCGAATTTCCGCCTTGCCCACCTGATCAAGGGTGACCTGCTGCTCGCGCGCTCGAGGCCCCTGCGCGAACTCGGCGAAGCGCCCAACGCGCCGCGCGACCGCATCGAAGACCTGCGCGACGAAGCACGCGTGCGGTTGGCGCGCGTCAATTTCGAGCGCCCTGCCGACCGCGTGCCGAAATACCTGCTACAGATGACCGCCGAGCAGAAGCACGTGCTGATCGTCGATACGCGCCAGTCGACGCTGTATGTGTTCGAAAATAACCAGGGCGTGCCGCGCTATCTCGCCGACTACTACGTCAGCAGCGGCAAGAACGGCTCAGACAAGACCAAGCAAGGTGACAAGAAAACGCCGCTCGGCGTTTATCACGTGACCGACAATCTGCCGCGCGAAAAACTGGGCGCGCTCTACGGCGTCGGCGCGTTCCCGATCAGCTATCCGAACGAAATGGACCGGCGCGAAGGCCGCAATGGCAACGGCATCTGGCTGCACGGCGTACCGCTCGACACTTACAGCCGCCCGCCGCGCGCGAGCGACGGCTGCGTCGTGCTCACCAACCAGGACCTCGAAACCCTCGGCAAGAACCTGCGCATCGGCGTTACGCCGGTCATCATTGCCGACGGCATCGACTGGATCAAACCCGCGGCCCTTGAAGATGTGCGCAAAGACCTGATGGCGAGCGTCGAAAAATGGCGCCGCGACTGGGAAAGCCTCGATACCAAGACCTATCTCAAGCATTACGCACCGGGGTTTTCGACCGGCACGCAGGACCTTGCCGCGTGGTCGCAGCAAAAACGCCAGGTCAACGCCGCCAAAACTTACGTCAAGCTGAAGCTCGACCGCGTCAGCGCTTTTCTTTATCCGGGCCGCGACGATCTCGCCGTGGTCAGCTTCGACCAGGATTATGCGAGCAGCAATCTTTCCAACCAGATGAAGAAACGCCAGTACTGGATTTTCGAAAAAGGCGCCTGGCGCATACTTTACGAAGGCGGGGCTTGAGCAGCAGGACTCGGTTTGCTGCAGACGCTGCTATCTATTTTTTCCTCTTTCCATTGACGAGTTTACCCACATGAAAATCAGCACGCTTGTTGCCGTAGCCGCGCTCGCATTCAGCAGTCTCGCCGTCGCAGCCAACCCTGAAGTCGAACTGAAGACCAACATGGGCACGATCACGCTTGAGCTTTACGCCGACAAAGCACCGAAGACGGTCGAAAACTTCCTCCAGTATGTAAAAGACGGGTTCTTCAAAGGCACGATCTTCCACCGCGTGATCAATGGCTTCATGATCCAGGGCGGCGGTTTCACCAATGATTTTGCGCAGAAGAAACCGCGCGCTCCGGTGCAGAACGAAGCCAATAACGGCCTGAAGAACGACATTGGCACAATCGCCATGGCGCGCACCTCGGACCCGCAATCGGCGACTGCGCAGTTTTTCATCAATCACAAAAATAACGACTTTCTGAACCACAGCTCCCCCACGCCGCAGGGCTGGGGCTACGCAGTGTTCGGCAAGGTCACCAAGGGCATGGACGTCGTCAACAAGATCGCCGCGCTTGAAACCGGCCCGATGGGCCCCTTCCAGTCCGATGTGCCGCGCAAACCCGTCGTGATCGAAGACGTGAAGATACTCGGCGCCGACAAGCCGGCCGCAAAATAAAGGAACCACCATGGTCAAACTGCACACCAATCACGGCGTCATCACCCTCGAACTCGATGCCGCCAAGGCGCCGGTGACGGTCGAGAATTTCCTTGACTACGTCAAAAGCGGCCATTTCAACAACACCGTATTCCATCGCGTGATCGACGGCTTCATAATCCAGGGCGGCGGGTTCGAGCCCGGCATGAAACAGAAGCCGACCGGCGAGCAGATCAAGAACGAAGCGGACAACGGGCTTAAGAACGACAAGTACACCGTCGCGATGGCGCGCACGGGCGACCCGCATTCGGCCACCGCGCAATTCTTTATCAACATCGCCGACAATGATTTCCTCAACCACACCGCGCCGAATGCGCAGGGCTGGGGCTATTGCGTATTCGGCAAAGTGACCGACGGCGCCGACATAGTAGACAAGATCAAGGGCGTCAAGACCGCCGACAAGGGCGGCCACCAGAACGTGCCGGTGGAAGACGTGATCATCGAAAAAGCGGAAGTGGCCTAGTAGCTTGTGATGAGTAATGGGCAATGGGTGATGAGCTAAACCGCGGCATTTGGCTCTTCCCATAACCCATAACCCATTACCCATCACCAAAAATGCACAGCATTTTTGTCTCTGACCTGCACCTCTGCCCCACCCGTCCTGCCATCAACCAGACGTTTTTCGCTTTCCTGCGCGGTCCCGCGGCGCAGGCTGAAGCGCTTTACATCCTCGGCGACCTGTTCGAATACTGGGCGGGCGACGACGATGACGACCCGTTCAACTCGTCTGTGCTGGCGGCATTGCGCGCGCTCAGCGACGGCGGAGTTCCGCTGTATGTCATGCACGGCAACCGCGATTTCCTGATCGGCGAGCGCTTTGGCTCTGCCTGTCATGCCAAGCTGCTGCCCGACCCGACGCTGGTGGATCTCAACGGCACGCACACGCTGCTGATGCACGGCGACACTCTGTGCACGGAAGACACCGGCTACCAGGAATTCCGCACCAAGGTGCGCAACCCGTCCTATCAAAAACAGTTTCTTGCGCAGCCGCTGCCCGCGCGCAAGCAGATCATCGCCGGCCTGCGCACGGAAAATGCGGAGAAAAAGCTGCTCAAGTCCGAGGCCATCATGGATGTGACGCCGGCGACCGTCGACGCTGTTTTGCGCGAACACGGCTATCCGCGCCTGATTCACGGCCACACCCACCGCCCGGCCCTGCACCGGCATCTTGTCGACGGACATGCGTGCGAGCGCTGGGTGCTCGCCGACTGGTATACGCAAGGCAGTTACCTGCGCTGCGACGCTGCAGGATGTCAGTCGATCATCCTGCCCGCAGCGCAATCAACGTGACGCGGCTGCGCCTGGCCCTGAATCAGCCAAGCGCCTGCCTGAAGTCTCCGATCAGGTCGTCCAGATCTTCGATGCCTATCGACAGACGGATCAGCGCGTCAGCGATGCCCATTTCGGCGCGGCGCTGCGGCCCCATCTCCCAGTAGATCGTGTGTGCGATCGGGATCGCCAGCGTGCGGTTGTCGCCCAGATGGCTGGATGAAATCACGAGCTGCAGGCGGTTCAGAAAATCAAAGCAGTCGATGCCATCCGCCAGCTCCACGCTCATCAGCGCACCGTAGGTCTTGAAAAATTCTTTCGACAGCCCGTGCTGCGGGTGGTCGTCGAGACCTGGGTAATACACTTTGGTCACCTTGGGATGAACGGCGAGAAAGCGCGCGAGTTGCAACGCGTTGTCCGAGGATTTCTCCATCCGCAGCGCCAGCGTTTCAGCGCCCGCCGCAATACGGTGAGCGGGTTCGGCCGCCAGCGTGCTGCCGATGTCCCGCAATCCCTTCTTGCGTATCTGCAATATGCCCCAGAGCGCGGTCTGCGTTTTCTTGTAATTGTCGTAAATATTCGGAAAGCGCGTCCAGTCGTAAATCCCGGTATCGGTTACCGCACCGCCCAGCGCGTTGCCGTGGCCGCCGATGTACTTGGTCAGCGAATTGATGATAAGGCCCGCCTTATGCCGCTTCGGCAGGTACAGATAAGGCGACGTCATCGTGTTGTCCACCACGTAAAGCAGGCCGTGGCCGGCACACAATTCGCCGATGCGCGCGAGATCCGCGACCTGGGTGCGCGGATTGGCGATGGTTTCCACGAATACCAGCCGGGTATTGGGCCGGATCGCCTTGGCGACGTTATTGACGTCGGTTGCATCGACATAGCTTATTTCAATACCCAGAGTGTCCAGGGTACCGAACAGGCTATTGGTATTGCCGAATAAAAACGAACTCGAAATGACGTGATCGCCAGCGCGCAGCAACGCGACAAACGTAGCGGCAATGGCGGCCATGCCGGTGCTGAAACAGGCGGTGGCAATGCCCTCTTCCATCTTGCTGATCTTCGCTTCCAGCGCGGCGGTGGTCGGGTTGCCCTGGCGGCCATAGACGTAGCCGGACTGCTCGCCCTTGAATACCTTTGCGAGCTCCCGCGAGTCGGCATAACCGTAAGCCACCGCGGTGTGCATCGGCTTGTGCACGGCAAAATGCTCGATCGGCGAATCGAGGTCCGCGTGCAGTATCGTCGTCGTAAAACCGTTCTTCATGATAATTTCCCAATAAAAAACCCGATCAGCTAGCGCGGACCGGGTTCTGGCTCGCTTTAGCCGTATTTATTTTTCGTCCGGTAGTGACACTTTATTACTACCGGCGGCGCCCGCAAGCTGATCTCAAATCGGCGCAGATTGCAAGTTACCCGCTGGCGGATAACTTGTCAAATTCAACTGCAGTCGTTAATCGACGACCTCCAGGTTGAGATCAAGCTGCGACGCCGCGAACTCGGCCTGCTTGTCGCCCTCGCGGCGCTGCGCTTCCACGCCGTCGAGATACGCCTGCGTCACGTCACCGGTAACGTATTTGCCGCTGAAACACGAATCTTCGAAATGCGTCACCTTCGGATTGACCGAGCTCACGTCTTCGATCAGCGCCGACAGGTCCTGGTAGATTAATTGGTCGGCGCCGATTTCGCGCGCGATTTCCTCGTCGCTGCGACCGGTCGCAATCAGCTCGTCGCGCGTCGGCATGTCGATGCCGTAGACGTTGGCGAACCGCACCGGCGGCGCCGCGGAAGCGAAGAACACCTTGCGCGCGCCCGCTTCACGCGCCATCTGCACGATCTCGCGGCTGGTGGTGCCGCGCACGATGGAATCGTCGACCAGCAGCACGTTCTTGCCTTTGAATTCCATGCCGATCGCGTTCAGCTTCTGGCGCACCGACTTCTTGCGTATCCCCTGCCCGGGCATGATGAAAGTGCGGCCGATGTAACGGTTCTTGATGAAGCCTTCGCGGTACGGCAGGTTGAGCCGGTTGGCGAGCTGCATCGCGGCGGGACGGCTGGAATCCGGTATCGGGATCACCACGTCGATATCGAGGTTGGAAAAGTTGCGCTTGATTTTGTCGCCCAGGCTTTCGCCCATGCGCA
Source organism: Bordetella parapertussis (assembly GCA_945870465.1). Next base: position 18,767 of record CAMBSS010000043.1, on the reverse strand, counting down.
AACGCGTCTCGTAAACCGAGATGCCGTCCATGACCGAATCCGGCCGCGCCAGGTACACGTACTCGAACAGGCAGGGATTGAGCGTTGGGTTCAACGCGCATTGCTGCGAGTAAAAATGACCGTCTTCATCGATGAAGATGGCTTCGCCGGGCGCAATGTCGCGCACCAGTTCGTAACCCAGTGCATCGAGCGCCACCGACTCGGACGACACCAGGTACTCGGTGCCATGCTCGGTCTCCATTTTGCCGTAGACCAGCGGGCGAATGCCGTAAGGATCTCGGAATGCCAGCAGGCCATAGCCCGCGATCATTGCGACCACCGCATACGCGCCACGTACGCGCCGATGCACACCCGACACCGCGGCGAAAATCGTCGCCGGGTCGAGCTTGTAATTGGTAGCACCCTCCTGCAGTTCGTGGGCGAGAACATTCAGAAGTACTTCGGAATCCGAATTGGTATTGACGTGCCGCAGGTCCTGACGGAACAGATCGCTTTTCAGCTGATCGGTGTTGGTGAGGTTGCCGTTGTGTCCGAGCACGATGCCGAACGGCGAATTGACGTAAAACGGCTGCGATTCGGCGGCCGACCAGGCTGAACCGGCAGTCGGGTAACGCGTGTGCCCGATGCCGCAGGCGCCGAGCAGGCCGCGCATGTTGCGCGTGCGGAACACGTCGCGCACCATGCCGCCGCCCTTGTGCATATGGAAGGTGGCGCCCTCCGCAGTCACGATACCGGCAGCATCCTGGCCGCGGTGCTGCAGCACCAGCAGCCCGTCGTAAAGGACCTGGTTGACCGCGTTTTTCGCTACTACGCCAAGTATTCCGCACATAACAATCCTTACCCGTAGTTGATGTGCTTCGCCATATCGTCAGGCAGCCAGACTTTAACCCAACTGGCCAAATTTACCAGCGGTCCGCTGAACATCGCCCGCTGCCACGCCGGATCCCGCGGCAGCGCGGTCAGCCCGGCCAGCAAGACCGCAATCACCACTATCGCCAATCCGCGCACCAGCCCGAAAACCGCGCCCAGCGCGCGGTCCGCGAAACCAAGCCCGACAGCCTTGATCAATCCGGACAACGCCATCGCCAGCAGCGTCATCGCTATCAAAACCGCAAAAAACACGCCCAAAAACCCGGCCAGCAGGCGCAACGACGGGTTCTCCAGCGCCGCGGGCAGCAGTGATGCGACATTCGCCGCAAAGCTCTGCGCCACCACGAACGCCACCACCCACGATGCGAGCGCCAGCAGCTCGCGCACCAGGCCGTGAATGACGCTCATCAGGATCGATATGCCAACGATTGCGATTACCGTGTAATCGAACCAGGTCATTTCGGAATAACGTTGCCGGCCAGCCCCATGCCCTTCAACTTGTCGCGCGCTTTTTCGGCATCGCCGCGCGACGCAAACGGGCCCGCGCGCACGCGCGTCACATTGCCCTTGGCGGTCGGCACCACCTCGGTGTAGGTCTTGACGCCGGCAGCCGCGATCTGGTCACGCATCTGCTTCGCCTTGTCCGGATCGTTGAGCGCCACCACCTGCACGACGAAACCCGCAACACCTTTGGCGGCAGGTTTTATTTTTTCCACGGGCTCCGCTTTTTGCGCGACCTTCGGCTGCTCGGCAACGGCCGGTTTGGCGGGTGCCACCGCTTTCTCGGGCGCGGATTCCTTGGGCGGGGCGGCTTCGGTATCGTTCGCGGGCGGCACTACGGGTTTCGCATCCGGCGCAACTGCCGCGACCTTCGGCGGCTCGGACTTCGCAGGCGCGGCGACCTTGGGCGCTTCTGATTTGACAGGGGGCGGCGGGGCGGCGGGTTCCGCTGTTGCCGGCGCTTCTGGCTTCGGAGCATCCGGTGCGGGTTTCGCGGCCGGGACTACCGGCACGATCTTGGAGGTAAACGCACTTGAATCAGGCGAGGGGATCTTGATGCTGACGTCCTGGCTGACCGGTTTGGGCTCATGATCGAGCACCATCGGCAGGAACACGGCGATGATGGTTACCAGGGCTATCGCGCCGACCAGGCGGCGGCGCGCGCGTTTTCTGAGTTGCAGTTCTTCTTCGCTAATCGATTTCGCCATGTCGGTCCGGAGTTTTTACCTGCGCTGCCGCTCCCGCATCACCGCGGCAACGGTAAGAAACGATCCGAAAACGATTATTTTATCATTATCGGCCGCCAAATTACAGGCAGCATGCCAGGCTGCGGCAACATTTGAATATTGCGCCACCGGTGCGCTCGCACCCGCGTGCGCCAACACTGCAGCGAGCTGCGCCGCGCTGGCGCCGCGCGTGCCTTCGGCGTCTGCCACCAGCCAGTCGGTGATGTACGGACGGGTCGCAGCCACGACGCCGGCGATGTCCTTGTCTTTGAACATCGCGCATACCGCCAGCGTCCTGCCGCCGGTCGGCATACTCGCCAGATTGGCCGTCAGAGCGCGCGCCGCATGTGGATTGTGCGCGACGTCGAGAATGACCTGCGGCCGCCCGGGCAGCACCTGGAAGCGCCCCGCCACTTCCGCCTGCAGCAATCCGCCGCGGACGTCCTGCGCGGTAACAGGCAGGCTCCCGCGCAGGCAATCGAGCACCGTCAGGCAGGCGGCGGCATTGCCGAGCTGGAAAGCCCCGCGCAGCGCCGGATACGGCAGGCCGTGGCGCTTGCCGCCCGGCCCCCAGTAACGCCACTGCTGCGGCTCGGCTACGTAACCAAAATCACAGTCGATCACCATTAAATCGGCGCCGATTTCGCGCGCATGCGCGACCAGCGTTGTCGGCGGCTCCGCATCGGCGCAGACCGCCGGCCGGCCGGCGCGGAAGATGCCCGCTTTTTCCAGGCCGATCGCCTCGCGCGTATCCCCCAGGTATTCCTGGTGGTCGAGATCCACGCTAGCAACCAGCGCGCAGTCCGCATCGAATACATTGACGGCGTCGAGCCGGCCGCCCAACCCGACTTCGAGTATGGCGACATCAACCCCCGCTTCGCCAAACGCCATGACCGCCGCCAGCGTGCCGAACTCGAAATACGTCAGCGAAGTGTCGCCACGCGCCGCCTCAATGCGTTCAAATGCGCGGCACAAAATCTCGTCTTCAATTTCACGGCCGCCGATACGCACGCGTTCGTTGTAGCGCAACAGATGCGGCGACGTATAGCAGCCAACATGGTAACCGGCGTGCAGGAGCATCGCTTCGAGCATCGCGCAACACGAGCCCTTGCCGTTGGTGCCGCCGACGGTAATAACGGTAAATTTGGCAGTGAGGCCCAGGGCCTGCGCAACGCGCGACACGCGATCGAGACCCATTGCAATCGCCTGCGGATGCAGTTGCTCGAGGTAAGCCAGCCACTGCGCAAGCGTGCGCGGCGGAATTTTATCCACGGAAAATGGGACCCTCGTAGAAACGGTCAGGCTGCCGCTGGCAGCTTTTGCAGCAGCGTGATGACGCTCGCCAGCTTGTCGCGCATTTCGCGCCGGTCGACGATCAGATCGATGGCACCGTGCTCGAGCAGGAACTCCGAGCGCTGAAAGCCTTCCGGCAGCGTTTCGCGCACGGTCTGCTCGATCACGCGCGGACCGGCAAAACCGATCAGCGCCTTGGGTTCCGCGAACACCAAGTCGCCGATCAGCGCAAAGCTCGCCGACACGCCGCCCATGGTCGGATCGGTCAGCACCGAGATGAACGGCAGTTTTTCGGCGCTAAGTTGGGTGAGCGCGGCGCAGGTCTTCGACATCTGCATCAGCGACAGCAGGCCTTCCTGCATGCGCGCGCCGCCGCTCGCCGTAAAACACACTAACGGCAGTTTCTGCTCGAGGCACACCTGTACGCCGCGCACGAAACGCTCGCCGACCACCGAACCCATGGAACCGCCGAGGAATCTGAATTCGAACACTGCGGCAACCAGCGGTATGGTCTTGATGCTGCCCTGCATGACGATCAGCGCGTCGTCTTCCTCGGTCTCTTTGCGCGCTTCTTCCAGACGCTCGGTATAGCGCCGGCTGTCCTTGAACTTGAGCGTATCGACCGGCAGCACTTCGTAGCCGATCTCGTAGCGGCCTTCCGGATCGAGCAGGGAATCCAGGCGCTCGCGCGCCGACAGCCGGTTATGGTGATTGCATTTCGGACATACGTAGAGGTTTTTTTCGAGGTCGGTGCGGTAGAGCACCGCCTCGCAGGCGTCGCACTTGCTCCACAGCCCTTCGGGGACGTTTTTTTTTGGACTGCCGCCGTCGCGGTTGATCTTGGGCGGCAGCAGCTTTTTCAACCAACTCATGGCATTCGTCCCATCGCGAAGCCCTGGCTATTCATCGAAGCTTCCTCTGAAGTGGGGGATATACAAGGGGGCGCGCCGGAACGCGAAGCAGGGACCCGTTTGCGGGATGCGACGGTGAAGGCGCGCATTAGCACGCGGATCTCCGCTGCGTTACATCCCGCTTCGGGGTCACATCCATCGGCAAGCCGACGGAACCTGTTCCGCCCTCCGCGGGATAACCCTCTTGTTCCAAAACCGGTTTAGCGGTCGATTGCACTGCGGATATCCTTAACCAGAATCGAGATGTTGTCCAGCGCCTTGTCGCGCGGGCTGGCTTCGATTTCCTGCACCAGCCGGCTGCCGATGACCACCGCGTCCGCGATTTTCCCCACCGCCCGCGCTGTTTCCGCATCGCGTATGCCGAAGCCGACGCCGATCGGCAGCTTGATGTGGGCGCGAATCTCGGGCATTTTCTTGGCGACCTCGCCGACATCGAGGTTGGCGGCCCCGGTCACGCCGCGCAGCGAAACGTAGTAGATATAGCCACTAGCGTAGCGCGCGACTTCCTTGATGCGCGACTCGGTCGAAGTCGGCGACAGCAGGAATATGGTGTCGATCTTGCGCGCCGACAGCAATGCTGCGAGCTGTGCCGCTTCCTGCGGCGGGTAATCGACCACCAACACGCCATCGACCCCTGCGGCAAGCGCCGCATCGGCGAATTTTTCGCAGCCCATCGCTTCGATCGGGTTGGCATAACCCATGAGCACGACGGGCGTTGCGGTATTGGTCAGACGGAATGCGGCGGTGAACTCGAGCACATTCTTCAGCGATGTGCCGTGCTTCAATGCGCGTTCGCTCGCGCGCTGTATGATCGGGCCATCGGCCATCGGGTCCGAAAAAGGCACACCCAGTTCGATCACATCGGCGCCGGCCGCGGCCAGCGCATGCATCAGCGGTACCGTCATCGCCGGGTCGGGATCGCCGGCGGTGACAAAGGGAATCAGTGCCTTGCGATTTTGCTTTGCGAGCGCGGCGAAGGTGGGGGCGATTCTCGACATTGTGACTAGAATTTCAGGCCGGACTTCTCGGCCACCGTATGCATGTCCTTGTCGCCGCGGCCCGACAAATTGACCAGCAGGATCTGTTCTTTCTTCATGCGCGGCGCCATTTTCGCCGCGTAAGCGAGGGCGTGGCTCGATTCGAGCGCCGGGATGATGCCCTCCAGCAGGCACAGGTCGTGAAACGCTTTTAGCGCTTCATCATCGGTCACCGACACGTATTCCGCGCGGCCGCTGTCTTTCAGCCAGGCATGCTCAGGTCCGACACCCGGATAATCGAGGCCGGCGGATATCGAATGCGTTTCTATGATCTGGCCGTTGTCGTCCTGCAGCAGGTAGGTGCGGTTGCCGTGCAGCACGCCCGGTTTGCCCGCGCTCAAAGTTGCCGCATGCTTGCCGGTCTCAAGTCCGTGGCCTGCCGCCTCAACGCCTACTATGCGCACTTTTTCTTCCCCGATATACGGGTAAAACAATCCCATCGCGTTCGAGCCGCCGCCCACGCATGCGAGCACCGCATCCGGCTGGCGCCCCGCCATTTCCAGCATCTGCCACTTGGCCTCGATGCCGATCACCGATTGGAAGTCGCGCACCATCATCGGATACGGGTGCGGACCGGCGACGGTGCCTATGATGTAGAAGGTGTCGGTCACGTTCGTGACCCAGTCGCGCATCGCTTCATTGAGCGCATCTTTCAGTGTCTTGGAGCCGGACTCGACCGGCACCACCGTCGCCCCCAGCAGTTTCATGCGATAGACGTTCTGCGCCTGGCGATGGATGTCTTCGGAGCCCATGTAGACGACGCACTTCATGCCGTAGCGTGCGGCGACGGTCGCCGTGGCCACCCCATGCTGGCCCGCGCCGGTCTCGGCGATCACGCGCGGCTTGCCCATGCGCTTGGCGAGCAGCGCCTGGCCGACCGTATTGTTGATCTTGTGCGCACCGGTGTGATTGAGGTCTTCACGCTTGAGATATACCTGCGCGCCGCCGAAATGCTCGGACCAGCGTTTCGCGTGATAGACGGGGCTCGGCCGGCCGACGTAATGTTTGAGTTCGTATTCGAACTCGGCGCGGAACACCGGATCATTGCGGTAGTGCTCGTACTCGGCCTTCAGCTGATCCAGCGCCTCGATCAGCGTCTCGGCCACGAATACGCCGCCGTACTGGCCGAAATGTCCCTTATCGTCGGGCAAGTCATACATCTGCACTGCGCACCTCTTTCATGAATGCCGCGACTTTTTGCGGGTCTTTGATACCGGGACTTGCTTCGACACCCGAACTGACGTCAACCGCCCATGGCGCGACACGGCCTATCGCTGCTGCCACGTTGGCGGGATTCAGCCCGCCGGACAATATCACCTGCAGCGGCAGGCCGCGCGGAATGAGATTCCAGTCAAACGCCGTGCCGGTGCCACCATGCGTGCCATCGACGAAAGCGTCGAGCAGCAGGCCGCGCGCAGCACCGTAAATCTGCGCGTATTGTAACAAATCGAGCCCCGCCTTGACGCGTACCGCCTTGATATAAGGGACGCCAAACTGCGCGCAAAAGTCCGCTGGTTCCTCGCCGTGAAACTGCAACAGATTGAGCGGCACTTCCTTCAATACGTTTTCGACTTCGCGCACCGCCGGATTGACGAACAGCCCGACTGTCGTGACGAATGGCGGCACTGCTTTGAAGATTTCCGCGGCGCGCTCGTTGGCGATGTTGCGCGGACTTTTGGCATAAAAAACAAAACCGAGCGCGTGCGCGCCCAGCCGCGCCGCTTCCTGCGCATCAGCGCGCCGCGTAATGCCGCAAATTTTGACTGCTGTCGCCATAGATTCGATCAGATCTCTTCAAACCACGCCCGGCGCGCGAGCGCGGGCAAACCCCATTTCGCATCATAGCTCACGTGCGCAAGATAGAGCCCCGCCGCCTCCAGCGTCGGCGCCGCCAACGCGCGTTCGCCGCTTGCCAGCACATCCGCCAGCCACGCCGGCTCATGCTTGCCGTTGCCCACGTAGACGAGGCTGCCGACGATATTGCGCACCATGTGATGCAAAAACGCATTGGCTGCAAGGTCGAACACGATGTAGTCGCCGCTACGGCGTATGGCCAGGCGCCGCAAATTGCGTACCGGCGATTTCGCCTGGCACTCGGCGGAGCGAAACGCGCTGAAATCGTGCTCGCCCAGCAGGTGCGTGGCCGCAGCGCTCATACGCGCAATATCGAGCGGTGCATGACACCAGGCGACCCGCCCCTGATTCAGCGCCGGCCGCACTGCATGGTTGAACAGCACGTAACGGTAGCTGCGCTCCCGCGCGGAATAACGCGCGCTGAAGTCCGCCGCCACCGGCTGCATCCACGTCACCGCCGCGCCGGACGGCATCGATGTATTGGTGCCGCGCACCCACGCCGAGGCGGGACGTTCGACGTTACAGTCGAAATGCACCACCTGCGCCAGCGCGTGCACGCCGGCATCCGTGCGCCCCGCGCAGATGGTCGCGATTTTTTCGCCTGCAATCGCGGCCAGCGCGCGCTCGAGCGCGTCCTGCACGGCGCATCCCGACCGCTGCGTCTGCCAGCCGCAAAACGTGGCGCCGTTGTACTCGATGCCGAGCGCGATTCTCATCGCAGGATTTCAATCTCCAAAATAAAACTGGCCGCACCGTAGCGCGGCCAGTCCATGATTTCGAGCAGTTGAACCGGCGCAACGTTTCGCCAGCCCTCTGCCGCCTTGCGTCAACCGAGAGAGTTGAGCAGTTGCTTCGCTTCCGTTTGCTGCGCCGCGTCGCCCTCTTTGATGACTTCCTGCAGGATTTCGCGCGCACCGTCCTTGTCGCCCATTTCCTGGTAAGCCTTGGCCAGATCGAATTTGGTTTGCACATCGTACCAATGATCGTCCTTGGCGCCAGCCCCGGCCGCGGCGTCCGCTTTGGGCGCGTCGTCGAGGTTGAGGCTGATATCGTCAAGCTTGATATCTGGAATGTCGAGCGGGGGAATGGTCGGAGCGCTGCTCGGCGCCATCGTTACGTCGCCGCTGAGGTCGAGTTTGAAATCGAGGTCGAGCGGCACCACCGAACTGTTGCCGACCGGTGCGGCAGGCGCCGCGCCGGCGATGTCGAAATCCATCGTCAGGCCGGCGGCATTGTCCTGATTTTCCGGGCTGATAACTACCGTGCTGTCGTGCTTGAAGTCAGCGGGTTCGGCCGACTTGGCGGGTGCGTCCGCCGCAGCCGTCGCATCAAAATTGAAATCGATCACGCTTGCCATCGGCACCGCGGAGTCGCCGGTGACATTGGTCTTGGTCATGTCGTTTTCGCCGCCCGGACCAACCGTAATGTCAGTCATGGTTGCAGGAGCCGCGCCGGCAGGAACGTTCAGCGTGAAGTCGGGCGATGCCGCTTCGGTAAACGCTTGGGCGGAAACCGAATCCTGGGTGATATCGTGCATTTCCGGGTCGGGCGGCAGCCCCGAGGCGCCCGCCGCCAATTCGCCGGGGCGCATCATCATGGTCTTCTCGCCGCTGTCCAGCTCCACGTCGGTCTTGGTCGGTCCGCCCGCGCCAGGCGCCAACTCGAGATCGAAGTCGAGGTCGGTACCTGGGATCCCGCCGCCAACCGCCGGTGCCGCAGCCGCTGGCGCCGACTTGCCGGCTTCGTAGAGCGCATTTTCAGGATCGAACGCATAGCCCATGCCGGCTGCTTTGAGCCAGTTGTCGCCAACGCCCGCCGTTTGCGTGTGCAGCTTGCTGGCGATTTTCTCGAATTCGCCCTTGTCCTTGCGTGCGGCGTAAATCTGCAGCAACTTGAGGTGCGCTTCTTCGTGCTGCGGATTTTTCTCGAGCGCTTCTTTCAGCACTTCTTCGGCCTGCGCATCGCGGCCGAAGTTGAGGTAGAGGTCGGCTTCCGCCAGTGGGTCGACGTCATCGCTGCCTGCGACCGCGGGACCCATCACCGGCGAAGCCGTCATCGCAGCAGCAGGCGCTGCGTCAGGTTTGGCAATCGTCGGCGCGGTTTTCGCGGCTTTACCGCCGCCATCGCCATCCTGCGCACGCCGGCGGCGCGCGAACCAGAAGGCACCGCCGCCAAGCACCGCAAGTCCGCCGAGACCGCCGGCCAGATAAATGGGATCGGTGGCTGCGCTGATGATCTGATCGACCAAGCCCGGTTCTGCCACGACAGGCGGCGGTGCCGGCTTGGGTTTCGGTTTTGGTGCCGGCTCAGCTTTCGGCGTATCGGCCTTGGGCGTATCTCCTTTGGACGCTTCGCCTTTGGCCAAATCGGCTTTCGGCGCATCGCCTTTAATTGCTTCGCCTTTTGGCGGCTCCACTACCGGCGGCACAGCTTTCTGGTCCGCTTTTTGATCAGCTTTGGGCGGTTCAACAGGGGCTTTGCCAGCGTCTTTTGGCGGCGCCATCTTCGCTGCCTCTGCCTTCGGCGGTTCCGCTTTGGCGGGGGCGGGCGGCGGCGCTTTAGTTGCTTCGCCTTTCGCCTCAGCCTTCGCGGGCGGCGGAATTACGACCGGTTTTGCGCCCGGCACCGTGCCTTTGAGTTCAAGCAGGCGCTGCATGGCCTTGATATTCTTTTCAAGCTGCGCGACGCGTTCGTTGGCTTCGGCCAGCGATTTCTCGCGCGCCGTTGCCTCCTCTTCCATCATGCGCAGGCGCTCATTGACCGAAGCCGGTTTGCCGCTGCCAGCCTTGCCTGGCGCGGCTGCTTCTCCCTTGGTCAGTTTCAGCACTTCTTTGGGCGCTTCTTTGCCCACCGCTTTGTCCTCGGCGGCTGTAATCTTGCCGCTCGCCGCCGACTTGGTCGATTCCTGCGCCGGCGTGGTGCCTGCGGCGTCCGCCAGCTTGGCGCGATAAGCATTCCAATTCGAGGCCTGCACGCGAACTTCTTTGGTCGCCGCTGCCGACACCGTTTCTACAATGCTCTCTTTTTCCGGCACGCGCAGGATCTTGCCGGTCTTCAAACGGTTCATGTTGCCGGCGAATGCATCCGTATTATTGCGGTAGAGCGTGACCAGCATCTGATCGAGAGTCACGCCTTCGGGCTTTACGCTGGCGGCGATCTTGGCGAGCGTATCACCGCGTTTGACCGCGTATTCAGAGGCGGCGGCCTTCGCGGGCGCTGGTGAAGGCACCGCTTTGGCGGCCGGCGCTTTCGGCGCAGGCGCGGCGGCAACGGCTTCAGGCTGCGGCGTCGGCGCAATCGCCTTGGTCTCAGGCGCCGCAGACGGCGCGTCTGGTGTCGCAGCCACCACCGGCGGCCGCAAGGGGGCAGGCGCAGTTGGCGTATATCCCGGCGGATCGATCAGCGCCGTGTATTCGCGCAGCAGGCGTCCTTGGGCCCAACTCAACTCGATCAGCACGCCCAGGAAAGGCTCGTTGATTGCGCGGCTCGAAGTCATTTTGATATAAGGCTTGCCGTCGGCGCGCCGCTCTATGCTCAGGCGCACGCCGATCAGGGCCGGGCTGTACTGCATGTTGGCTTGCTGAAATGCTTCGGGCGAAGCAAGGCGTGCCGTCAGTGTGGCTAATTCGTCCTTTTGCACGGACACCAGATCGATTTCCGCCGACAGCGGCTGACCTAATGACGACAAAACGGTGAATTTGCCCAAGCCGGCTGCATGGGCAACCCAAGGGTACAGCAGGAAAACACCTGCCCATAACCATGTTTTATATGGGATTTTGCGCACGGCCCAACCTTTTGTTATTTTCTGCTACAAGTAACTTAACATCAAATAGTTAGGGTTGCAAGCTAACCTTGCCTCTAACCTTATGAATCTATTGGCTAGCCGACAATCATTATTTTACCAGTGAGCACCCATTCAACCCTGTGGATAAATGCCTGGAATCCGGCGTTTTGGTCGCTTTTTTTAATGCCTGCCGCCAAGTGTGCGGGCACTGACTAGCGCTCCAGCAATATGCGCAACATGCGGCGCAAAGGTTCGGCGGCGCCCCACAGCAGCTGGTCTCCAACGGTGAATGCGGACAGATAGTCGCCGCCCATCGCCAGTTTGCGCAAACGCCCGACCGGAATATGCATTTGCCCGGTGACCGCGGCAGGCGTCAATTCGCGCTCGGACCGCTCGCGCTGATTGGGCACGACGCGCACCCATTCATTGGCCGACGCCAGGATGCCGGTGATCTCGTCGAGCGGGACGTCCCGCTTCAACTTGATAGTCAGCGCTTGGCTGTGGCAGCGCATCGCACCGACGCGCACGCACAGGCTTTCGACCGGCGTTACCGGCGTGCCGAAGGCGTCGCCGCGCCCGAGTATCTTGTTGGTCTCGGCGCCGCCTTTCCATTCTTCGAGCGACATGCCGTTGCCCAAGTCCTGGTCTATCCACGGAATCAGGTTGCCGGCGAGCGGGACGCCGCGGAAATTTTCCATCGGCAGTGCGCCGCCCGTCTGGCTGGCGTGCACCTTGCGGTCTATTTCCAGAATGGCCGAAGCCGGGTCGGCCAGCAGGTCTTTGACCTCGGCGTGGACCAGACCGAACTGGGTCAGCAGTTCGCGCATGTGCTGCGCACCGCCGCCCGACGCAGCCTGGTATGTCATGCACGTCATCCACTCGACGAGATCGTGCTGGAACAGGCCGTGCAGGCCCATCAGCATGCAGCTCACGGTGCAATTGCCGCCGATGTAATTGCGGATGCCCTTGGTCAGCGCGTTCTTGATGACAGGCATGTTGACGGGGTCGAGAATAATGACCGCATCGTCTTTCATGCGCAGCGTCTTGGCCGCGTCTATCCAATAGCCTTGCCAGCCCGCCGCGCGCAATTGCGGATACATCGCCGTGGTGTATTCGCCGCCCTGGCAGGTGATGATGACATCCATGGCTTTCAACGCATCGACGGAACTCGCATCCTTGAGCGGTTCGATGTCCCGGCCGATGGCGGGACCTTTGCCGCCGATCTGCGAAGTCGTGAAAAAAACCGGTTCGATGAGGTCGAAGTCACGCTCGGCCTGCATGCGCTGCATCAGCACCGAACCGACCATCCCCCGCCATCCGACAAAACCTGTACGCATCATGATTGCATTACTTAAATAAATCCTAACGTTGCATGCATCGCCGGGGTTGACGTATCACTGCATCGCGGCGACCACCGCGTCACCCATCTCTACGGTCCCGACGCGCCGCATTTCGGTCTCGTAGATGTCGGCGGTGCGATAACCCTGGCCAAGGACTTTCTTGACCGCCGCCTCGATGCGCTTGGCGGCTTCTTCTTCATTGAACGTGTAGCGCAACATCATCGCAGCCGACAATATCGTCGCCAGCGGATTCGCCAGGTTTTTACCGGCGATATCAGGCGCGGAACCATGCGCCGGCTCGTACAAACCCTTGTTGTTCGCATCGAGCGAAGCCGACGGCAGCATGCCGATCGAGCCGGTCAGCATCGACGCTTCGTCCGACAGGATATCGCCGAACATGTTGCCGGTGACGATGACGTCGAACTGCTTGGGATTGCGCACGAGCTGCATCGCCGCGTTGTCGACGTACATGTGCGACAACTCGACCTGCGGATATTTTTTGGCGACGTCCTTGACGATTTCGCGCCAGAACCGGCTCGTTTCTAGAACGTTTTCCTTGTCGACCGAAGTCAGTTTCTTGCCGCGCTTCATCGCCGCCTGGAAACCCACGTCCGCGATGCGCCGTATCTCGGATTCGGAATACAGCATGGTGTCGTAACCTTCGCGTTCGCCGCGCGCATTGGTGCGCCGCCCACGCGGCTCGCCGAAATAAATGTCGCCCGTGAGCTCGCGCAAAATGAGGATATCGAGACCGGCGACCAGTTCGGGTTTCAACGACGACGCGCTGGCAAGCTCTTCGAACACCTTGGCCGGGCGCAGGTTGGCGAACAGTTGCAGTTCCTTGCGTATGCGCAGAATGCCCTGCTCGGGACGTTTTTCGCGCGGCAACGCGTCGTATTGCGGGCCGCCAACCGCGCCGCACAACACGGCGTCGGCCGCGCGCGCGAGCTTCAGTGTGGATTCGGGCAATGGGTCACCGTGCGCGTCGTAGCCGGCGCCGCCGTACGGCGCCGCTTCGAGTTCAAGCTTGAGTCCGTCGCGCCGCAGCACTTCGAGCACCCTGTGCGCCTGCGCGATGATTTCAGGACCGATGCCGTCGCCGGCCAATACCGCGATTTTCATGTCAAATCCGTGTGCGTGTGAAAAGTGAAGCGAAAACAGCGGGCAAGTTCGCCGCCGTCCCGCCCGCCGCCCGGCTAATTAAACAGCCAGGGCTGCTCGCTGCGCCGTTTGGTCTCGAACGCTTTGATCTTGTCGGCGTGTTCCAGTGTGAGGCCGATTTCATCGAGGCCATTTTTCAGACAATGCTTGCGAAACGGATCGATGTCGAACTTGATCGACTCGCCGCCGGGCGTAGTCACGCTTTGCTCGTCGAGATCGATCGCGAGCCGATAACCCGGCTGCGCTGCAGCCTCCTTGAACAGTCGGTCGACGATCTTGGCGTCCATGCGGATCAGCAGCAGACCGTTCTTGAAGCTGTTGGTGAAAAATATGTCGGCAAAACTCGGCGCTATCACGGCCTGAAAACCATACTGCAGCAATGCCCACGGCGCGTGCTCGCGCGAAGAGCCGCAGCCGAAATTCTCGCGCGCGAGCAAAATTTGCGCACCCTGGTAACGCGGCTGGTTGAGTATGAAATCGGGATTGAGCGGGCGCTTCGTATTGTCCATGCCCGGCTCGCCGTGATCGAGATAACGCCACTCGTCGAACAGATTGGGGCCGTAACCGGTCTTCTTGATCGATTTCAGGAACTGCTTGGGAATGACCGCATCGGTGTCCACGTTGGCGCGGTCGAGCGGCGCCACCAAACCTTCACGCGAAATGAATTTTTCCATGTTAAATCCTAAGCAAGTGTGCGCACATCGACGAAGTGGCCGCTGACCGCCGCGGCCGCCGCCATCGCTGGACTCACCAAGTGCGTGCGTCCGCCCGCGCCCTGGCGCCCTTCGAAATTGCGGTTCGAAGTCGACGCGCAACGCTCGCCCGGCGACAGCTGGTCTTCGTTCATGCCGAGGCACATCGAGCAACCCGGCTCGCGCCATTCAAACCCGGCTTCGATGAATATCTTGTCCAGCCCTTCCTTCTCAGCCTGGCGTTTCACCAGCCCGGAGCCCGGCACCACCATTGCGAGTTTCACGTTGCCCGCCACCTTGCGGCCGCGCGCGATCGCAGCCGCCGCGCGCAAATCCTCGATGCGCGAGTTGGTGCAAGCGCCGATGAATACCTTATCGATCTGGATATCGGTGATCGCCGTGTTCGGCTTGAGCCCCATGTATTTGAGCGCGCGTTCTATCCATTCGCGCTTGACCGGGTCGGCTTCCTTCGCCGGGTCCGGCACTTTGCCGCCTATCGTCGTGACCATTTCAGGCGAAGTGCCCCAAGTCACTTGCGGCTGGATATCGGCCGCGGCGAGCGTCACCACATTGTCGAACTTGGCGCCATCGTCGCTTTTCAGCGTGCGCCAGTGCGCGACGGCCTTGTCCCACATCGCGCCGGTGGGCGCGAGCGGTCGACCTTTGACGTAATCGATGGTCCTGTCGTCGACGGCGACCATGCCGGCGCGCGCGCCCGCTTCGATCGCCATGTTGCACAGCGTGAGGCGCGCTTCAATCGACAACGCGCGTATCGTGCTGCCTGCAAATTCGAGCGAATAGCCGGTGCCGCCCGCGGTGCCGATCTTGCCGATCACCGCCAGTGCGATGTCCTTGGCGGTGACGCCGGCGCCCAGTTCGCCCTCGACCAGCACCTGCATCGCCTTGGTTTTTTTCTGCACCAGGCACTGCGTCGCCATCACGTGTTCGACTTCGGAAGTGCCGATGCCGAACGCGAGGCAGCCGAGCGCACCGTGCGTACTCGTATGCGAATCGCCGCACACCACCGTCATGCCGGGCAAAGTCGCGCCGTTCTCGGGCCCGATCACGTGCACGATGCCCTGCTTCTCGTGCAAAAACGGAAAGTAGCTAAGCGCGCCCCACTCTTTGATGTTGGCGTCTAGCGTTTCAACCTGCAGGCGCGAGACCGGTTCCGTGATGCCCTTGTCCCAATTGCGGGTCGGCGTATTGTGGTCAGCGGTTGCCACGATGGAACTCACGCGCCACGGCTTGCGGCCGGCGACTTTGAGGCCCTCGTACGCCTGCGGGCTGGTGACTTCGTGCACCAGGTGGCGGTCGATATAAATCAGCGCCGTGCCGTCCGCGTCCTGCTGCACTACGTGGTCGTCCCACAATTTGTCGTAAAGTGTGCGTGCTGCCATGATGAGCGCCGTTAAAAGTGTCTTTGAGAACCGTAAATTATCCCATAATCCCGGCGCTTGTGACTATACCGATCCACCGGCGTTATTTGCCGCGCCACCATCGAGCCACCACCACAGGATCAACATGCCGGCGAATGCACATAGCGCGGCGCCCGCGAACGCCATCACCGCGCCGAAGTGCTCCCATGCATATCCCGCGTAAAAACCGCCCAGCGTGCCGCCAAGGCCGAACGTGAGACTGGTGTAAATCGCCTGGCCTCGAGCCTGGTTGCGCCCGCGAAAAAAACGGTGCACGTAACCGAGAGCCGCCGCGTGAAACGAGCCAAATGTCGCAGCGTGCAATGTTTGTGCAATCAGCAGCAACGCCAGATTGTCGCCGCATGACGCGATGATGGCAAAACGGATGGTGGCAAGCCCGAAACTCACAATCAGCACCTGACGCAGCGTAAAAGCGCGGAACAAATGCGCCATCCAGAAGAAAATTGCGATTTCGCAGATCACGCCCAGCGACCACAACCAGCCGACCGCGCCCTTGGTGTAACCGTAGCCAACCAGGTGGATAGAGTAGAACGTGTAGTACGGCCCGTGCGCGACCGCCATCAGCGCACACGCCACGATCAACGCAATGACCTGCGGCTCGCGCATGACGTGCGCAATCGGCGTGTGATCGTGCGCATGCGCCTCCTGCGGCGCTTCGGGAACGAGCAACAGCAATATGGTTATGCCAGCGAGGATCGCCAGCATGATCCACAGCAGCACCGCAATTGGCACGACGTCGAGCACGTAACCCACGATCAGCACCGCTGCGATGAAGCCGAGCGAGCCCCACACGCGGATGCGCCCATACTCCGTGCTGCGCGCACCGAGATGCGAAAGTGTCGTGAGTTCGACCTGCGGCAGCGCCGCGCTCAGGAAAAAACTCATCAGCAACACGATGGCGAACAACGCTTCGAAGCTCTGCGCGGCAAATAGTCCGCAGTAGACCGCGGTGCCGATCGCGGTGCCGATACGCGCAACACGCAAGCGATGTCCGCCGTGATCGGCGAGCCATCCCCACACATGGGGCGCGACGATGCGCACCAGTTGCGGCAGCGCCAGGATCGCGCCTATGCCGGCGGCGGCAATGCCGAGCGAACTCAGGTAAAGGCTGAAATACGGCGCGAACGCACCGAGATAGGCGAAATAGAAAAAGTAGACACCGGCGAGCCGCCAGTAGGGCATTGCATGCATGGCGCTACACCGCGCGAAGCCTGACGCCGCGCGTCACGCTTCGTCGGGATCGGGATTCTCGGTGGCAGCCGCCGAGCGCAGTCGCGCGACCACTTCGCCCGGCGCCTGCGCCGCAATTTTCGGCGTCGCGCACTGCACATCGCCGTTTTGCGCGCGATGGCGCAATGCGTGATCCATCAGGGTCAATGCCAGCATCGCTTCGCAAATCGGCGTCGCGCGTATGCCGACGCAGGGATCGTGCCGCCCGTGCGTCTCGATGGTGGTCGCATTGCCTGCCTTGTCGATAGTGCGGCGCGTGAGCCGTATGCTGGATGTCGGCTTGACGGCAACATTGACGATGACATCCTGCCCGGTCGAAATGCCGCCGAGTATGCCGCCCCCATTGTTGGTGAGAAAACCCTGCGGCGACATCTCGTCGGAATGCTCGGTGCCTTTTTGCGCGACCGCCGCGAAACCGGCGCCGATCTCCACGCCTTTGACGGCGTTGATGCTCATCATGTTGTACGCGATATCAGCATCGAGCTTGTCGTACACCGGCTCGCCCCAGCCGACCGGCACGCCGGACGCGATGGTGGTGATTTTCGCGCCGACCGAATTGCCGGACTTGCGCAGCTTGTCCATGAATTCTTCGAGCTGCGGCACGGCGTCCGCATCCGCGACGAAAAACGGGTTGCTGCCAACGACATCCCAGGTTTTGAACGGCACTTCAATCGGCCCCAGTTGCGACAGATAGCCGCGCACCACGATCCCGTATTTTTCACGCAGCCATTTTTTCGCCACCGCCGCCGCGGCAACGCGCACCGCGGTCTCGCGCGCCGATTGCCGTCCGCCGCCGCGATAATCGCGGATGCCGTACTTCTGCCAGTAGGTGTAATCGGCGTGGCCGGGACGAAACGAGTCCTTGATCTTCGAATAATCTTTGCTTTTCGCATCCACGTTGCGGATCAGCAATCCGATCGGCGTGCCGGTCGTTTTACCTTCGAACACGCCGGACAATATCTCGACGATATCGTCTTCGCGGCGCTGCGTGACGTGGCGCGAGGTGCCGGGCTTGCGGCGGTCGAGATCGAGTTGGATGTCGGCTTCCGACAGCTCCATCCCCGGCGGGCAGCCGTCAACCACGCAGCCGATCGCCGGCCCGTGACTCTCGCCGAACGAGGTCACGCAAAACAGTTTGCCGAGTGTGCTGCCAGACATGATGTGCTCGTATCGACCCGAAAAAGTAGATCACGAGTTTAACATAGCGCGTCCTGACTACTTCGTCGCGTCGTCGCGCTCCGCCGCTTTGGCGCCCGCCGCCAGCTGCCGCATCAGCCGCCACGCCATCGCGCTAAGTATCAGCACGCCGACGACGAGCGCGCCCCACAGGCTCCAGCGCTTCCAGTCGATGGCCGCGCGCAGGCGCGCGGCCCCGCCGAGTTCGTTTTGCGGAAACGCCGCCGCATGACGCACGTTTACTTTTTGCGCAGCGGAAGTTTTCGCGGCCTTGACCGGTTGCACCGCGTCCTCTCGGTAGCCTGGAACCAGGGTCTCGATGGCAAAAGCCGCGGGCTTCGCACCGCCATTGCCGTACGCGAGCAGGAACGGCGGCGCACCGCGCGCGCTGAACACTAGCCGGTGCGGCAGCCAGCCCGCCTGAATCTGCGGCAGGCTGGAACCGATGCCGCCGCCGCGCTGATCGACGCGCAAGAGCCAGTAGCGGTCTGCAGTGACGCTGACGGCGAGATCGGGACTGGTGATTTCGCCACTTGGTTGGCGCAAGCGATACGCAACACCGCGTGCCAACGTGCGCCACGACTTTTCGGTCGCGTCCCGCGCCAGCAGTTCGTACTGCGCGACGGTATTCAGCTCCGGCAACTCGAAACGGATACGGTCTATCGGCGCATGCGCGCGCGTATCGAACACGTATTCGCCGGGTTTCTCGGCCTGCACTGCTTTGAACGGAGCCCATTCGCGCGGAACATCGACG
>CAMBSS010000042.1 GCA_945870465.1 Bordetella parapertussis | reverse complement strand
GATATGCGTGTTGTCGTCGAGAACGGTCGAGTAAAACTTATGCTGACGAACTGATTATGGCCAGGCTTCGTTGACATGGAAGAGCTAACGGAAACCGGTCGACTTCCCGAATATCTCGATAACTCTGCATGCATATTACCGGCCAGTGCGTAGCGAGGAACGCTATGAACGCAACCTGCCACGCCCTACGTTTGCCTCTAGTCAGTCCCTTGCCAGCAATGAGCGAGTTAGTATCTGGAAGGTCAGGATGTACTTTCCTGGCCCAGATGCTCGCTACAATGGTGCATTCGGTGAACTGCATCCAACACCGGCACGGCTCAAGTCATTTGAAGAGTTTTCTGCTGAGCTTGAGGAAGCGTTGCATAAGCTTGACTCGCTGGCAGGACAGCAGTTTCAGGGTCAATACGAAAAGAAAATCGCGAAGCGTTTCTTTCGTGACGCGCGTTATGTAGATCCAACTCTCAAAATCGTGGCTGCGAATGGCAAGTCGCATCTTGAAATCGGTGCGGTAAATAGTAGGGATTTGGCCTGGCACAAGAGACTTAGCGCCGATGACGTCCGAAGATCTGTCGATGTGTTAAGGGACATTCCTGCGTGTGCTCGAACCCTAATGAGTACGTTGGAGACGCTTGCGTGAGTGTTGCGACAAATGCGATTTACTGCTATTCACTCATCTGACCCGGCTGTGGCGCTGCAGGAAGCGAATAATATCGGCGGTGTCGAGTTCTGGCGATGTGCGCAACGCCGCATCTCCGTTCACCCAGTTCTCCCACGCCATATTGCGCTGCATGCGTTCGACGATGGCAGGCCATTCGCTGGCAGTGTGACGCCGCGGATCAGGCAGCACGTGGCATTGCGAGCACGCGATACTGCGGCGGCAGTGATCACTTGCGGCCAGGGACTTTTCACCATGCGATTATGCGGGCGCTGCGCTGGCCGCATCGCTGACGATGGCGCCGTCGCGCAACTCGATTACGCGATCGCAGCGCGCCGCCAGCCGCGGATCGTGTGTCACGAGCAGGAACGCAGTGCCTTTGGTTTGATTGAAATGTCGCATAAGCGCAAACACCTCGTCGGCAGAGTGGGTGTCGAGATTGCCGGTTGGCTCGTCCGCAAGCACCAGAGCCGGCGCGAGTGCCAGCGCGCGGGCGATCGCCACGCGCTGCTGCATGCCGCCCGACAACTGGTTGGGCGGCTTGTCCCGCGCATCCGCCAGGCCGACCGCGGCCAGAAGTTGCTGCGCGTTGGCGCGTTGTTGCCGGGTGAATGCGCCGTCGCGCATGAGTCCCGGCAGCATCACGTTCTCAAGCGCGGAAAACGCCGGCAGCAAATGATGGAATTGAAACACAAAGCCCAACGTTTCCAGCCGCGCGCGGGTGCGTTCGTCGTCGCCTGCTTCCTGAATCGCACGGCCCTTCAGGAGGTAAGAGCCGGCTGAGGGCCGTTCGAGGAGTCCGATCAGATTGAGCAGCGTGCTCTTGCCCGAACCCGAAGGGCCGATGAGGCAGGCGAACTCGCCTTCGCGCACCGTGATGTTAATGCCGTGCAGAACCTCCTCGGCGACGGCGGTGTTTTCATTATAGGTTTTGCGGATATCCGCAAGCTCGATAAGGCTGGCCGTCATATCCGGATCGCCTGTGCGGGATCGAGTCGCGCCGCGCGCCGTGCCGGCATCACCGCCGCGATCAGCCCGAGCGCCGCCGCGGCCAACAGCGTATACAGGTACAGCTCCGGTTCCAGTCGCGCCGTAAAGAGTCGCGTGCCGTCCGACGAGCGCAGAATGTTGCTCATGACGGCAGTCAGTGTATAGCCGCACAGGCAACCCAGCACGGCGCCGCTGGCGCCAATCAGCGCGCCCTGCAGCAAAAACACGCGCAGGATGCGGCCGCGCGAAGCGCCCATCGCGCGCAGGATGCCGATTTCCTTGGTTTTCTGCACGACGGCGACGACCAACACGCTTGATACGCCGATTGCCACCACGAGCGCGAGAAAGAAGCGGATCAACAGGGTCATGACCGTCTGATTCGACAGTCCCGCCAGCAATTGTGGATTTGCCCGCATCCAGCTCTCCACTTCATGCGGAATCGTGCGGCGCAGACGCGTGGCCAGATTTTCCGCGCCAAAGAGGTCCACCACCGCAAGTTCGATGCTCGACACGCCGCCCGGCAGGGCGTGCAATGCCTGTGCCGGCGCCAGGCCGACGTATACATAGGCACGGTTGAGATTGCGGATGCCCAGATCGTAAATGCCGCGCACTTGATAGGCATCCCCTGGCGAGGTCGGCGTCGACAGGCGCAGTTTGTCGCCGGGGCCTACCCCGAGATCTTTCGCGAGGTCGGTTCCGATCAGCACATCGCCCGGATCGAGTCGCATGTCGCCCGCGACTATTTTTTCATTGAAGCGGGTGACCGCGATGTACGGCGCGGGGACTATGCCCATGATCGTCACCGTTTTGTTGGAGTCGCCGCGCGTGACGATGCCGGGGCCGGCGGCGATCGGGGAAATCGCACGCACGCCGGGGGTGGCTTCAAGCGCCTGCAGCAGGGACTGCCATTGATCGACAGAGCGCAAACGCTGCGCGCGCGCCTGCACTTGCGGCAGTGCGGCCGCGGCCGCCGGCGGATCGCGCAGCGGCCGCGCCACTTCTTCCGCCGGCCGGATTACGATATGAGCCTGCACGCCGAGCGTGCGTTTGATCAGGTCGCGCTGCAGATCGCCGAGAAAAGCGGTGATGAACACGATCACCGCGATGCCGATGGTGGTGCCCGCCACGATCATCAGCGTTTGCATGCCACCCTCGCGCAAAAAGCGCAGCGCGACGATCCACTCGAATCGCATGCGTGCCTTAGCGCCGGACTTCCAGCGCGTGAACGCGCGTGCCGTCCTCGATGCCGCGCGTAAGCACAACGGTGTCGCTTTCGGCAATGCCGGAGGTGATTTCAACGCGGCTGCCGGTGCGGATGCCGATGTTGACTTTCAGGCTATGCGCGATGCTGTCACGCACTACCTGGACCGTTTGCGAGTTGCCCGATTCGCGCACCGCCTCCGCCGGGACGGTGAATGCGCGGTCCTTGCGTCCGACGCCAATGTCGATCGACACGGTCATGTCTGCGCGCAGATAATCCGGCGGTTCCGGCACGCGAAAGCGCGCTTCGACCGACCCGCGAGTGGTGTCGACGCCAGGGCTGATGTAATACAGCACCGCTTTGAAATTTTTATCGGGAAACGCTTCGCTTGAAGCGAGCGCTGGCTGCCCCACCTTCAGATACGGCAGATTCTTCTCGTCGATCTGCGCGGTGAGCCGCGTCTCGCTGCTCGAATTGATGGTGAGCAGGCGCTTGCCCGGGCTTACGATGTCGCCCGGTTCGACCGCGCGGGCCAGCACCGTGCCGGGCAACGACGCGCGGATGGTGGTTTGCGCGAGTTTTGATTCCGCGAGTTCGCGCGCGGCGCGCGCTTCCTGTTCGCGTAACACGGCTTCGCGGCCGGCGACGCCACGGCTTTCCTGCGCCCTGGCCTGGGTGCGTGCGGATTCGAGCTGGCTTTTGGCGACTGCACGGAGCCGCTCCAGGTCCTGCAGACGGGCTTCGCTGATGAAGCCCTTGTCGCGTAGATCGTGATTGCGCCTGTACTCGTTTTCGGCAAATTGAACCTGCGCCGCGGCCTGCACTACGGCGTCGTTGGATTGCGGCAGGCTTAACTCGCGCACGGTTTCAATGCGTGCCTGCGCGCTGGCATCGGCGGCACGCGCCTGGCCAAGTGCGGCTTTGAGTTCGCTCATTTCAAGCAGGATCAGCGGTTGCCCGGCTTTCACGATCGCGCCTTCTTCCACCAGCACCTTCTCGACCCGACCCGTAATCACCGAGCCGATTTCAATCCGGTTGGGCGCCTGCATGCGCCCGCTGACCACGATCGAATGCTCGAAGGGGCCGGCCTGTACGCGCACCACCTCGACGACCGGCCCG
This sequence comes from Bordetella parapertussis, assembly GCA_945870465.1. The sequence goes on along the minus strand of CAMBSS010000042.1, from coordinate 23,365 downwards.
CGCAGTTTTTTCAATGTAAAAAATCCCGCTATGCCTATAGCGGCGAGGACGAGGACGATGCGCAGGATATTTTTGCGTAAGAGCATGGCGTAACGCGCCGGCGAGGACTGCAGCGGCGTATTCTACAGCAGCCGCCGCTGGTTCCCGCGGGAAAAACCCGCCAGCGGCACGTGATGGTTGCTGCCGAACGCGATGACTTTGAAAAGCTCGCCCATTTCCGCCGGACTCATCAGCTTTTGCGCCTGCGCCGCCAGCGGCAGGTAGGCCGCGGTGTTTTCAGCGGGAGTCGCGGCAAGCACATCGGTGATGCCGCAATTGATCAGAAATTGCGCCTGGCTTGCGTAACCGACGAGATCAAGGCCGGACCGCGTTGCGGTGTCTGCAATGGCGCTGAAATCGACGTGTGCAGTGATGTCCTGCAAGCCCACGAGACTCAACGGGTCGTCGTGTGCGTGCTGGCGGTAATGGCACATCAGCGTGCCGGTGCTGCGTTGCGCGTGAAAATATTCGCGCGCCGGAAAACCGTAATCGATCAGGATGACTACGCCGCGTTCCAGGCGGGATGCCAGCGTACGGATGAAGGATTGCGCGGCGAGGTTGATCTCGGTGTAGTAGCCGGGCGCGAGTTCGTGCTTTCGTGCCGCTTCGAGCAGATCGCCGGTTGCTGGCCGCTCGCCCCACGCGAAGCCGTCGCCGCGCAGTATTACGCCGCGCTCGTCGATACCATCGCCGCGAACCGAAATCACGTGCACGGGCATCGCGTCGAGCACTTCGTTGCCGATGACCAAAGCATTCAATTTCGCGGGTAATTCGTCGAGCCACTGGACGCGACCGGCAAGCTGTGGCAAATCGTGTTGCAGGAGCTGTTGCTGACGTTGCCGCAGGTCGGCGCTGGTTTCGAGGATCAGATAGCGTTGCGGCAGGCTGTCGAGCACGGCGAGTTCCGCCAGCAGGTCGCGCGCAAGTTTGCCGCTGCCTGCGCCGAGTTCAATGATGTCGGGGATGTCTGCGCGCACGATCTGCGCCACCTGCCGCGCCAGCGTGCGGCCGAACAGAGCGCCCAACTCAGGCGCCGTGACAAAGTCGCCGGCGGCGCCGAATTTGGTAGTGCCGGCGCTGTAATAACCGAGTCCGGGCGCATGCAAAGCGAGTTCCATGAAACGTGCGAAGCTTATCCAGCCGCCGCCGGCTGCAATTTCGCCGGCAATCAGTTCGCGCAATCGCGCGCTGTGGGCGAGGGCGTCGGGGGCAGGCTGGGGTAGCTGCGACAAATGGGCGGGTAACGAATTCATGAGGGCGATAGCTTACAATACGCGCCATGATGGAATCGAAAAATGAGGCGTTGGCGGGCAAGGCGGCGTTGGTCACCGGCGGCGCGAAACGCGTGGGTGCCGCGATCTGCCGCCGGCTGCACGGCCAGGGCGCGAACCTGATGCTGCATCATCGCGCCTCGGTGGTCGAGGCGCGCGCGCTGCAAAAGGAGTTGAACGCGCAGCGCAAGGATTCGGTGGCACTGATTCAGTCCGACCTGCTCAACAACGCGAGCCTGCCAGATCTCGTAAAAACCACGCTCAAGCAATTCGGCAGGCTCGATATCCTGGTCAACAATGCCTCGAGCTTTTTTGCCACGGCGATCGGCGAGATCACCGAAAAAGCGTGGGACGACCTGGTAGGCACCAATCTGAAAGCGCCCCTGTTCCTGTCGCAGGCGGCGGCGGGTGAACTGCGCAAGCGGCACGGCTGCATCGTCAACATCGTCGACATCCACGCCGAATTTCCGATGAAAAACTACGTGGTCTATACGGTCGCCAAAGGCGGCCTGCTGGCGCTCACGCGCTCGCTCGCGCGCGAACTCGGTCCCGAAGTGCGCGTGAACGGCGTGGCGCCGGGTACCATTCTGTGGCCGGAAGACGACGCGTGGTCCGACGAGTTGTCGCGCCAGCGCATCGTCAACCAGACGGCGTTGAAACGCGCCGGCGAGCCCGACGATATTGCGAAGGCGGTCGAATTCCTCGTCTCGGCGGCGCCTTATGTGACGGGACAGGTGATTGCGGTCGATGGCGGCAGGAGCATCACGCTATGAACGGTTAAAAAGCAGTTCGCGCCGCAAAGACGCAAAGGCGCGAAGGAAGCGCAAAGTAAATCAACTTTGAAATTGAATGTTGCGAACCTGATTACGGAATGGGCGACGGGATTAAATGAGCAAGATCTTAGCGGAATCTTTGCGCCTTCGCGCACCCCTCAAGGGGGTATTAAAAAGAACCTTTGCGGCGAAAAGGTTTTTCCAATTCTCGGTTCAACTGCCGGATTCAGCATGAACGCTCCCGACCTCAATCAAAAAGCGCTCTACGAAGCCAACAAGCTCGCCAAGCGTCTGCGCCGGCTGGTCGGGCAGGCGATCGGCGACTACGGCATGATCAGCGCCGGCGATCGCGTGATGGTCTGTCTGTCCGGCGGCAAGGACAGTTACGCGATGCTCGACGTTCTCATCAACCTGCGCACGCATGCGCCCATCGATTTCGAGATCGTCGCGGTCAATCTCGATCAGCGCCATCCCGGCTACCCGGAGCACATTCTGCCGGAATACCTGACGGCGCTCGGCGTGCCGTTTCGCATCGAGGTGCAGGACACCTATTCGGTGGTGAAGCGCGTGATACCCGAGGGCAAGACGATGTGCGGGCTATGCTCGCGTCTGCGCCGCGGCGTGCTGTACCGGGTTGCGAAGGAACTCGGCGCCACCAAGATCGCGCTCGGCCATCATCGCGACGACATACTCGAAACGTTCTTTCTCAATTTGTTTTTCGGCGGCAAGCTGAAGGCGATGCCGCCCAAGCTGGTGTCCGACGACGGCGCGCATGTCGTCATCCGGCCGCTCGCTTACGTGCAGGAAAAAGATCTCACTGCCTACGCCGAGGTAAAACGGTTTCCGATCATTCCGTGCGACCTGTGCGGTTCGCAGCCGACGCTGCAAAGAAAGCAGATGAAAGACCTGATGCGCGACTGGGAAAAACGGTTCCCGGGCCGCGTTGATTCGATATTTGGCGCCCTGCAGGACGTGCGGCTGTCTCATTTGCTGGATCGTGGGCAGTTTGATTTCGCGGCAATCGCCGCCACCGGGACGGCCTCGCCAGATGGTGATAAAGCCTTTGATCCAGAAGGCGAATTCACCACTTTCGCAAGTCCGGAGTAGGCGCTAACTCCGAGCAGGCGCTCTTGGATTTTTGTAGATATTGTCAAAATAATTTTGTCATGGTAACTTCTCTCCCTGAGAAAACCATGAACTGCGCTGACCGTCTCGTCGCCCTGTTCGGCACCCAAGCCGAAGTGGCGCGCCAATTCCGCCTCGACCGCGCCGTCGTCAACAACTGGGTTAAATCCGGTTATGTGCCGGCGCGCTGGGCGATGGAAGTCGAAAACGCCAGCAAGGGGCAAATCACCGCCGCCGAAGTCTTGCACGAAGCCACCGCCAGAAAACCTCTCCGGATGAAGTCGCGTCCGGACGGCGAGAGTTTGTTCGGATCGCCACTTACAGGAAACGACATCATGAACGATTTCTTGCCAACCAAACGCATCAGTTCTTTCCATCCGCCGCAGCGCACGCTGATGGGGCCGGGCCCGACCGAGATCCACCCGCGCGTGCTGACGACCATGAGCCAACCGGCGATTGGTTATCTCGACCCCGTATTCGTCGAGATGATGGAAGAACTTAAAACGCTGCTGCGTTACACCTACCAGACCAAGAACCCGTTGACGTTTCCGATTTCGGGCCCCGGCTCGGTCGGCATGGAATTCTGCTTCGTCAACCTGGTGCGGCCCGGCGACAAGGTGATCGTGTGCCGCAACGGCGTGTTTGGCGGCCGCATGATAGAAAACGTCGAGCGCTGCGGCGGCACGGCCATCATCGTCGAGGACGAATGGGGTTCGCCCGTCGATCCGCATAAGGTAGAAGACGCGTTCCGCAAGAATCCCGGCGTGCGCATTCTCGCCTTCGTGCACGCCGAGACTTCCACCGGCTGCCAGTCCGATGCCAAGACGCTGGTTGAAATTGCGCACAAGCATGACGCGCTCGCCATCGTCGATGCCGTCACTTCCCTCGGCGGCACGCCCGTGCTGGTCGACGAATGGGGCATCGACGCGGTCTACTCGGCGAGCCAGAAATGCCTGTCGTGCACGCCGGGATTGTCGCCGGTGTCGTTCTCCGAGCGCATGGTCGCCGACGTCAAAGCGCGCAAGGACAAGATCCACAGCTGGTTCATGGATATGAACCTGCTGCTCGGTTATTGGGGCGCCTCCACGCGCACCTACCATCACACCGCGCCGACCAATTCATTGTTCGCGCTGCACGAAGCGCTGCTGCTGATACGCGAAGAAGGGCTGGAAAATTGCTGGGCGCGCCACCAGCGCCACCACCTCGCGCTGAAAGCCGGCCTCGAAGCGATGGGCCTCACCTTCCTCGTCAAGGAGCAGTACCAGATTCCGCAGATGAACGCGGTGCGCTGCCCCGCGGACGTCGATGAAGCGGCGGTCAGGAAGACCTTGCTCAACGAGTTCGGCATCGAAATCGGCGCCGGCCTCGGCCCGCTCGCCGGCAAGATCTGGCGCTTCGGCCTGATGGGTTACTCGTGCCGTCCCGACAACGTCATGCTGTGCCTGTCGGCATTGGGTTCAGTGCTGTCCGACATGGGCCTGCCGGTGCACGTCGGCGATGCCGAATCTGCCGCGCACGGCGCCTATGCCGCGATGCATGCGACGGCTGCGCAGGCGAAGAAAAAGACCGCGGGCAAAGCAGCCTGATTGCTGGAAAGGCGAGAGGCGAATTAACGCTGTTCGCTGAATCCTCAATCCTGCACTTTGACGCCTTTCCAGAACGCGATATAGCCTTTAATGTTGTCTGCGGCTGATTTTGTATCCGGGTAGTACCACGCGGCGTCCTTGTTGGTTTCGCCGTTGACGACCACATCGTAATAGCTCGCGGTGCCCTTCCAGGGGCAGACGGTATGCGTGCTGCTGTCGCGCAGGAATTCGCGTTTGACTGCAGTGGCGGGGAAGTACTGGTTGCCTTCGACGACTTCGCAGTGATCGCTTTCGGCAATTACGGTGCCGTTCCAGCTTGCACGTTTCATCCGGCTTCCCGGCATTTCACGAATGCGAAAAGAGCGGCATGCCGGCGACTGGCAGTTTCGCCGTCAGGATGCGGCCACCGTACGAATCGCAGATGTACAGCGTCTTGCGGTCGGCGCCGCCGTATGCGGCGTTGGTCAGGCGGCTGACGCCGTCTCTGGCCTCAATGCGATAAAGCGGTTCGCCGAGCGGGCTCAATAGCCACACGATGCCCACGCGCGCGTGGCATACCGCGAGATTGCCGGCTTCGTCCATCGCGAGTCCGTCGGGGCCGTGTATGCCCGGCAGATAGCCGAACACGCCCGCCTTGGAAACGCCGCCGTCCTTGAGCGGCATATGCCACATGCAGTTGGCGCGCGTCATTGCTACATACAAAACTTTCTCCGCGGGGTCGAGCACGAGCCCATTCGGGCTGGGTCCGTTGTCCACCAGGCGTTCGAGTTTGCCGCCGGCGGTCAGCCGGTAGACGCGGCCGCTGGGGTCGTGCACGCCGGTCTGACCCTGGTCGGTGAAATACAGATCGCCGTTGCTGGCAAACGTGAGATCGTTGCAGCCCTTGAAGCTTTCCGACTGGCAGTGGGTGACGACCGGCGACACTTTACCGCTCGCGGGGTCGAGCGCCATGATGCCGAGCCGGTAGTCGGCGATGAAGATGCGGCCGTCACGATGAATCGCCAGCCCGTTCGGCCAGCCTTCGTATTCGCCCGCCACTTCGCACGCGCCGTCTGGCGCGAAACGCAGGATGCGTCCGAACGGAATGTCGACCACATACAGATTGCCCGCGCGGTCGAATGCAGGGCCTTCGAGAAACGAGCCGAGTTTGGAGCCGGGGTGATTGGCATCGACCCAGGTCGACGGTTGGCCGCTTTTGTTCAGACGATCGGGTAGCGCCGTGAAAACTTCGGCCTTGATGACAGGCGGCGGCGCGTAGAAACTCATGAGAGCGCTGGTTTAAAGCCCGAGCCGCTGCCAGATGGTGGTCGTCAGGTCGGCCTGGTTCAGCGAATAAAAATGCAGGCCGGGCGCGCCGTGCTGCAGCAGGCCATCGCACAGCGCCGTCACCGCATCGAGCCCGAAAGCGCGGATCGACGCGGTGTCGTCGCCATAGCCTTCGAGTTTTTTGCGCATCCAGCGCGGAATCTCGGCCCCGCATGCGTCGGAAAAGCGTGCCAGTTGCGAGAAACGGCCGATCGGCATGATGCCGGGGACGATGGGAATGTTTATACCCATCGCTTCACAATCGTCGACAAAGCGATAGTAAGCATCGGCGTTGTAAAAATACTGCGTGATGGCCGAGTCCGCGCCGGCGTCTACTTTTCGCTTGAACGCAGCGAGGTCGTCCTGCGCGCTTTTTGCCTGCGGATGGGTCTCCGGATAAGCAGCGACTTCGATCATGAAGTGCGTGCCGAATTCCTTGCGGATAAATTCGACCAACTCGTTCGCATAACGGAATTCGCCGGCCGCGGCGAGCCCGGACGGCAGGTCGCCACGCAGCGCAACGAGGTGCTTGATGCCGTTGTCTTTATAACGCTGCAGCCATTCGCGTATGCCTTCGCGCGTCGAGGCCACGCACGAGATATGCGGCGCGGCGGCGTGCCCCATGGCGCGGATGTCGAGCACGGTGCCGAGCGTGCGCTCGCGCGTCGAGCCGCCTGCGCCGTAGGTCACCGAAAAAAACTTCGGGTGAAGCTGCGCGAGCTGCTTGGTGGTGGCGCGCAGCTTCTCCTGACCCTCCGGCGTATTGGGCGGGAAGAATTCGAAGCTGTAGGTGCGCGGAAATTTTTTCTGGGATTCCAAGTAACAAACAAGGATGAAGGATGAGGGATGAAGGATGAAGGCCTGACGCCGCGCAATCTATCCTTTCGCCTTCCGCCTTCCGCCTTCCTCCCTAGTATCTGTAATGGTCGGCTTTGTACGGGCCGTCGACCGGCACGCTCAGGTAGCGGCACTGCGTTTCCGACAGTACCGTGAGGTCGACGCCAAGTTTCTTGAGATGCAGGCGCGCGACTTTTTCGTCGAGATGCTTGGGCAGCACATACACCTTGTTCTCGTACTTGCCGCCGTTCACGTAGAGCTCGATTTGCGCGAGCGTCTGGTTGGTGAACGAATTCGACATCACGAACGACGGATGTCCGGTGCCGCAGCCGAGGTTCACCAGGCGGCCTTCGGCGAGCACGATCAGGCGCTTGCCGTCGGGGAATACCACGTGGTCGACCTGCGGCTTGATGTTGTCCCATGTGTACTGCTTCAGGCTCGCGATTTCGATTTCGGAATCGAAGTGGCCGATGTTGCACACGATGGCGTTGTGTTTCATGCGCTTCATGTGGTCGTGCGTGATGACGGAAAGGTTGCCGGTGGCGGTGACGAAAATGTCGGCCTTGTCGGCGGCATAGTCCATCGTCACGACGCGGAAACCTTCCATCGCCGCCTGCAATGCGCAGATCGGATCGACCTCGGTGACCCACACCTGCGCCGACAGGGCGCGCAACGCTTCCGCGCTGCCTTTGCCGACGTCGCCGTAACCGGCGACGACCGCGACCTTGCCGGCGATCATCACGTCGGTTGCGCGTTTGATCGCATCGACCAGCGATTCGCGGCAGCCGTACAGGTTGTCGAACTTCGATTTCGTGACCGAGTCGTTGACGTTGATCGCCGGGAACGGCAGGCGGCCTTCATTTTGCATCTGGTAGAGACGGTGCACGCCGGTCGTGGTCTCTTCGGTCACGCCCTTGATGTTGGCCTGGATCTTCGAGTAGAAACCGGGCTTTGCCTTGAGCGTCTTGCGCATCGCCGCGAACAGCACGATTTCTTCTTCGTTGCTGCCTTCGGGTGGCATGGTGCCGTCCCTTTCGTGCTGGGCACCCAGCGTCACCAGCAAGGTCGCGTCTCCGCCGTCATCGAGAATCATGTTGGGGGTGCCGCCGTCCGACCATTCCAGAATGCGGTGCGTGTAATCCCAATAGTCTTCGAGCGTCTCGCCCTTGTAGGCAAACACCGGGATGCCGCTCGCCGCGATGGCCGCAGCCGCGTGGTCCTGCGTCGAAAAAATATTGCACGAAGCCCAGCGGATATCGGCGCCGAGTGAGGCCAGCGTTTCGATCAGCACCGCGGTCTGTATCGTCATGTGCAGGGAGCCGGCAATGCGCGCGCCCTTGAGCGGCTGCTTGCCCTTGAATTCCTCGCGGATCGCCACGAGGCCCGGCATTTCGGTCTCGGCAATTGCGATTTCTTTGCGGCCGAATGCGGCCAGCGCCATGTCGGCGACTTTATAGTCGGTAAATTTTGCTTTTGTAGCGGCGTTCATCACGCGCTCCTTTCCTGTGCAGAAAAAAGTTCGTGAGCGCCGTTGCGGGTCTGGACCCCCCGAGCCTGGCGGCCGCTTGAAAAGCGGCCATCGCAACGCTCCTCGGGGGAGGGGGCGAATTGTAGCGCAAAAGGGCCGCTTTTGTCTTGCCGCGAAGGGCAAATAAAAACGCCGACATGTGTCGGCGTTTTTATGAACTACGCAGCTGATTTACTTCGCGTCAGCCCTGAGTGCAGCGGCCTTGTCGGTCGCTTCCCAAGTGAACTCGGGCTCGTCGCGTCCGAAGTGGCCGTAAGCGGCGGTCTTGAGATAAATCGGGCGCAGCAGGTCCAGCGCCTGGATGATGCCTTTCGGCCGCAGATCGAAATGCTTCTCGACCAGCTTGCCGATTTTCTCGTCGGCTATGGTGCCGGTGCCGAAGGTATCGACCAATACACTGACCGGACGCGCCACACCGATCGCATACGCGACCTGCACTTCGCATTTTTTGGCGAGTCCGGAGGCGACGATGTTCTTCGCGACGTGGCGCGCGGCATAGGCGGCCGAGCGGTCGACTTTGGACGGGTCTTTGCCAGAGAACGCGCCGCCGCCGTGGCGCGAATAGCCACCGTAGGTGTCGACGATGATTTTGCGGCCGGTGAGGCCGGTGTCGCCCAGCGGCCCGCCGATCACGAAGCGCCCGGTCGGATTGATCAGGTACTTGGTGTCGCTCTTCAGCATGTGTTTCGGAAATACCGGTTTGACGATTTCCTCGATCACCGCTTCCTTGATTTGCTCATGGGTGACGTCGGGATGGTGCTGGGTCGAGATCACGATGGTTTCGATCTGGGTCGGTTTGCCGTCGATATAGCGCACGGTGACCTGCGACTTGGCATCGGGCCGCAACCACGGCAGGCGACCGTCTTTGCGCAGCTCGCCATGGCGTTCCATCAGGCGGTGCGAATAGTAAATCGGCACTGGCATCAGTTGCGGCGTTTCATCGCACGCGAAACCGTACATCAGGCCCTGGTCGCCTGCGCCCTGGTCGAGATCGATGCCTTTGCCTTCATCCACGCCCTGTGCGATATCGACGGATTGCGCGTCGTATGCGGTCAGCACTGCGCAGCTGCGATAGTCGAAGCCGATCGAGGAGTCGTCGTAGCCGATGCGCTTGATGATGTCGCGCGCGATTTCGCTGTAATTGACCTTGGCACTGGTGGTGATCTGGCCGGCCATCACCACGAGGCCGGTGGCGACCAGCGTTTCGGCGGCCACACGGCCGTGTTTGTCCTGCGCTAAGATAGCGTCGAGAACGGCGTCTGAAATCTGGTCTGCGACCTTGTCCGGATGGCCTTCGGATACTGATTCAGAGGTAAACAGAAAATCGCTCATTGTTTGCGGCCAGTCAAAATGATAGAGGCGCGCATTATAACAAATAACATCGACACCCCGAATCGAAGAGAATGACCCGCATATTGCTACCCCCGGCCGGCTTCGCGTGATGGTGCGGCTAGGCCTCGCGCTGATCCGGCTGCTGCACCTGCTGCCGCTGGCAGCGCTGGCGCGGGTGGGCGCGGCGCTCGGCACTTTGCTGTATGCGCTGGCGCGCGCGCGGCGCAACGTCGTGCTGATTAACCTGCGGTTGTGCTTCCCTGAGCGCAGCGACGAAGAACGGCAGCGGCTCGCACGCGCGCATTTCCGCGCTTTCGGCCGCAGCCTGCTCGAGCACGGCATTCTATGGTGGGGCTCCAAAGCCGACGTGCAGGCGCTGGTGCGCGTCGAGGGGCTCGAGCACTGGCGCGGCGTGACCGACCGGCCGGTCATTTTGCTGGCGCCGCATTTCATCGGTCTCGACATGGGCGGCATCCGGTTGGCGGCCGAATTCAGGCTGAACTCGGTCTACAGCCGACAGAAAAGTGCTGCGGCCGACGAAATTTTCATCCACGGCCGCACGCGCTTCGGGCAAACCACCTTGTTCGCGCGTCAGGACGGCATCCGGCCGATGATCAAGTCGCTGAAGAGCGGAGAGCCGTTTTATTACCTGCCCGATATGGACCTCGGCGCGCGGGATTCCGTGTTCGCGCCGTTTTTTGGCGTCGAGGCGGCCACTATCACCGGCCTGTCGCGCATTGCCGCGCTGGCGGGCGCGGCTATCGTGCCCTGCGTCACGCGCCAGTTGCCGGGAAGCACCGGCTACGTCGTGACTTTGTACCCGGCGTGGCACGCTTTTCCAAGCGGCGATGTCGCTGCCGATGCGCGGCGCATGAACGCATTCATCGAAGAGCGCGTGCGCGAAATGCCCGAGCAGTATTACTGGCTGCACAAGCGCTTCAAGACGCGGCCGGAGGGCGCGCCGAATCCGTATGCGTAAATCGAGAGACGCTGGGAGAAAGACGAGAGACGTGAAGAGCGCAGAAAAAGCAGGCGTACGGATCACGGCCTTGACTGCTGCGGATGTCGATAACCTGTGCGCGCTCGCCAGCGAAATCTGGCGCGCGCATTATCCCGCCATCATCAGCGCGGCGCAGATAGAATACATGCTGGCGCAGCGTTACAACCCGGCAGTCGTGCGCGAAGAGTTGCAGCGCGGCGACCTGTGGTGGGAACAGTTGCGCGTGAACGGCGGCATGGCTGGATTTGCCTCTTATTTTTTGGCGCGCGGTGAAATGAAAGTGGACAAGCTCTACGTGCATCCTGATCATCAAAGACACGGCTACGGCGGCATGATGCTCGACCGCGCCGTAACGATGGCGCGCGCGTATGGCTGCGACACGCTGGTACTCGCGGTCAACAAGCACAATCGCAGTGCGATTGCGGCGTATGAGAAGCGCGGGCTCAAGATCGCCGAGTCTGTCGTCAAGGACATCGGCGGCGGTTTTGTGATGGACGATTTTGTGATGCGCAAAGATGTTTGAAAATCCCGACCAGGCCGTGCGCTGCGCGCTGCTCAAGGGCGTGAAAAACATCGCGGTAGTGGGCCTGTCACCTGACCCCGGGCGCCCCAGCTACGCGATCGCGGTTGCCATGCAGAAGTTCGGCTTCAACATCGTGCCGGTGCGCCCGGGCGTGGCCGCAGTGCTGGGGGCCAAAGCCTACGCCAGTCTGAGCGACGTCGAGGTGCCGATCGAACTCGTCAACGTATTCCGCGCGGCGGAGTTCATCGACGGCATAGTCGACGAGTGCATCGCGCTCAAGCTGAAGGCGTTGTGGATACAGGAAGGCATAGTCAACGAGCCGGCGGCGCAACGCGCGCGCGCGGCGGGGATGACGGTTATCATGGACCGCTGTATTTACCGCGATTACCGCAAAGAATGCGTTTGAAATTCACCAAGATGGAAGGGCTGGGCAACGACTTCGTCGTGCTCGATGCGACGCGCGTGCCGATTGCGTTGAGCCGCGAACAGTTGCGGCGCATCGCCGATCGCCATTTCGGCATCGGCTGCGACCAAATCCTTCAAGTCGAAAAACCGCGTGCGCGAGATACCGATTTTTACTACCGCATCTTCAACTCCGATGGCGGGGAAGTCGAGCAATGCGGCAACGGCGCGCGTTGTTTTGTGCGTTTTGTGCGCGACCAGGGGCTCACCGACAAAACCGAAATTCGCGTCGGTACATTGTCCGGAGTAATCGTGCCCACGCTCGAAAGCGACGGCCGGATTACCGTGGATATGGGCGTGCCGGAGTTCGCGCCGCAGCGCATCCCGTTCCAGGCGGAGCGCCGTGCGCTGACCTACCAGCTCGACGTCGGCGGCCACGCGCTCGAAATCAGCGCGCTGTCGATGGGCAACCCGCACGCGGTGCAGATAGTCGCAAACGTGGAACGCGCGCCCGTGCTGACCGAAGGGCCCGCAATCGAAGTCCACGCGCGCTTTCCACAACGGGTGAATGCGGGTTATATGCAGGTAATCGATCGCAGCCATATCAAATTGCGTGTCTACGAGCGCGGCGCCGGCGAAACGCTGGCCTGCGGCACCGGCGCCTGTGCCGCGACGGTTGCCGGCATACAGCGCGGATTTCTCGACCCGCGCGTGGCCGTTACTACGCGCGGCGGCGACCTCAGTATATTATGGGAGGGTGAAGGCAAGCCGGTGCTGATGACCGGCCCGGCAGTCACCGTGTTCGCAGGCGAGATAGAGCTATAAACTTCAAACTCGAATTGCAACCGCCGATGAACGCCGATGAACGCCGATAAGATCGAGATAGAAGATGAACGGGATCAGGACTCAGATGATTCACGTAAATTTGAACAATTGCTTTTGTGCATTTTATCGACGTCTATCGGCGTCTATCGGCGGTTAACCGCTTTGGCAGTAGATTTGATTACAAAGGCAGCGATATGACACCCGATGCGGTCGTGAACTACCTCAAGCAGCACCCGGAGTTTTTTGAAGAGCATGCGGATTTCCTGGCGACCATCATGATTCCGCACCCGCACGGCGGTCGCGCGATTCCGATCAGCGAGCGCCAGATCCTGACGCTGCGCGACAAGAGCAAGCAGCTCGAAGACAAACTGCGCGAGCTGATCGTATTCGGCGAGCAGAATGACGCGATCGGTGAAAAAATTCACCGGCTGACCCTGGCGCTGGTTGCCGCGGGCGATATCGATGCCGTCATCGCCGCGCTGCATTTCAATTTGCGCGAGGATTTCGCGGTGCCGCATACCGTGTTGCGTTTGTGGACGAATGGCAAGCATCCGCAAATGCCCGAATTCAATGCCGTGAGTGCCGCGGCGCGCGATTTCGCGGAGAGCCTCTCCAATCCTTATTGCAGCGCGCACGCCATGGTCGACACCGCGGAATGGTTCGGCGAGTCAGCCGCGCATCTGAAATCGTATGCGTACGTCGCATTGAAAAACGGCACTTCATTCGGCCTGCTCGCGATGGCGAGCGAAGACGCACAGCGCTTTTATCCCGAAATGGGTACGCTCTACCTGAAGCGGCTCAGCGAGACGGCGGCGACGGCGCTGCAGCGTTACATCGCTTGAGTGGTCATACGTGAGGCATGAGGCGGAGAAGACAAAACCCTCTTCCGTACAAAACGCGGGCGCGGCAAAGCTGCTGAAGGATTATCTCGGTCACCTCGCCAACGAACGGCGCCTGAGCCAAAACACGCAATTGAATTACCAGCGCGACATCGCCGCGCTGATCGGGCTCGCCGAGGACACGCCGCTGGCCAAGCTGGAGTTACACCAGATCCGCCGCTTTGTTTCCCAATTGCACGCGCGCGGACTCGATGGCCGCAGCCTCGCGCGCATGTTGTCGGCGTGGCGCGGATTTTATCGCTATCTCGCGCGTGACCACGGTTATGCCAACAATCCCTGCGTCGGATTGCGCGCGCCGAAAGCCAAGAAGTCGCTGCCGCATGCTTTGTCGCCCGACGAAGCCGGGCGCATGATGAACATCCCTGGCGACGACGATCTCGCGCTGCGCGACAAGGCGATCTTCGAACTCTTTTATTCGTCGGGGTTGCGGCTGGCCGAACTCACGAGCCTCGCGCCCGCCGACATCAATTTCGGCGACGCAACGGTACGCGTGACGGGCAAGGGCGCCAAGACGCGCGTGGTGCCGGTCGGCAGCCACGCGCTTGCCGCCGTGAAAAAATGGCTGGCCAGGCGCGAACTGCTGGTCAATGAAGGTACCGATGCGCTGTTCGTCAGCAGCAAGGGCACGCGCCTCACCGCGCGCGCCATCCAGTACCGCATGAAAGAGTGGGCGCTGAAACTCGGGCTCGCCGCCAACGTGCATCCGCACGTATTGCGCCATTCGTTTGCCTCGCATGTCCTGCAATCGAGCGGCGATCTGCGCGCGGTGCAGGAAATGCTCGGCCACGCGAGCATTTCGACCACCCAGGTGTATACGCATCTCGATTTTCAGTCGCTGGCCAAGGTTTACGATGCGGCGCATCCGCGGGCCAAAAAGAAAAGCTGAATCACCAGGGAAAAGCTAAAAGCAATGTAACCGCCGATGAACGCTGATACACGCGGATAACAGCAAAAGAAAAGGCATGATATAAACAGCTCTAAAAATTTTCCAGGCAATCTAGGCGGTTTAGCTTTCGTTTTATCGGCGTTCATCTGCGTTCATCGGCGGTTGCATGAATAAACTTGTTTTAAAGCCAGGCCGCGAGAAATCGCTCAAGCGCCGCCATCCATGGGTGTTTTCGGGCGCCGTCGGCAAGCTGACGGGCGAACCGGCAGCCGGCGAAACCATCGAGGTGCACAGCAGCGACGGTGAGTTCCTCGCGATGGCGGCGTGCAACCCGCAATCGAACATCATTGCGCGCGTGTGGGATTGGCAGAAACGCGGGATAGACGCAGGATTTTTCCGCGAACGTATCGAGCGCGCGGTGGCGTTGCGCACGAGTCTGCTGCCGACGACCGATACGGTGCGGCTGGTGCACGCCGAGTCGGACGGTCTGCCCGGCGTGGTGATAGACCGCTATGCCGGCACGGTCGTAGTACAACTGTCGAGCGCCGGCGCCATGCTTTGGCGGGACGCGATCGCCGATGCAGTGATGGAACTGGTGAAACCGCAGACGGTTTACGAGCGCTCGGACGCCGACGTGTTGGCGCTGGAAGGGCTCAACCCCAGCGTTGGCGTATTGCGCGGGGACGCACCCGCCAGCCCGATGGTCGTATACGAAACGGGTGCTGCGTTCGAGGTCGATGTGCCGCACGGGCACAAAACCGGTTTTTACCTCGATCAGCGCGCCAATCGCGTGCGCGTGCGCGAGCTGGCGGAGAAGCGTGAGGTCCTCGATTGTTTTGCCTACACGGGCGGATTTACCGTCAACGCGTTTGCTGGCGGTGCGGCGAAAGTGACCTCTATCGACAGCTCGGGCCCGGCGCTGGAACTGCTCAAGCGCAATGTCGCGCTCAACAAATTGCCGGCTGCCGAATGCATCGAAGGCGACGTGTTTCAGTTGCTGCGAAAAATGCGCGACCAGGCGCGCAGCTTCGATTTGATCGTGCTCGATCCGCCGAAATTCGCGCCGACCGCCGCGCACGCCGAGAAAGCGTCGCGCGCTTACAAAGACATCAATCTGCTCGCGTTCAAACTGCTGCGTCCAGGCGGGCTGTTGTTCACGTTTTCGTGCTCGGGCGGCGTGTCGCGCGAACTCTTCCAGAAAATCGTCGCGGGTGCGGCACTCGATGCCGGCGTCGAAGCGCAGATCGTCGAACACCTCAGCGCAGGAGCAGACCATCCCGTCGCGCTGAATTTCCCCGAGGGCGATTATTTGAAAGGTTTGATCTGCCGGGTGGCCGGATAGAATTCGAGAGGCGCCAGGCGAGAGGCGGAAACCCGTTTATCGTCTATCCTGCTTCTTCGTCTCTCGTCTCTCGCCTGGCGTCTTTCCTTTACTTTAACGGCGGTACCGGATCCACGCCACCCGGATGAAAAGGGTGGCAGCGCAGCAGCCGCCTGATCGCCAACCACGTGCCGCGCAGCGCGCCGTGCGTGTCGATGGCTTCCGCCGCATAGACCGAGCAACTCGGATAAAAACGGCACTGGCCGCCGACAAACGGGCTCAGGCAGAGCTGGTACAGACGAATGGCGGCACGCAGTAAGTGTTTCATTGGCGAGGGGACACGGCGTGTTGCGAGGATGCCAGTATAGCCGGGTCAGCTTTGCCACTTGCCGGTGAACTGCTGTAACCTATGCGCACCGTAATTGTATCCAGAGGCCGCTTTATTCCATGAGTTTCCGGCGCGGATTTGTGCAACTGTTGTTTGCAATGCTGCTGCTCTTCGCGCAGCAGCAGGCGCTCGCGCACCCTATTCAGCACTGGCACGATGGATATCCCGCGCAATCCGACGGCGGCGGAAAGCAGAAATCGCATTCCGAGCTCTGTGATTTCCACGCGACATTCGCCGAGCTGCTCGGCGCCAGCGTTTGCGCGCTGGCCATGGTTTTGGACGCGGGCAGTACCAAGCCTGCGGATCAATTCTCTGCGCAAGCGAGGCCCACGCGCCTCGTCATTCCCTCATCAAGAGGACCTCCGTCTTACCGTTGATTTGATCTTGCGTCTGCGCGAGCACCGTCCGGTGTTCTCACTGGTGTCAGTCTTTCAGCGGAGGAAACAATGTCCAGGAAGGTAATTTCGGCGGCGGCGGCGGCGTTTTTGCACGTCTGCATGTCGTTGCTGTGTATGGTTAACGCGGCCGTGGCGCAATCCACGCCCGCGCCTGCCAAGGCAAAGCCTGCTCTATCCGCGCATGCGCACGGGCGCGCCAAGTTGATGGTGGCGACAGACGGGCGTTTGTTGACGCTCGAATTCGAAAGTCCGCTGGAGAATCTGGTGGGATTCGAGCATGCGCCGCGCAACGAACAGCAGAGAACGGCTTTGCTGCGTATGTCAGAGACGCTGGAAAAAGCCGATGGCTTGTTCGTGCCCACAGTGGCCGCGCGGTGCGTTCTGCAATCGGTAAAGCTTGAATCCCCAGTGCTCGATGCGTTGTCGCCCCGTGCCGACGCCGCGAAAGGCAAGCCGGCGGCCAAGGCTGCCGGAGACAAGAAAGCCGCTCACGGCGCGGGTGAGGGGCATGCGGAACTGGAGGGAATCATCGTGTTTCGTTGCGAAAATCCCGATCAGTTGCGCGACCTGGATGTGAAGCTGTTCGAACGGTTTGCCGGATTGAAGCGGCTTGATGTCGCAGTCGCAACGGCGAAGGGACAGAAGTCGGTGCGATTGTCCGCGAGTACGCACCGTGTCGCCTGGTAATTCCGCATGACGGCACCTTCGATCATCCGGATTGAAGATTTGTGTTTCCGCTGGCCGGGACAGGCGGAACCCTGTCTGGAAATCGCGCGGTTTGATGTCGATGCCGGCGAGCGCGTTTTTATTCACGGTCCGAGCGGCAGCGGCAAAAGTACTTTGCTCGGCTTGTTGGGCGGCGTGCTGACGCCGGAGCGCGGCGTTTTGCGTGTACTGGGGACCGATTTAACGCGCATCGCAGCGTCAAAGCGCGACCGCTTTCGCGCCGATCACATCGGATTTCTCTTCCAGATGTTCAACCTGGTGCCGTATCTATCCGTGATCGATAACGTACTGCTGCCCTGCCGGTTCTCGACCCGCCGGCGCGACCGTGCCGTTGCAGCAGGGGGTAATTTGCGTGGTGAGGCGGAGCGGCTGCTGTCGCATCTTGATATCGGCCGCACCCTGCTTGAACGGCGCGTCACCAATCTAAGCGTCGGCCAGCAGCAGCGCGTGGCGGCGGCGCGCGCGCTGCTCGGCAAGCCTGAACTGATCATCGCCGACGAGCCGACTTCCGCGCTGGACGCCGAGCGCCAGATCGCATTTCTAGATTTACTGCTGCGCGAATGCGCCGACGCTGGATCAACGCTGCTGTTCGTCAGCCATGACCGGCGGCTTGCGGCCCAGTTCACGCGTGAAATCGCGCTGCCCGAGCTTAACCGCGCGCCGCAGGATTGCGAGGCGGCATGAAGTACCTTTTTACCCTGGCGATCCTCAGCGCATGGAACCGGCGTCTCACTCTCGGGTTGACGCTCACCGCGATCGCACTGAGCGTGGCGTTGCTGCTCGGAGTCGAGCGCGTGCGCCATGATGCGCGCGAAGGATTTTCGCAATCGGTGTCCGGCACCGACCTCGTGGTGGGCGCGCGAACAAGCCCGGTGCAACTGATGCTTTACGCGGTATTCCGCATTGGTGAAGCCACCAACAACATGCGCTGGCAGAGTTTCGAGGCAGTAGCGTCGCAGCCCTTGGTGGCGTGGGCGGTTCCGTTGTCGCTCGGCGATTCGCATCGCGGTTTCGCGGTGGTTGGTACGACGCCGTCCTATTTCAGCCATTTCCTCTATGGCGCCCGGCAGCCGCTCGAATTTGCCGCGGGCCAGCGCTTCGACCAGCTGTTTGACGCAGTGCTCGGTGCCACGGTGGCGGAGCGTCTGGGTTATCGTCTTGGCGACCGCATCGTGCTCAACCACGGCGCCGGCGATGTCAGCCTCACGCAACATTCGGATAAGCCCTTCACCGTAGTCGGAATACTCGCACGCACGGGTACGCCGGTCGATCGTACGGTGCACATCGGGCTCGCGGCAATCGAAGCAATACATCTCGACTGGCAGGGTGGCGCGCCGATTCCGGGAATGGCAATCCCCGCCGAATATGTAACTAAATTCGATCTGAAACCAAAGGCGATTACCGCGGCACTGATCGGACTTAAGAGTCGCGCCGGGGTGTTTCGCGTTCAGCGCAGTATTAACGAATATGCCGACGAACCGCTATCAGCCGTGCTGCCCGGCGTCGCGCTCGACCAGCTATGGCAGGTGGTGGGCGTAGCCGAGCGCGCGCTGCTGGCCGTGTCGACCATGGTCGTGATTGTCGGTCTCAGCGGACTGGTGGCGGTCATTCTTGCGGGCCTGGACGAACGGCGCCGGGAACTGGCGATCCTGCGGTCGGTAGGCGCGCGTCCGGTGGCGATCTTTGCGTTGTTGAGCGTGGAAGGACTCGCAGTAACCTTGCTGGGCGCGCTACTCGGCGTTGCGTTGCTCACCGCGCTGTCGGCAATTCTCGGGCCGCTGGCCGCGGCACGCTTCGGGCTCGCGGTGGAGGTCCGTATCATTACGCTGGAAGAACTGCGATTGCTGGGCGCCGTGGTGGGCGTGGGGCTGTTGGCTTGCCTGATTCCCGGTTATCGCGCGTATAAACTTTCGTTGGCCGACGGGCTGACACCACGGATCTAGAAGGAGGACGCTATGCGATGGACGATCGTCATGAGTTATCTGATTGCGATTGGCGTGGCGCTGGTCACGATTGCGCTGACACGCGATTCGATTGGCGCCGATAAAGGTGGCTACAGTATTGGAGACCGTCTGCCGCAGAGTCCCGGCGCGGCTCCTGCGGCGGCGACGAACGTAAAGGAAATTAACTGGGAAGCGCTGACGCCGGCGAACTGGAACCCGATGAAAACGTTTAACGCCATGAATCTGGGCGCGATGAGCGATGGCGATCCGCGCGCACAAAAGGCGCTGGAGCAATTGCGTGAAGCCTGGAACAACGCGCCGGTTCACTCAGCGCTGAACGGCACGCGTATCCGCATCGCCGGTTTCGTTGTACCGCTGGACGGTCAGCGTGGCCAGGTTTCCGAATTCCTGCTGGTGCCTTATTTCGGCGCATGCATACATACGCCGCCCCCGCCATCCAACCAGATCATCCATGTAAATACTGCCCAGCCGCTCAAAGGCGAGACGGCGTCGGATGCGGTATGGGTGAGCGGCGTGCTGGAAACGGTGCGCTCTGAAACAGGGATGGGCAATGCAGGTTATCGCATGAAAGCGGAAACGATCGTTCCTTACCGAAAGCCGTGAACGAGACCGCCAGCATCTGCAGCATCGGGGAGACAGCAATGCAAGTTTAGATCCGGTAGCGGGGAACCTCTGGCTTATTGCAACTCTGTTGCAACAATTTTCCGGTTATGATTTAATCCCTCCTCTGCATGGATAGCTCATGACCCGCCACAAATCATCCACCGCTGAAGACATGGTTCGCACGGTCGATGCCCGCATCACCCGTCCCCGGGTGGCGGTGCTGGCGGTGTTGCTTGAAGCGCCGCGCGCACTGACGCATCACGAGGTCATTACGCAGGTCCGGCGTGTGCTGCGGGTCGATCGCGTAACGGTATACCGCGTTCTGGACTGGCTCGTGGCAAACCACCTCGCTCACCGCATTGCCGGCGACGACCGTGTGTGGCGCTTTAATGCGGCGGCCGGCGAACATCTGGGAGATCACGTGCATTTCCAATGCAATCGCTGCGGTCGCGTGACCTGCATCGAGGATATCGCGCCGGCACCACGCATCGCGCTGCCCATAGGGTTCCGGTCGCAGCATGTTGAAATCATGGTCAAAGGCTTTTGCGGGGGGTGTCCGCAGAGTGGCCGGAACAACCCATGATCTTCAGACGCGTTCTACTGCAAACAGTGCTGGCAGCTTTGCTGCTGGTGGCGCAGCACGTCGCGCTTACTCACCAGGTGTGGCATCTGCACGACGGCAAGTCTGCGCCGGTCGAGCAGCAGAACAACGGCAAAAAAGCCGCGCACTCGGCATTGTGCGAATTCCACGTTGCGTTCGCGGAAGTCCTCGGCGCAGTCGGTTGCGACCATGCTCCACTCAAGGTCGCGAACAACACGGTTGAACTCAGCGTCAACCATTTCCCCCCGGCTTTTCCCGCCAATCTAGTCGTCCCCGCTTCGCGCGGCCCGCCCGTACTCCTCTGACACATCTGCGGGGCAACTGCTGAGAAGCGGTTGCCGTGTTCTGTTGTGATTGAGGAGAACCCACGTGTTCAAACGTAATTTAATCGCTGCGGCGGTTGCATTGGCATTCGCTGGCCCGGCGCTGGCGCAGGATTTGGAATTCGGCAAGATACGGGAAGAAATAAAGCAGATGAAGGACGCGTACGAAAAGCGTATCCAGACTCTGGAAAAGCGGCTGTCTGAAGCTGAAAGCAAAGCTGGCAAGGCCGAAACGGCCGCGGCCAAAGCGGAAACCACCGCGACCAAGGCCGAACAAAATTCGGCGCGAGCCGAAACCACGGCATCGTCGGCGGCGAACCGATCCAGCGAGAGCGCGTTCAATCCAGCGGTATCGATGATTTTGCAGGGGACGTTCGCGAAAACGTCGCAGGATCCTAATCGGTATCAACTCACGGGCTATGTGCCGACCGGTGGCGAAGTAGGGCCGCCCAAGCGCAGCTTCGGCCTCGCCGAGACCGAACTGAATATCACCGCCAATATCGATCATTATTTTCGTGGAGTGGCGATTCTGGCGATTGCGCCCGAGGGCGGCATCGAGGCTGAGGAGGCGTATTTTCAGACGCTCGCGTTGCCGCGGGGCTTCGGACTCAAAGGCGGGCGCTTTTTTTCCGGCATCGGTTACCAGAACGAACAGCACCAGCACGCGTGGGATTTTCAGGACGCGCCGCTGGTGTACAAGGCGTTTCTCGGCAACCAGTTGAAACAGGATGGCGTGCAGCTGAAATGGGTCGCGCCAACGGACCTGCTGGTTGAGCTGGGCGCCGAAATCAGCGCTGGCGACAAGTTCCCCGGGAGCGACCGCAACAAGAACGGCATTGGCGGCAGCGCATTGTTTGCCAATTTCGGCGGCGATATCGGCGCCAGCACCGCCTGGCGTACCGGCCTGTCATACCTGAGTACGGCGCCGAACTCGCGCGCTTACACCGACACGGACTCATTGGGTGGTGCCGTCAGCAACACGTTTACCGGCAACGCAAAGCTGGTTGGCGTCAATGGTGTGCTGAAGTGGGCGCCCAACGGCAACGCGACCTACCGCAACTTCAAATTGCAGGGCGAGTATTTCCGCCTCAGACAGGATGGTACGCTCACCTATGACGACACTGCACAGACGACACCGCAGTTCGGTGCGGCTCTGGCCAGCAATTTCAACACCAGCCAGTCGGGATGGTACGCGCAGGCCATATGGCAGTTCTATCCGCAATGGCGCGTCGGCTATCGCCATGACGCGCTGCGCTTCGGCACTGTGAACAACGGCATCGTCAACAACGGCCTCGGGCCGGTTGCCGCGGACTTCCCGGTGCTCGCCAATAACAGCCCGACGCGCAACACTCTCATGCTCGACTGGAACCCGAGCGAGTTCAGCCGTATCCGCCTGCAGTTAGCATCGGATAAATCGCGGTTGGGCATGACCGACAACCAGGTCTTCGTGCAGTACATCTACAGCCTTGGCGCGCACGGCGCGCACAAATTCTGATGTTTGCCTGACATGAAAAGGAATCCAACATGAATAATTTGCTGAAAGCGATCGTGCTCGCCGCTAGCTGGCTGACGGCCCAACCGGCATTCGCTGCACTCAATGTCATGGCGTGTGAACCCGAATGGGGCGCGTTGAGCCGGGAGCTGGGCGGCGACAAGGTGAGCGTCTATGTGGCGACAACCGCGCTGCAGGACCCGCATCATATCGAAGCGCGGCCCAGCCTGATTGCGCGCGCGCGCAGTGCTGACTTGATGGTGTGCACCGGCGCCGAGCTCGAGATAGGGTGGGTGCCGTTGCTGCAAACGCAGGCCGGCAACGCGAAGATACAGCGTGGGCAACCCGGATATTTCGAGGCGGCGCCGCAGGTTCTGATGCTGGAAATTCCGGAGCGGCTGGACCGCGCGATGGGCGACGTGCATCCGCAGGGCAATCCGCACGTGCATATGGATCCGCGCAACATCGGTAAAATCGCGACAGCGCTCTCCGAGCGCATGATCCGGCTGGATCCAGGCGAGGCGGAGTATTACAGGGCGCGCGCCAAATCCTTCAGCGAGCGCTGGCAGCAAGCGCTTGCGCGCTGGGAAAAAGAGGCCGCTCCGCTCAGGGGCATGGCGGTCGTCGGCTACCATAAAAATATGACCTACCTGAACGCGTGGCTTGGCATCCGCGAAGTCGCCAGCCTCGAACCCAAACCCGGCTTGCCGCCGACTACTTCGCATATGAGCGAATTGCTCGTGCGCCTTGCCAAGGATCCCGCCAAAGCCGTCGTCCGCTCAGCCTATAACGATCCGCGCGCCGCGGAATGGCTGTCGGGGAACGCCAAAATCCCGGTGGTGACTTTGCCATTTACGGTGGGCGGAACCGACAAGGCAAAAGACCTTTTCAGTTTGTTCGACGATACTCTGGCGCGGCTGTTGGCTGTCGTCAAATGACCGCGCTCGAATTAAGCATCCTGTGGCCTGCATTGATCGCGGGCTTGCTGGTTACGGCGACGCACGTGCCGCTGGGTGCCCAGGTGCTGAGCCGCGGCATCGTGTTCATTGATCTCGCCATCGCGCAAATTGCCGGACTCGGCGTGATCGGGGCGGACTGGCTCGGCTTCGAGCCGCAGGGCTGGGCAGTGCAGGTATCGGCGCTGCTCGCTGCGTTGTCCGGGGCGCTGCTCCTGACGTGGACCGAAAAGCGCTGGCCCGAAGTGCAGGAAGCGATGAT
>CAMBSS010000041.1 GCA_945870465.1 Bordetella parapertussis | reverse complement strand
CGGTCAGTGATTAATACGAACCGTTTTTCTTGAAGTCCTTGATCGCTTCATGCAGCTCGGCTTCGTCATCCTTCGAGAGGTCTTTGGTGTTCTCGATGGAATCAGCCAGCTTGGTGTACTTGGATTTCACGAAATCGCGCAGCGCTTTTTCAGCAGCCAGCGCTTTTTTGACGTCGACGTCGTCGAAATAACCGTTGTTGACGGCAAACAGCGTCAGCGCCATTTCCCAAACCTGCTGGGGACGATATTGCAGCTGTTTCATCAACTCGGTTACCAGGCGGCCGCGCTCCAACTGCTTGCGGGTGGCTTCGTCCAGATCAGACGCGAACTGCGCAAACGCCGCCAACTCGCGATACTGCGCCAGCGCGAGACGCACGCCGCCACCGAGTTTCTTGATCACCTTGGTTTGCGCGGCGCCGCCGACACGCGAGACGGAAATACCAGCGTTGATGGCAGGCCGGATGCCGGCGTTGAACAAGTCGGTTTCGAGGAAGATCTGGCCGTCGGTAATGGAAATAACGTTGGTCGGCACGAATGCCGACACGTCGCCGGCCTGGGTTTCGATCACCGGCAATGCGGTCAGCGAACCGGTTTTGCCTTTGACTTTGCCGCCAGTGAATTTCTCGACGTAAGCTTCGTTCACGCGTGCGGCGCGCTCGAGCAGGCGCGAGTGCAGGTAAAACACGTCGCCCGGATAGGCTTCGCGGCCCGGCGGCCGGCGCAGCAGAAGGGAAACCTGGCGGTAGGCCCACGCCTGCTTGGTCAGGTCATCATAGATTATCAGCGCATCCTGTCCGCGATCACGGAAATACTCGCCCATGGTGCAGCCCGAGTAGGGCGCGATGTACTGCATGGCGGCGGATTCCGATGCGCTGGCGGCAACAACGATGGTGTATTCCATCGCGCCGTATTCTTCGAGCTTGCGTACGACGTTGGCGATCGTCGATGCTTTCTGGCCAATCGCAACATAGATACAGAAAAGGTCTTTGCCTTTCTGGTTGATGATGGTGTCCACCGCGACCGCCGTCTTGCCGGTTTGGCGATCGCCGATGATGAGTTCGCGCTGGCCGCGGCCGACGGGCACCATGGCGTCGATAGACTTCAAACCAGTTTGCACCGGCTGGCTCACGGATTTGCGCGCGATCACGCCCGGCGCTACTTTTTCGATCACGTCGGTCAACTTGGCGTTGATCGGGCCTTTGCCGTCAATCGGCTGGCCAAGTGAATTGACTACGCGGCCTATCAGTTCGGGACCGACCGGGACCTCCAGAATACGGCCCGTCGCCTTCACTGGATCGCCCTCGGAAATATGCTCGTATTCGCCGAGCACCACCGAGCCCACGGAATCGCGCTCAAGGTTGAGCGCAAGACCGAAGGTGTTGTTCGGGAATTCAAGCATCTCGCCCTGCATGACGTCAGCCAGACCGTGCACGCGGCAGATGCCGTCGGTCACCGAAATCACGGTGCCCTGGGTGCGCGATTCGCTCGCCGTACCCAGATTCTGCATCTTGCTCTTGATAAGTTCGCTGATTTCTGACGGATTGAGTTGCATCTGTAACTCCTAACTAACGGGTAAGCGCGGCGGACATCGCGTCCAGTTTGCCGCGCACGGTCGCGTCAAATACTTTGTCGCCGACCACTATTTTGACGCCGCCGATCAGTTGCGGATCGACGCTGACCTCGGCGCGGACTTTGCGCTCATATTTCGCTTCAAGCTTTTTAACCAGTTCATTCACCTGCGCACTATCGATTGCGAATGCCGAATGGATCTGCGCTTCGAGCACGCCTTCATGCTCAAGTCTCAACTGTTCGAACAGTTTGCGAATCGCCGGCACTGCAATCAACCGGTTGTTGTGTACCAGTATCTGCACGAAATTTCTGCCGGCGCCGTCGAGCTGTTCGCCGCAAATTCCCAGAATCAGGCCTTCGAGCTGCTGCCCGCTCACGTTGGGGTCGCCGATCGAGCGCGCAACGCGCTCGTCCTGCACGATGATATCGAGCAGCCGCAGCATTTCCGACCACTGGTCGAAAGCGGATTTTTCGCGTGCCAGCCGGAACGCGGCCTCAGCGTACGGTCGTGCGATGGTGACTAATTCAGCCATGATCGGCTTATAACTCCGCCTGTACGGCCTGCAACAAATCGGCGTGCGTCTTGGCATCGACTTCGCGGCGCAGAATTTTCTCCGCCCCGGCAATGGCAAGCAGCGAGACCTGGGCGCGCAACGCTTCCTTGGTACGCGAAACTTCCTGCGCGATTTCGGCTTTGGCGGCGGTTTTTTCGCGATTGCCTTCCTCACGTGCCGACATTTTCGCTTCTTCGATCATTTGCGAGGCGCGTTTTTCTGCCTGCCCCATGATTTCAGCGGCGCGCGCGCGCGCCTTGGCGATTTCCTCGTCGGCCTGCTTCGAAGACAGTTCCAGCGAGCGCTTGCCCTGTTCGGCGGCAGCGAGTCCGTCGGCAATCTGCTTCTGGCGGGCTTCAAGGGCCGTGATCAACTGCGGCCAGAGAAACTTCGCACAAAGCGCAATAAACACGATGAACGTGATTGCCTGCGCAACAAGCGTGACGTTTAAATTCATGGGCTGCCCCTGCTAAAAATACCCGGAAATTATTTCAGGCTGGCGAGTAACGGATTGCCGGTTGCGAACCACAGGGCAAGGCCGACGCCGATAATAAAAGACGCGTCGATCAGGCCCAGCAGCAGAAAAACTTTCGCCTGCAATTGCGGCATGAGTTCAGGCTGGCGCGCAGCGCCTTCGAGAAAGCGGCTACACATAATGCCCACGCCGATACACGCGCCGGCGGCGCCCAAACCGATCATCAGGCCAATACCGACTCCGGTGTAAGCCTGAACCATCGCTATTAGTTGCAACTTCTCCATTACAGTCTCCTTTCAGGGAAAATTATTTCGTCGAGTTGTTTGTTTAATGACCTTCGTGTGCCATCGCCATATAAACCGCGGTAAGCATCATGAATATGTAGGCTTGTAAAACGACGATCAGAATATGAAAGATCGCCCAGAGCAGCGCCAGGGTACCGCCAAAGATGGCGCCGGTAACCCCGGTTGCCGCCCACATCCACAACAGCAGGAAGATGATTTCACCGGCGTAAATGTTGCCGTACAGCCGTAATGAGTGCGAAAGCGGTTTGGAGATGTACTCGACCAGATTGAACAGGAAATTGAATGCCCACAAAAGCGGATTGGAGCCAAACGGCGTGCAGAACAACTCGTGCGTCCAGCCGCCTATGCCCTTGACTTTCAGGTTGAAGAAAATCATCAGCACCCACACCGACAGCGCTAATCCAAACGTCGTATTCACGTCGGAAGTCGGCACCGGCTTCCACTCGTGCTGACCCAGCGCGTGCTCGGTAAACTTGCCGGCCAGATCGACGGGGATAAAATCCATCGAGTTCATCAACAGCACCCAGACGAACACGGTCAGGGCCAGGGGCGACACAAATGCGCGGTTACCGTGGAAGATACCTTTGACCTGGTCGTCGACAAATTCAAACAGCATTTCGACAAACGCCTGGCGCCGATTGGGCACGCCCGCGGTTGCGCCGCGCACGATCCACCAGAGAAAACCAAAGCCGATGACACCCAACGCGGTTGCCGTCAGCCACGTATCGAGGTGCAGCGTCCAAAACGGCCCATCGCCCAACGAGATGGTGCGATTGGTCAGATGGTGACCGATATATGCGGTGGCAGTCAGTTCGGCTTCGGCAGCCATTACTTGTTCCTAATTTGATTCATGTTTCACTTACCAACATTACTGCCTGGGACACCAGCACCGAGACTATGAAAGCCGCAAAAAACGCGACCGGCACGACTTCTTGATACGTCGTCAGCACCAGCCACAACAGGATAATTATCAGCATAATCTTGCTCGCCTCCGCGCGAAACAAGATCCTTAGCGCCTCGCCTGCGGTCCTCACCCGGCCGCCCGACACCATCACGGCAAAGACCAACCCTGCCGCCCAACTTACGATTCCGCCCAATACTGCAGAAAATGCGCCGTGCATCCCGGCTATCGCCCCGGCCCCCAGCGCCATTGCCCCGGTGGCGTAAAGCTGCCAACGCAGTACGGTGCGTAGTGGTTTGCTCTCGATTTTGAAAACCACCCGGTTCGTCCTAAGAGCAAACCCGTCGATTGTACTAAGTCTTAGCGCCCTGCGTCAAACCGCGTTGCGCTGCAACGCAGGCTTCCCGTTCACCGCATCAGCCGCGCCAGCACGGCGTCGAGTTGATCCAGCGTGCTGTACGCGATGGTCAGTTTGCCGCTGCCCTTTTTGGCGCCCGTCTTGATCGTCACGGCGGTGCTCAGTTTTTGCGCCAAATCTTCCTGCAGGCGGAGTATGTCGCGGTCGGTAATGCGGCGCGTTTTCTTGCCGGCATTGCCGCTGACCAGCTTGCCGACGAGTTTTTCGGTCTCACGCACCGACATTCCGCGTTCCGCAATCAGGCGCGCAGTGTCGATCTGTTGCATGCCGGTCAGCGCCAGCAGCGCGCGGGCGTGTCCCATGTCGAGTTGGCCTTGCTGCAATAGGTCGCGCACGGGCTCAGCCAGCCCCAGCAGGCGCAGCAAGTTCGTCACCGCGCTGCGCGAGCGGCCGACCATTTCGGCCGCTTTGTCATGTGTCATGCCGAATTCCGCAATCAAGCGCTGAATGCCGTTTGCCTGCTCGAGCGGATTCAGATCTTCACGCTGGATGTTTTCGATCAAAGCCATCGCCAGCGCGGTATTGTCCGGCACCTCACGTACCAGGGCGGGCACGGCGTTCAGGCCGGCAATCCGCGCGGCCCGCCAACGCCGCTCACCCGCGATGATTTCGTAGCGGCCACCGCTGACGGGACGCACCAGTATCGGCTGGATGATGCCCTGCGCCTTGATCGAGTCGGCAAGTTCCTTCAACGCCGCCTCGTCCATATGCGAACGCGGCTGATACTTGCCCGGCTGCAGCAAATCAATTTTCAGTTCAGCTTGCTGGTCAGCGCTGGCGGGTGCCGCGGACGGCTCTTCGCCGCCAAGCAAGGCATCCAACCCGCGCCCCAAACCCTTCATTTTGGCCATATTCATCGTCTCTTAAACAGCGGGTATCGCGCGATTGAGCATTTCGCCGGCGAGCGCAAGATAGGCCTGCGCGCCTTTCGAACCTTTATCCAGGCCCATCGCAGGCACGCCGTGGCTCGGCGCTTCAGCGAGCCGCACATTGCGCGGAATCACCGTGCGGTACAGCTTGTCGCCGAAATGCTGCTGCAGTTGCGCCGAGACTTGCTGGGCAAGCGTGTTGCGTGGATCGAACATGGTGCGCAGCAGGCCTTCGATCTGGAGTTGCGGATTTAGATTGGCGCGCACCTTCTTGATGGTCTGCACCAGATCGCTCAGACCTTCTAGCGCATAGTATTCGCACTGCATTGGGATCAGGACTGCGTGCGCCGCGCACAAGCCGTTGACGGTCAGCAGATTCAACGCGGGCGGACAATCGATCAGGATGAAATCGTATTCATGCTCGAGGGTGGCAAACGCCGTTTTCAACCGTGTTTCACGGTGATCGATATCGACCAGTTCCACCTCAGCGCCCGCTAATTCGCGGTTCGCCGGCACGACATCGTAATTGCCGCTTGTCGAGCGCACACGCACCGCGCCGATTTCTGCTTCGCCCAGCAGCACGTGATAAATCGTCTGCTTGAGAGAACGCTTGTCGATGCCGCTGCCCATCGTGGCATTGCCCTGCGGATCAAGATCGACCAGCAGCACGCGCTGCTTGGTGGCGGCGAGACTCGCGGCCAGGTTGACGCCGGTGGTGGTCTTGCCGACCCCGCCTTTTTGATTCGTGATTGCGAGTATGCGCGTCATATCATGCTGATACCGGGTTAAGCAAAATCAGATGTCGTTCCGCGTGCAACCCGGGCACCTTGAGCGGGAGGGCGCTGTGCAGCCTGAAAGTCGACGGCAACTGGGCAAGCTCTTCGTCGGGGTAGACGCCTTTCATCGCTGCGAGCACGCCGCCGGCAGCGCAATGGTGCCCCGCGAGTTTCACGAATTCGGGCAGATCGGAAAATGCGCGCGAGATCACGAGGTCAAATTTTTCCGCGGGGCGCCACGATTCGGCGCGCTCGCATACCACTTCGACGTTCTTCAACCTGAGTTCGATTGCGGCCTGGCGCAAAAACACAGCTTTCTTGTGGTTGCTGTCGAGCAAAACAACGCGCACCTGCGGCCACATGAGTGCAAGCGGAATTCCCGGCAAGCCGGCACCGCTGCCCACATCGACGACCGAGCCTGCCTTGAGATGCGGTACTACGGCGAGAGAATCCAGCGCGTGTACAATCACCATCTTCGCGCTCTCGCGCACCGCGGTTAAATTGTGGACCCGGTTCCATTTGGCGATCAGCGCCAGATGGTCGGCGAGCTGTGTCTGGATGTCGGCAGAAATCAGCAAGCCGAGCTCCGCTATGCCCTGCGCCAACTGCGCGGTGGGTGTCATGCTGTTTTTTGCGCAGCACCGAAGCCTCGCTTCAAATGTACCAGTAACAACGAAATGGCCGCTGGCGTGACACCCGACATGCGCGCCGCCTGGCCCAGCGTTTCGGGACGATGTTGATTGAGTTTTTGCTGCACCTCGATCGACAACCCATGCACTCCGCGGTAATCGAGGTCAGCCGGCAGGCGCGTCGTTTCGTACGCCGCCTGGCGCGTGATCTCGTCCTGCTGACGCGTAATATAGCCCTGGTATTTGCACTGAATTTCCACCTGCTCGGCCACTTTCGGGTCGGCAACTGCCGGTCCCACATCAGGCAGCGTCATCAGGGAAGCGTAATTGACATTGGGCCGACGCAATAAATCGAGCAACGTATATTCGCGCTCAATGGTTTGTCCCAGCACACGTTCGTACTCATGTTGCGCAATAACGTTCGGATTTACCCAGGTCGTCTTCAAGCGTTCGAGTTCGCGCGTCACTGTTTCGCGCTTGCGTTCGAAGTGCTGCCAGCGGCGGTCGTCCACGACGCCCAGCCCGCGGCCGATTTCGGTCAACCGCATATCGGCGTTGTCTTCGCGCAGGCTCAGACGGTACTCGGCACGGCTGGTAAACATGCGATAGGGCTCGGATACGCCGCGCGTGATCAGGTCATCTACCAGCACGCCGAGATAGGCTTCATTACGGCGCGGACACCATGCTTCGTCGCCGGCGATAAAACGCGCGGCATTGACGCCAGCCAGCAATCCTTGCGCGGCAGCCTCTTCGTAGCCCGTCGTGCCGTTGATCTGGCCGGCGAAAAACAAGCCCTTGATCGCCTTGGTTTCGAGCGAACTCTTGAGCCCGCGCGGATCGTAGTAATCGTATTCGATCGCGTAACCCGGCCGCGTGATGTGCGCGCTTTCCAGTCCCGGTATCGAGCGCACCAGGGCGAGCTGCACGTCGAACGGCAAACTCGTAGATATGCCATTGGGATAAAACTCGTTGACCGTCAGGCCTTCGGGTTCGAGAAATATCTGGTGCGAAGACTTGTCAGCGAAGCGCGTGATCTTGTCTTCGATCGACGGACAGTAGCGCGGACCGACGCCGGCGATGACTCCCGTAAACAGCGGCGAGCGATCAAGACCGCCGCGAATGATTTCGTGCGTGCGCTCGCTGGTATGCGTGATCCAGCACGGCAATTGCGGCGGATGCTGCTCGCGCGAACCCAGAAAAGAAAACACTGGCCGTGGATCGTCGCCGGGTTGTTCGACCAGCTGCGAAAAATTTATGCTGCGCCCGTCGATGCGTGGCGGCGTACCGGTTTTGAGCCGGCCAACCGGCAGTTTCAGTTCGCGCAGACGCGCTGCCAAACTGGTAGCCGGTGGATCCCCCGCGCGTCCTGCCGCATAGTTTTTCAACCCGACGTGTATCAAACCCGCGAGAAAAGTGCCGGTGGTCAGTACTACGGCGTCTGCCGCAAAGCGTAAACCGAGCTGGGTAACGACGCCGGTTACGGCATCACCCTCCACCGTCAGATCGTCTACAGATTGCTGAAATATCAATAAGTTAGATTGATTTTCCAGACGATTGCGGATCGCTTTGCGATACAGCACGCGATCGGCCTGGGCGCGTGTCGCGCGCACCGCATGGCCCTTGCTGGAATTCAGGATGCGAAACTGTATGCCCGCTTCGTCGGTGGCGGCCGCCATAGCGCCGCCCAGGGCATCGATTTCCTTGACCAGATGGCCTTTGCCGATGCCGCCTATCGACGGGTTGCACGACATCTGACCCAGCGTTTCGACGTTATGCGTGAGCAGCAACGTACGCCGGCCCATGCGCGCGCTGGCAAGCGCCGCCTCGGTGCCGGCATGACCGCCGCCAACCACGATTACGTCAAATTTTTCAGGGAAATGCATGCGATCTGTTGCCTAATATCCGGGCGGCAATGATACCCGAAAATAAAGTGGAAACGAAGCGCTTGGCGGTGATCGGAAGTGTTTCACGTGGAACATCCGGCGCTTGTAGAGTTCGCTAACTAAGTTCCTTCGGTCAGGAATGCGCATACCGCAACAGCCCGATGTTTCACGTGAAACATCGGCCGGTTAATTATTTCCCGATACAAAAATGCGCAAAGATTTTGCCGAGCAAATCATCGGCTGAGACTTCCCCGGTGATGCCAGACAGCGCGTTTTGCGCAAGCTTGAGCTCTTCGGCGAAAAGTTCGAGCTCGGCGCTTCTGGCATACGCCTGCTCCAAATGGCCTGCGGCGGTGTACAAAGCCTGCAAATGGCGCTCACGTGCCATGAAAACGCCTTCGCCAGTGCCACCCCAGCCGGCGACTTCCAAGATGGCTGACCGCAGCAAATCCAGCCCCGCGCCGGTCTTGGCGGATACTGCGACCTCCGTCACGCCAACCTCGGTGCGCTGGTAAGGCTGACTACCAGCCAGGTCTATTTTGTTCACTATATTTAGCTGGGGGGCTCCTGCAGGCAGGCGCGTTGCCAGCGCCGGGTCAGTTGAGCGGGTTTCCAACCGCACGGCATCGCTTACCCACAGCACCAGATCTGCTGCGGCTATGGCCTCCCAGGTCTTCTCTATGCCTATCTTTTCGACCGGATCACGCGGTTCACGCAGGCCCGCGGTGTCGATAACGTGCAACGGCACTCCGCCCAGGTTGATCGTCTCGCGTATCGCGTCGCGCGTCGTGCCCGGGATTTCGGTGACAATCGCGCGCTCGGCGCCGGCCAAAGCATTCAGCAAGCTCGATTTGCCGACGTTGGGCTGGCCCGCCAGGACAACCTGTATGCCTTCACGCAACAGCCTGCCCAGGCGCGATGCCGCGATAATTTGCGCCAATTGCTGGCGCACACGCTCAAGCTTGGAACGCGCGTTACCGCGCTCGAGCATTTCCACGTCTTCTTCTGGAAAATCGAGGGTGGCTTCGACCAGCATGCGCAGTTCGGTCAAGGCGTCCACCATCGCGCCGATCTGATGGGAGAACTCCCCCTGCAGCGAACGCACTGCGCAGCGCGCTGCCTGCGCGGTGGACGCATCAATCAAATCGGCGACGCTTTCCGCCTGTGCGAGATCGAGCTTATCGTTGAGAAATGCGCGTTTAGTGAATTCGCCGGGTTCGGCAATCCGCGCACCGAGTTCGAGACAGCGTTGCAGCACCATCTGCAACACGACCGGCCCGCCGTGTCCCTGCAGCTCGATGACGTCTTCCCCCGTGTAGGAATGCGGCGCGGGGAAATAAAGCGCCAGGCCTTGATCGATTACGCTGCCATCGGCGTTAAGAAAGTCGGCGCGGGTCGCGTGGCGCGCCTCCAACTTTTGCGCGATCAACACGTGCAGCATACCCGCAAGGTTGGGACCCGAGATGCGCACGACCCCAATGCCGCCCCGACCTGGGGGCGTAGCTATAGCGGCTACAACATCATTTGCCATGCGCCGGCTTGGGGTGCTCCATGGCGTGCGTGATCTGCCACTGCTGGGCGATCGAGAGAATATTGTTGATCAACCAGTAGAGCACCAAACCCACTGGAAACCAGAAAAACATTATGCTGAATGCAATCGGCATGATTTTCATGATCTTGGCCTGCACGGGATCCGGCGGCATTGGATTCAGATAGGTCTGAAAAATCATCGTCGCGCCCATAAGCACCGGCAGCACAAAATATATAAAGGGGGACAGAACAAAACCGTCCATTATGGCCGGCTTAGTTAAATCATCAATCCCCAGCATGAACGGCGCATGCCGCAGCTCGACACTCGCCAGCAATACCCAATAAAGAGCAATGAAAACAGGTATTTGGACTAAAACAGGCAAACAACCGCCAAGCGGATTAATTTTTTCTGTTTTATATAATTCCATCATTGCCTGATTCATGCGCTGGCGGTCGTTACCGTACTGGTCTTTGAGTTTTGCGAGCCGCGGCGCGAGCACCCGCATACGCGCCATCGAGCGGTAGCTCGCAGCAGACAATGGGTAGAACAAGGCTTTGATCGTTATCGTCAAGAGAATGATCGCCACACCCCAGTTGTGAACCCATTGGTGCAGCCATTTCAGAAACCAGAATATTGGTTCGGCAATTACGGTCAACCAACCATAATCGATGGTTAGATCGAGCCCGGGTGCCAGCTTTGAAAGATTGTCCTGCTCCTCCGGGCCCG
The DNA here is from genome assembly GCA_945870465.1 of Bordetella parapertussis. Next base: position 16,710 of record CAMBSS010000041.1, on the reverse strand, counting down.
CGTACAGCGGCACAGTAAGCGTTGCGGTAGCGCCCGCTTCGATGTTACCCAACGGCAGCATCACTCCCGCAGAATAAAGTCCGTTATCGAGTTGAGATGTATAGAATTCGCGCGGAACATTGTTTGCCGGTAACCATGCACTCAGAAAATAATGCTGGAGCATCGCGATCCAGCCGTCGTTGCTTTTCTTCGGATAATTGACCTTGCGCTTGTCAACGTCCGAAAACGCCACTTTCTGGAATTTTTCCAGGTCCGTATACACAGCTATTCCCGTGTACGTCGGCAACATCGCCGAATCACCGACCGGTGGCTTGCCATCACGCACAATCTGAAAATACGCACTGGGCTGCAACCCTGCCGCGCTCTTATTTTCGACATCGAAACGCACGTCCACCACGTAGCTTCCGCGATGAAAATTGTAAGTCTTGACCACCTTGACGCCGCTAGCGGTAATCGCCGTAAGATTCACGGCGATGCTGGCAACACCTTCAGCCAGCTTGACATCGCGTTCGCTCGCCGCATAACGCGTGTTGTGATTAGGCAAATCGCCGCCAGTCAATCCTGACTGCGCAATATAGGTGCGTTCCGGTTGTACTTCGAACAACGTGAAATTCTTTGCCTTGTCCAGCCGATCGCGATGGCCGAGCAACTCCAGATGGCGCAAATCTCCGCCCACCGTGTCTATCTCCGCAATGAACATGTCGGTTTGGACGCGGACAGTCTCGCCTTTGCGCAATGCGCCGCTGCCGACGCTCGGCAATGATGTCGCAGCAGCGGGTGCATTGGCCAAAGGTTGAGTCGGCGTAGGCACCGGTCCCGCGGCAGGTGCGCCGGCAGGCACACTTGCAACCGGCACGGTGCGCGGCGGATGCGCGTCTTTCTGCCACGCGTCCACCAGAAAAAACACCGAGAACGTGAACAACATGAACAATATGAGTCGCTGGGTATCCATTGATTACCGAATGGTTGGAGCGCTTTAGCGCTGGGGGCTGGCGTCAGCGCCGGCGCAACACTGGCGTTGCGCACGTTGCATAAGATCGAGGATTTCCGCGCGCGCTTGCGCGGATGAGGCAGACAACACAACGGAGCGGGCGCGTACCACGAGATCGACTCCACTTAGCACAGTGCGATGGACACGAAACGTTTCGCGCGCCAGACGCTTGCAGAAATTTCTTGCCGTTGCCTGCGGAACAAACCTCTTGTTGACCGTGATGCCGAGGCGTGAATCCGGGCGACCATTGGGCTTCGCATAAACTTGGAAATATTTGCCCGCCACCGAACACTTGTAGGCAAACACCGAGGCAAACGCGTTCAGACCTTCGAGCCGGCTCGCCCGGGAAAAAGAAAACTTGCCCGGCAGGCGCGTCAAACGCCGAGACGCGCGCGCCCTTTCGCGCGACGCGAACGCATTACTGCGCGACCACCGCGGGTTTTCATGCGCACCCGGAATCCATGTGTACGCTTGCGGCGGGTGGTGGACGGTTGATAGGTCCGTTTCATGATCTGTGCCTGAACTGGTATGAAAAGCCCGCTATTACAACCGTTAACGTGTGCTTCTGTCAATCCGATTCTGCGCCTGCGCATTCCGCGCAGGAATGTCTCCGGTTGTGGATAACTTTAACCAAAAAAGCTAAAATCGGCAATTGGCCGTCGCATTTTCCCGCCCGCCTATAACAACGCTGTTACAACACTGTCTGCCTTAACACATGAATAGCTTTTGGCGCTCGTGTCTTGATCATTTTGAACAACAGCTGCCACCCCAGCAATTCAAAACCTGGATCAAACCGCTCAAATTTCAGGCCGCCGACAACCAGGTCACTCTGACGGCCCCCAATCGCTTTGTGCTGCAATGGATCCGCGACCGGTTTCTGGCGGAAATAGAGCGCATGGCCTGCGAACGCTTTGGCGACACGGTCACCATCAGCCTGATCCTGGCGGAAAAGGAAGCCGGCGTGCCGGTAAAACCACTGATGCCGGCAAGCGGTGGCAGCAAACCCAGCACGCGCGACATTTCGCGCCTCAACCCGGAATTCAATTTCACCACCTTTGTAACGGGCAAGGCCAATGAGCTCGCGCGCGCCGCGGCCATTCAGGTCGCCGAGCGCGCCGGCGAAGCTTACAACCCGCTTTTTGTTTATGGCGGAGTGGGTTTGGGCAAGACCCACCTTATCCACGCGATCGGCAACCTGCTGCTGCAGCGCAAACCGCAGAGCAGAATCCGTTACATCCATGCCGAACAGTACGTTTCGGACGTAGTGCGTGCCTACCAGCACAAGGCTTTCGACGATTTCAAGCGTTACTACCACTCGCTTGATCTGCTGCTGATCGACGATATCCAGTTTTTCAGCGGCAAGAACCGCACCCAGGAAGAGTTTTTCTACGCCTTTAACGCGCTGATCGAATCACGCAAGCAGGTGGTCATAACCTGCGACACCTATCCGCGCGAAATCCCCGGCATCGAAAACCGGCTGATATCCCGTTTTGCCTGGGGCCTGACCGTCGCGGTGGAGCCGCCGGAAATCGAAATGCGGGTCGCCATTCTGCTGAAAAAAGCCGAGGTGGAAAACGTCATGCTGGACGAGGCAGTGGCGTTTTTTATCGCTACCCACAGCCAATCCAACATACGCGAGCTTGAAGGCGCGTTAAAGCGCATCCTTGCCTACTCGCGGTTTTCCGGGCGTCCGATCACGGTCGACCTATGCCGCGACGCGCTGAAAGACCTGCTCGCGCTGCAAAGCCGCCAGATTTCCATCGACAACATCCAGAAGACCGTTGCCGATTATTACAAAATCAAGGTTTCGGAAATGTATTCCAAGAAGCGCACCCGCAACATCGCGCGGCCGCGCCAGGTCGCAATGGCGTTGGCCAAGGAACTGACCCACCTGAGCCTGCCGGATATCGGCGAAGCTTTCGGCGGCCGCGATCATACGACGGTATTGCATGCCTGCCGCAAAATTGCGGCCTTGAAAACGACCAGCCACGAAATCACGCATGATTTCGATTCGCTGCTCAAGGTTTTACGCGGCTAACAACCCAAGCTTGATTTGTGCATAAGATTCGATTCCGCAATCTTTAAAATTTAACCAACAAACTGTCCACACGGTATTCATCGGTTTGTAGATGTCAAAAATGCCTGAAAAGTCGCACCAGTCCTGTGGCTGCAAACTTATCCACAAAAACGGCGACTGTAATTACTACTATTAGGATATAAATACTATGAAACTGGTACAGACCAAGCGGGACAACTTGTTGAAACCGCTGCAGGCAGTAACTGGCATCGTAGAAAAACGCCACACCTTGCCCATCCTGTCGAACGTGCTGATCGAGCAGACGGACGATCGCCTGCATCTGCTGGCGACCGATCTGGAAATACAGGTTTCAACCAGCTTCGACAATCCGCAGAAAGGCGCCGACAGTTATGCGGTCACCACTTCGGCGCGCAAACTGCAGGACATTCTGCGTGCGTTGCCCGAGCAAGCCGACATCGGCCTTGAAGCGCAAAACAACCGACTGATCGTCAAGTCCGGGAAAAGCCGTTTCACACTGCAGACCTTGCCAGCCGAGGATTTTCCCAAGCTGCCCAAGGCGCCGGCTGCCGCGATCACGATCAAAATTCCGCAGAAGGCCTTCAAGTCGCTGTTATTGCTGGTGCAGTATGCGATGGCGCAACAGGACATCCGGTATTACCTGAACGGTATGCTGCTGGTTTTGAGTGGTGATGTGCTCAAGGTGGTCGCCACCGACGGTCACCGCCTCGCGTACGCCAGTATGAAGCTTTCACAGTCGGTGGAAGCGCTGGAAGTCATCCTGCCGCGCAAAGCGGTGCAGGAACTGGTGAAGCTGCTGGGCGACAGCGATGACGACGTCAGCGTGGAGCTCGCGTCTACGCAGGTCAAATTCAGCATTCAGGATGTTGTTCTGGTGAGCAAGGTCGTCGACGGGAAATTTCCCGATTTCACGCGCGTGATACCAACCAATTATCAGAAGCATTTTCCGATTGAACGGAGTATTCTCCAGCAGGCTTTGCAGCGGGTCGCCATACTTTCCAACGAGAAATTTCGCGGCGTGCGCTGGACTCTGACCGACGGGCAGCTGCGCATTTCGTGTACTAACACCGAGCAGGAAGAAGCTTTCGAGGAAATCGAAGTTGGCTATACCGGCGAAGCGCTGGATATCGGTTTCAACGTGACGTATTTGCTCGACGTCCTGGCGAATCTGTCGAGCGAAAAGGTGACCTGCTCGTTCGGCGACGCCAACAGCAGCGTGCTGATTACCATCAGCGAAGACGCGGATTTCCGCTACGTCGTAATGCCGATGCGGATTTAAAGAGTTCGACTTAAAGTTTATAAGCGATAACCATGACAGACGAGAAACAGCCCGCCAACGGTGACGATTACGATGCCGACAGCATCAAGATCCTGAAAGGCCTTGAAGCGGTCAAGAAGCGTCCCGGCATGTATATCGGGGATACCAGCGACGGCACAGGCCTGCATCACATGGTGTTTGAAGTCGTCGATAACGCAATTGACGAAGCGCTGGCCGGACATTGCGATGACATCACCATTACCATCCACCCGGATAATTCGATCAGCGTCCAGGACAACGGGCGCGGTATACCGACCGACGTAAAGACCGATGACGAGCAGCAGCGGACCGCCGCGGAAATCGTCATGACGGAATTGCACGCGGGCGGAAAATTCGACAACAACTCGTACAAGATTTCCGGCGGCCTTCACGGCGTCGGCGTGTCGGTGGTGAATGCGCTGTCAGAATGGCTGAGGCTGACCATACGTCGCGACGGCAAAACCTACCAGATGGAGTTTCGCGAGGGCGCCCCGGTGGCGCCGCTCAAGGAAATCGGCAAGACCGAGAAACGCGGTACCGAGGTCCATTTCCTTGCCAGCAAGGCCACGTTCAGCCATGTCGAATTTCACCATGACATTCTGGCAAAGCGGTTGCGCGAACTGTCGTTTCTGAACAATGGCGTAAAAATCGCGCTGATCGATCAGCGCTCGGGAAAACAAGAGAATTTTTCGTTTACCGGCGGGGTCAAGGGCTTCGTCGAGTACATGAACCGCAGCAAGACGCCGCTGCATCAAAAAATATTTTATGCCGAGGGTTCGAAGGAAGGCATCACGGTCGAAGTGGCGATGCAGTGGAACGACTCCTACGCGGAATCGGTGCAGTGCTTCACCAACAACATACCCCAACGCGATGGCGGCACCCACTTGACCGCGCTGCGCGCCGCGATGACGCGCACATTGAACAGTTTTATCGAGAAAAACGAACTCGCCAAGCGGGCCAAGGTCGAGACCTCGGGCGACGACATGCGCGAAGGCCTGACCTGCGTGCTATCGGTCAAGGTGCCAGAACCCAAATTCTCCTCGCAAACCAAGGACAAGCTGGTGTCGAGCGAGGTTCAGCCAGTGGTGCAGGAAATCATTGCCGCCAAGCTGAACGAGTTCCTGCTCGAAAATCCGCAGGATGCGAAGATAATAACGTCGAAGATCGTTGACGCGGCGCGCGCGCGCGAAGCCGCGCGCAAGGCCCGCGAGATGACGCGCCGCAAAGGCGTGCTTGATTCCCTGGGTCTGCCCGGCAAACTTGCCGATTGCCAGGAAAAGGATCCCGCGCTGTGCGAGCTTTATATCGTCGAAGGAGATTCGGCCGGCGGTTCCGCCAAGCAGGGACGCGACCGCAAGTTCCAGGCGATTTTGCCGCTCAAAGGCAAAATTCTGAATGTGGAAAAAGCGCGCTTCGACAAACTGCTGTCATCGCAGGAAATCACCACGCTCATCAACGTGCTGGGCTGCGGTATCGGCAAGGACGAATACAACGCCGATAAACTGCGTTATCACCGCATCATCATCATGACCGACGCCGACGTCGACGGCTCGCATATCCGAACGCTGCTGCTGACTTTCTTTTATCGGCAGATGCCGGAACTCTTCGAGCGCGGTCACATCTACATCGCGCAGCCGCCGCTTTACAAGGTCAAGCACGGCAAGAGCGAGCGCTATATCAAGGACGAGCACGAGCTGAAAGAGCACCTGCTGAAACTAGCTCTGGATGACGCAGAGCTTTTTCCGGGGACCGATGCCGCCGCGCTAAGCAAGGAAACGCTGGCGCAAGTAGCGAAACAGTATTTTCTGGCCGAAGCGGTCATCGACCGCCTGAGCCGGCTGATCGACCCGGCGGTATTGCAGGCTTTGTTGATCAATCCGGATCTCAATCTGACCGACGAGCAGAATGCCGCGCAAAGTGCCCAACGCCTGACCGCCGCGCTGGTGGCAGAAGGCGTAAAAATCGAGCCGAAGTACGACGAAAAAAACGAGCGCCATCTGCTCGTCATCAAGCGCAACCAGCACGGCAATATGCATCAAACCGCGCTCGACGAAACTTTCTTGCACAGCGGGGACTACGAGCAGATCAAGACCACCGCGCACGTGCTGCAAGGCCTGCTTGGCGCCGGCGCGTACGTGAAACGAGGCGAGCACAAACAAGTGGTGACCGACGTCAAGGACGCGCTCAGCTGGCTGCTGGACGAGGTCAAGAAAAGCCTCGGCATCCAGCGCTACAAAGGCCTGGGTGAAATGAATCCCTCGCAGCTGTGGGAAACCACCATGGATCCGAAGGTGCGGCGGTTGCTGCGCGCACAAATCGAAGATGCGATTTCCGCAGACGAGATTTTCACCACCCTGATGGGCGATCTGGTCGAACCGCGCCGCGCCTTTATCGAAACCAACGCACTGGGCGTGCGTAATCTGGATGTCTGAGCTGGGCTAGACGCCTGCTCCTCAGGTCGTAACGGCTTTTTTCGCCTTGGCGGGAGCTTTGGCTTTCGCCACCTTCGGTTCCCGCGGTGCGAATTCGAAAGTCACCTTGCCGTCTTCGCCGCGCGCCAGGAAAGCCGAGAACGGACGGCCTTTCTTGGAAATGAACCGGTGCAAAAGATCGGTCTTGCCGGTCGTGAGCAGTTTTTGCATCTGCTCGACTTCAATCGGGCGCTGCAGAATGATTTTTCCCGAGCGGAAATCGCAAGTGCGATCGGGGCCGGTGGCTTTTTCGCAGATATAGGCGACACCGTGGCTGAAGACGCGGTTGCCGCATTTGTGGCAGGCGCCCAACGATTCCTGCCCTGAAAAATCGATCGGTTCGGCGTCGGCCTCATTGTTCTGGCCAAAATCGAATTCGGTAGCGAACTCGGCGTTCAGCTTGATCAACGCAATAAACGGTTTGCCCAGGCGGCTGCGGAAGCCCTGCAGCGGACCCACTTTGCCACTGGTGATCAGTTCCTCGACTTCCGCCGGCTCGAGCTGGCGGCCGGCCATTATTTTCCATAGTGCGAAGTCGCATTTCTGGCACTGGAATTTCTTGTAGTTTTCCTTTACCACCCCGTCGCATTTCGGGCAGGGCGTAGACAGCGTCGCGAAATCCCCGGGTATGGTGTCGTTTTCATGCTCTTTGGTCTGCTTGACCATGTGGCGGACCATGTCGGCGATTTCGCGCATGAACGCAGTGCCGGCAAGTTCGCCGTGCTCGATTTGGGCGAGTTTGTATTCCCACTCGCCGGTGAGCTCGGGCGAGCTCAGTTCCGTGATTTCCAGGCCGCGTAGCAAGGTAATCAGCGAAAAAGCCTTGGCTGTCGCCTGCAACTCGCGGCCGTTGCGGTGCACATACCGTTCGTAAATCAGCCCTTCAATAATGGTCGCGCGTGTCGCCGGAGTGCCTAGTCCCTTGGCGCGCATGGCCTCGCGCAGTTCCTCGTCCTCGACCAGCTTGCCGGCGCCTTCCATGGCCGACAGCAGCGTGGCTTCCGAATAACGCGCCGGTGGTTTGGTCTGCAACGCGGCAACCGTGACGGCGGTGGCACGCGGCGATTCATTGGCGGCGACCGGCACCAGCGCGGGTGTGTCGTCCGTCTCGGCTTCCTTGCCGTAAATCTCTAGCCAGCCGGCATTGACCATGATCTTGCCGTCGCTTCTGAACGGTTCGTTCTCGACGCGCGTGATGCGGGTGGTGATCTGGAATTCCGCTGCCGGATAAAACACCGCCAGGAAGCGCTTGGTGACGAGATCGTAGATCTTCGCCTCGGCTTCGGTCAGGGTCTTGGGGGCGATGGACGTCGGGATGATCGCGAAGTGGTCCGAAATCTTGGCATTGTTGAAAATGCGCTTGTTCGGTTTCACCCATTTGTTGGCGAGGATTTTTTTTGCGAAAGGCTGGTACGGTTTGTCGAGCTCCTGCATTGCAGCCGTGACGGTGGAAAGATAATCTTCCGGCAGCGCGCGCGAATCGGTACGCGGATAGGTCAGCACCTTGTGTTTTTCGTACAGCGCCTGCGCAATCGACAAGGTGGTTTTGGCTGAAAAGCCGAAACGCGAATTACCGTCGCGCTGCAGGCTGGTGAGGTCGTACAACAATGGCGAGAGCTGGGTCGAAGGCTTGCTTTCCTCTTCGACAATGCCGCTCTTGCCCTCGCATTTCGCGTGAATCGCATCGGCGCGCGCGCGGTCCCACAGGCGTTCGGCCTTGATATCGCTGTCGTCGGACTTTTTGTCTTTGCTGAATTTTTCGTCGAACCAGCGGCCATTGTAATCGCCGGCCTTGGCAGCGAAAGTCGCGTGAACTTCAAAGTAGTCGCGCGAAACGAATTTCTTGATCTTCTCCTCGCGCTCGACCAGGATGGCCAGCGTCGGGGTTTGCACGCGCCCGACAGTCGTCAGGTGAAAGCCGCCCGATTTGGAGTTGAACGCCGTCATTGCGCGTGTGGCGTTGATGCCGACCAGCCAGTCGGCTTCAGAGCGGCAAACCGCCGCATCGGCCAGCGGCAGCATTTCCTTGTTACTGCGCAAATGCTCGAAGCCATCGCGGATCGACGCCGGCGTCATCGATTGCAGCCACAGGCGTTCGATCGGCTTCGCGGTCTTGGTATGGTTGACGATGTAACGGAAAATCAATTCGCCTTCGCGGCCGGCGTCGCAGGCGTTGATCAGTGCGGTGACATTTTTGAGCTTGATGAGTCGCGTGAGCACCTTGAGGCGCCCTTCCGATCTTTCGATCGGCTGCAGATCGAAGTGTTCTGGAATGACCGGCAGATTGACCAACGACCATTTACCGCGTTTGACCTCTACGCCTTCGGGCGGCACGATTGTCAGCAAATGGCCGACCGCTGACGACAGCATGTATTCGTCGCTTTCGAAATACTCACCGTGCTTCGTGAAGCCGCCGAGCACGCGCGCGATGTCGTTCGCCACCGAAGGTTTTTCGGCAATGATGAGTTTCTTGCCGGCCGGCGCGGATTTTTTTGCAACAGCGGATTTCTTGGCGGCAGTTTGTTTTTTGATGGCCATCAGGGCTTTGTGATAAAAGTCACGGCGCGTTCACGGCACAGGGCCTGGCCGAGCGAGCGCAAGATAATAAGAACAAAAAGCGGACTAGGCAAGCGCGTATCGCCGCCCACACCTGAAATAGGCGTCGAAACGGCGTAAATCAGGTCAACGAACGCGCTGGTAGCGGTTGCCCGGCAAATTTTCCACCAGGCCCAGCAGTTCAAGCTTCAGCAGCAGGCCGGACACGACGTCGGCGCCCAGTAACGCGCGCGCGCACAACGCGTCGAGATCGCAAGGTTCAAATCCCAGGTGGCCAAGCAGACTCGATTCATCAGCAGCGAGTTCCGGCATGGCGCGCGGCGAGGGCAAATCCGCGGCCAGCTTCAATTCTTCCAGTATGTCTTTGGCATCATCGACCAGCTTCGCGCCCTGCTTGATCAGGGCATGACAACCTTTGGCGAGCGGCGAGTGTATTGACCCCGGAATCGCGAATACTTCGCGGCCTTGCTCATTGGCCGATCGCGCCGTGATCAGTGAGCCGCTTTGCAGCGCAGCCTCGACGACCAGACAGCCCAGGCTCATGCCGCTGATCAGCCGATTGCGGCGCGGAAAATTGTTCGCGAGCGGCGGCGTTGTCAGCGGATATTCGGATACCAGGGTTCCGTTTGCGGCCAGTTCGTGGGCGAGTGCTTTATTGCGCGCGGGGTAAACGATGTCGAGACCGGTGCCGACGAGCGCGAGGCTGCTGCCGGGGCCCTGGAGCCCGCCGTGGTGGGCGGCGGCATCGATGCCCAGCGCGAGTCCGCTGACTATCGTGATGCCGGCTTCGCTCAACGCGCGCGCAAAACCCGCCGCGTTTTCTATGCCCTGTGCGCTGGCGTTGCGGCTGCCGACGATCGCGAGCGACGGCTTGTTCAATAGATCGAGCCTTCCTTTGACGTAGAGGACAGGCGGCGGGTCTGCGGTCTGCAACAGCAGCTGCGGATAGTTCGCATCGCCGAAAGTGACTATATGATTGGCTGGATCTTCAAGCCACGTCAGGGCCTGCTGTGCACTATCGGTATTGCCGCCGCCGGCAATCAGTGCCGCTATCTCCGCCGTGACGAAATTGCGCAGCTCGACAGGGCGCGCGGCGAGGATCTTTTCCGGGGTGCCGAATTCGGTGAGCAGCTTGCGCAGCGTGATGTTACCGAGTCCGGTAATCAGCGTCAGACGCAGCCAAGCTCCCGCTTCTTCAATATCGGTCGTCGGCACGCGGAATATGAGGCGGTTTTGCCGCTAACCGGTGGTCAAAGAAAAGCGGCGATTTGAAATTGCCGGCGACGGTCAGGGATTGGTTACGATGTCGAGCACGTTGACCGGCCGCGACGCGTTCATGACTAGTGCGTAGGCAGCGCGGTCGAAAACACGAAAGACCATCAGCAAACCGTAACGCTCATCGGGCAGTGTCACAGAGGGAAGGCTGGTTTTGTCATCCTTGAAGTCCGCGCCCGCGGGACCGACACGGCCCCACAACGGAGAACCGCGTCCCGCCATGGGCTGGCTTTCGTAATTGGCTTTTGGATTTTTCTCGTCGTACATGATACCGACGCTGCCATACAGCGGGCTTTCACGCAAAGTAAATGTCGGCGCGTTGAGGTTGCGGTATATCGCCAGCACGTGGCCGGCTTCGAGACCGTCGCGTGCTCCGCGATTCAAAGTGATGACCGCGCGCGGACCCGCTTCGTATAGTTGATTGTAGAGAGCAATAATGCGCGCATCGACTTTCTTGACGGGCGCATGCGGCGTAAAACCGTCGAGGATGACTTCGCGCGGCGACGGTTGCAGATAATCGCCCGCGTAGATTTCCTGGGGAGAGCTGACGATTTCTATCGTGCTGATGTCGCCGAGCTTGTTGACCTTGGCTTCGCCGAGATAGTTTGCAACGTAACCCAGCGTCTCGTTGCTGACGGGATCCATCAGCGCTTCGCCGGGCCTGAAGATCTGCCAATAGACGCCTTTTTCCTTGGTGAGGCCGTTCGCGTAGGCGATGTCGCCGGCGCCGACGGCGACCCGGCTTTCCTGCGTGCGCACGATACGCGGCGCGCTGGCCAGCTGATTTTGCGCAATCACCAGGGGTTTGGTGAGAAATGGTTCGATATCGGCCGTCGGTATGACCTGCACGGGCTCAGGCGCCAGCTGCTCGCTGCGGATTTGCGGTGAAACCCTGACGACCTCCGCGCGCAGCAGCTTCAAACGCATTTCCTCGGCGGATTTGTCGAGTACCAGGACGTCGCCCGGATAAATGCGGTTGGGATTACTGATCTGGTCGCGATTGGTCTTCCACAGATCGTTCCATTTCCAAGGGTCTTTAAGGAAGCGCCCGGCGATGGTCCACAACGTGTCGCCCGCTACGACGACATAGCGATCTGGCGCGCCTTCGGCGAGGTCGGCGGTGGTGGCGGCGGGCGCCGCCGAAGCCCAACTACATAATATAATCAGCGATATAATCAGCTTGTTCATCGCGCCCCCATCTCGTTTACCGGAATGTTTTGGCACACTTTTGGCACCACAGCACCTACCAGCCCCAATACGTTAGATATTAGTTTAAATTGTGCACGTAATTTGTTAAATTAGCAACACTTATGGCTTTGCTGGCTATCCTGCAATACCCCAATCCCAAGCTTTACACCGTGGCCACCCCGGTCGGCGTCGTAAATGACGAAATCCGTAAATTAATCGAGGATATGTCGGCGACCATGTATGCGGCGCCGGGGGTCGGGTTGGCCGCTACCCAGGTGGACGACCATCGCCGCGTGATCGTGATCGACATTTCAGAAGCGCATGATCAACTGCAGGTATTCATCAATCCCGAAATCATCGCCAGCAGCGGCGCCGCCACCTGCGAGGAAGGCTGTCTTTCGGTGCCGGGGATTTTTGAAAAGGTGAACCGCGCCGAACGCATCACGGTGCGTGCGCTCGATGCCCGGGGTCATAGTTTCACGCTCGATACCGAGGGCTTGCTTGCCGTATGCATCCAGCATGAAATGGATCATCTGGAAGGCAAGGTGTTCGTTGACTACCTGTCGCGGCTCAAACAGCAGCGCATTCTGGCCAAGCTGAAGAAACAACAACGGCAGGTGATGTAATCTTCAGCCGCGTTTTTTTTGCATCGTCATCGCGCGTCGCGCCACCGCCGCGCCGCAGAATTTTCGGCAAACCATGAAGCTTATATTTGCCGGTACTCCGCCGTTTGCCGCGTTCGCGCTCGAGGCTTTGGTCGCTGCAGGCTTCGATGTTGGCCTGGTATTGACCCAACCCGATCGCCCCGCCGGCCGCGGCCTGCGCACGCTTTCCAGCGCAGTCAAAGTGAGCGCCGAATCGCTGCGATTGCCGCTGGCGCAGCCGGTAAATCTGAAAGAGCCGGAAATCCAGGCGCAATTACGGGCCGTCGGCGCGGACGCCATGGTGGTTGCCGCCTACGGACTGCTGTTGCCGGCGGCAGTACTCGCGATTCCGCCGCGCGGTTGCCTGAATATTCACGCCTCGTTGTTGCCGCGCTGGCGCGGTGCTGCGCCGATACAGCGCGCGTTGCTCGCCGGCGACAGCGAGACGGGCATTACCATCATGCAGATGGACGCAGGCCTCGACACCGGCGCCATCCTGCTTGAGGAAAGCATTGCGATCGGCGACGCCGATACGGCGCAAACCCTGCACGACAGGCTGGCGCGAATCGGCGCGCGTTGTATCGTGCGCGCGCTGCGCGAAAATCCGCCATCGCGCGCGCAGGACGCTGGCAGCGCAACTTATGCTGCAAAAATTTCCAAGTCCGAAGCGGCGATAGATTGGTCGAACAGCGCCATCGATATCTGCCGCCAGGTGCGCGCTTTCAACCCGGCGCCTGGTGCGGCGACTGCATGGGACGGTACGCCCCTTAAAGTCTGGCGCGCAGAACCGCTCGCCGAAGACGCCGGCGCTCCGGGCACCGTCGCCAGAACGGACGCAAGTGGTTTGGTGGTCGCTGCGGGCAAGGGCGCAGTCAAAATTACCGAGTTGCAAAAAGCCGGGGCAAAACGGCTGGCCGCGGCGGCGTTTCTCGGTGGTTCGACACTGGTTCCCGGCGCGCGGCTGGGGACTTGAAATTCCGACTATCGTGCATATGTTGCTGAGGCGGAATATCATCCGGCCGCGAAAGGAACTTTATGCTTGGTAACTGGTTGAAAACTTCGTTGTTGATGGCCGCAGTCGTGGCGCTGTTCGGCGTCGTTGGCGCGGCAATCGGCGGCGCGCAAGGCATGCTGCTTGCCCTGGTGCTGGGTGGTGGCATGAATTTTTTCGCCTACTGGTTTTCCGACAAAATGGTGTTGCGCATGTATGGCGCGCGCCAAGTCGACGCGGCGAGCGCGCCGCAGTTTTATGAAACCGTGCGCGAACTGGCCCAGCGCGCCGGTTTGCCGATGCCCAAGGTTTATCTGATCGATGAGGCGCAGCCCAACGCGTTTGCGACCGGGCGCAATCCCGAGCATGCGGCGGTGGCGGCAACGACGGGAATTCTGCAATTGCTCACCGCGCGCGAACTGCGCGGGGTGATGGCGCACGAACTTGCGCACGTTAAACATCGCGATATTCTGACTTCCACCATCGCCGCGACCATGGCGGGTGCGATATCGGCGATCGCGCATTTCGGCATGTTTTTCGGTGGCCGCAACGGCGATCGTCCCAACCCGGTGGTCGCGCTGATCGTGATGATCGTGGCGCCGTTTGCCGCGATGCTGATCCAGTTCGCGATTTCGCGCGCGCGCGAATTCGGCGCGGACAGCGGCGGCGCTGAAATTTCCGGCGACCCGCAGGCACTGGCGTCCGCGCTCGAGAAAATCGAGCGCTATGCGCAGGGTCTGCCGATGGCGCCGGCCGAGCAGCATCCGGAAACGGCGCAGATGATGATCATCAATCCGCTGAGCGCCGGCGGCGTCGCGGGCCTGTTCAGCACCCATCCCGCGACCCGGGAGCGCGTCGCGCGCCTGCTGGCACTGGCGCGCTGATTCAGCCCGCGCGCAAGCCGTGTTAGATACCCAGCGGCTTGCTTGTACTACGGTGGCGGCCGTCGCCGGCGGCCGCAATCTCAACGCCACGCTCGCCGCCGTGTGGCCGCGCCACCCGCAACTGACTGCGCAGCAGCGCTCCGCGATTACAGACCTGTGTTACGGCACGCTGCGCTTCGGCATCCAGCTCGACGCGGTGCTTGCCCAACTGCTCACGAAGCCGGTGCATGACGAGTCGCTGCGCTGGCTGCTTCTGGTGGGACTGTACCAATTGCAGTACACGCGTGCGGCGCCCTACGCCGTCGTCGATCATGCGGTGCGCTGCGCCGCGGTTCTGGGCAAGCCGCAGGCCGCCGGACTGACCAACGCGGTATTGCGCAATTTTTTGCGCAAGCGCGAAGCGTTGCTCGCCAAAGCAGCGCTGACCGACAGCGGACGCTATGCGTATCCGCATTGGTGGATAGACAAGCTGCGCAAACAGCACCCGCTGCATTACGCGGCCATACTCGCGGCGGGCAATCTGCATCCACCGTTGACCTTGCGCGTGAACCGGCGGCGCACGACGCGCGACGACTATATTGCTTTGCTCGCGCAGCACGATATTGCGGCAACCGCGGTCGGCGTGGATGGCGCAACGCTTTCTCGCGCAATGCCGGTCGAACGTCTGCCCGGGTTTGCCGACGGGCTGGCGTCGGTGCAGGATGCTGCCGCGCAATATGCAGCACCCTTGCTGGATGCTCAGCCGGGCATGCGCGTGCTCGACGCTTGCGCCGCGCCCGGCGGCAAGGCGACGCATTTGCTCGAAATCGCGGATGTCGATTTGACGGCGCTCGACAGCGATGCAACGCGGCTCGAGCGCGTGCGCCAGAATCTGCAGCGGCTGGGTCTCGCGGCCAGCGTGCTTGCCGGTGATGCGGGCAACCCGGTTGCATGGTGGGATGAGCGGCCGTTTGATCGCATCCTGGCCGACGTGCCGTGCAGCGCGTCGGGTGTGGTGCGCCGCCATCCCGATATTAAATGGTTGCGGCGCGCCAGCGACGTCGCGCAGTTCGCGGCGCAGCAGCAGCGCATGCTCGATAGTCTGTGGCGATTGCTGGCCAGTGGTGGTAAATTGCTGTATACGACGTGCTCGATTTTCCAGGAAGAGAACTCACAGCAGGTAGCCGATTTTCTGACCAGGCACTCGGATGCCAAGCTGCTGCCATTATGCGGAGTGAAAACCTTGGACGGGACACCGGATGGCCAGTTGCTGCCAGACCACGAGCATGACGGCTTTTTTTACGCGTTGCTGCAAAAAATTTAGCCGGCTCGGCGCGCTCATTGCGTGCGCGCTGTCGTTTTTCATCTTTGCGGCTGCGCAGGCGGAGGGCATCGATGTCCGCAATGCGGCGCTGGTCGCCGGCGAGGAAGGCTATTTCCTCGAAGCCGATTTTGAGATCGTGCTCAATTCGACGCTGGAGGAAGCGCTCAACAAGGGCGTGCCGCTGTATTTCCTGCTCGAGTTCGAGGTCATCCGGCCGCGCTGGTACTGGCTGAATGAAAAAGTCCTCAGCACCCAGCAGCAGTACCGCCTTGCATACAACGCGCTGACGCGCCAGTACCGTCTTGGCGTCGGCTCGCTGTACCAGAATTTCGGCTCGCTGTCTGAAGCGCTCGATCTTCTGTCGCGCGTGCGCCGGCGCCAGGTGCTCGAGCCCGGGACCCTCAGCAAGGGCAGTACTTACACCGCCGGCGTGCGCATGCGGCTCGATGTATCGCAGTTGCCCAAACCATTTCAACTGAATGCCCTGGCGTCGCGCGACTGGAATTTCGGTTCCGAGTGGCATCGCTGGAGCGTAACGCCATGACGGGCGAAATATCCGGGCTGCGCCTCGCACTGACCAGTGGCGCCGTCAAGTATCTATTGATCGTGTGCGCGGTAGCCGGTGCGGTGACGCTCTACCTGCTGGCGACGGCGAGTGCCAATACGGCGCTGTTTGCCCAGCACTACCCGTTGTTGCTGGCGCTGAACGGCGGGCTGGCGGTTTGCCTCGCCTTTTTGCTCGGCTACCAGTTATATGCGTTGCGCCAGAAACTGAAGGCGGGCGTGTTCGGCGCCAAGCTGACCTTGCGGCTGGTGCTGTTGTTCGCGCTGGTGGCGGTGTTGCCGGGCGCGCTGGTGTACGGTGTATCAGTGCAATTCGTCGCGCGGAGTATTGAATCGTGGTTCGACGTGCGTGTCGAAAAAGCGCTCGAAGGCGGCCTCAATCTCGGCCGCACCACGCTCGACAATCTGTTGAAGGACCTGATCAAAAAAGCCGACGCGATGGCGGGCGCGCTGGCGGTGCGGCCGCCTGCCGAGCATATTGCCGCCCTCA
>CAMBSS010000040.1 GCA_945870465.1 Bordetella parapertussis | reverse complement strand
AAACCGAGTTCTTTGGCGACCATTAAGCGGTCGATCGGAAACGTCGTGCCGGCGAGCGCAGCACTCCCCAGCGGCAGGCGATTGACACGTTTCCGGCAGTCGGCAAGCCGCTGCGCATCGCGATTGAGCATTTCGAAGTACGCCATCAGGTGATGCGCGTACGACACCGGCTGCGCGACCTGCATATGCGTGAAGCCCGGCATGATGGTATCGGTGTGCTGGTCCGCGAGATCGAGTAATGCGCGCTGCGCGGCCTTGATCAGGCTGCTGATATCGTCGATCGCCGCGCGCAGATAGAGCCGCACATCGGTCGCCACCTGGTCGTTGCGGGAACGCGCGGTGTGCAACCGCTTGCCGGCGTCGCCGACCAGCGCAGTGAGACGGCTCTCGATATTCATGTGCACATCTTCGAGGTCGACCGACCATTGGAACTTGCCGGCGCGGATTTCCTCGCGGATCTGGGCGAGACCCTTTTCGATGGTCGCGAGGTCGTTTGCGCTCAGGATTTCAACTGCGTGCAGCATGCGCGCGTGCGCAACCGAGCCTTCGATGTCGAATTCGGCGAGCCGCCGGTCGAAATCGACGGAAGCGGTAAACCGCTTGACGAGTTCGGTCACCGGCTCGTTGAAGCGTCCGGACCACGGCGTTGCCCCATCTTTTTGTTTCTCTTGCGCCACCTGTTGTGCTCTCACATAATCAAGCGGTGAGTATAAATCAAAACGCCAACGCGGGCGCCTTGCCGAACTTCCGCAACCTCGGGATTTTGCTGCGTATTCTGGTAATCGTGGATGGCGCCTGCCTGGCCGCGGCGCTGCTTAAAACCACCGAGCCGCTGGTATTGATGGAAGAGCTGATCGACGTCTCGTCGCAGGCGCAGCCTATACTCATGCTGAGCCTGCTGGTGCTCGCCGCCGCCAACGATTGGCTGCACCGGTTGCGTTACTGGCACGCGATCTCCGCGGTCGTAGCACTTGAGCTCGCGATCACGACGGGGGTGTATTACCTCGGTCTGCATTTGTTCAGCGGGATGGGCGCGCTGGAGCGCTACTGGATATTCACACTGCTGCTGACGGGTGTGCTGATCGGTTACTTTGATTTGCGCGGACGCGCGTTGTCGCCGGCGCTGGCGGAAGCCCGTCTGCAGGCGCTGCAGGCGCGCATCCGTCCCCACTTTCTGTTCAACAGCATCAACGCCGTGCTCTCCCTGATGCGCCAGGAACCGCGCCGCGCCGAGCAGGCGCTCGAAGATCTCGCCGATCTCTTCCGCGTGCTGATGGCCGACAATCGGCAACTCGCGCCGATCGCGCGCGAAGTTAAGCTCGCCAAGCAGTACCTGAGCATAGAGCAATTGCGCCTGGGCGAGCGGTTGCGCATAGAGTGGAACGTCGCGCATATGCCGGCGGACGCGCTGATTCCGCCGCTGGTGCTGCAGCCGTTGCTGGAAAACGCCGTGTACCACGGCATAGAGCCGCGCACCGAACCGGGCACTATCGATATCCTGATCAACCGGGATGGCGAGCAGATACACCTGGTGCTGCGCAATCCGTACCGTCCCGATGGCAACCATCACGCCGGCAACCGCATGGCGCTCGCCAACATTCGCGAGCGGCTCGCACTGCATTTCGACGTGGAAGCCCGCATCAAAACGGTGGCGACCGCCGACACTTATGAAGTGCGCATCGTGATTCCCTATCTGAAAGCAGGCGCCTGATGACCGCCGAGCCGCCGTTGCGCGTGCTGGTCGTCGATGATGAGGCGCCGGCGCGCAACCGGCTGCGCGACCTGCTGGCCGATTGCGCGATGAAGATGCCGCTGGAGATTGCCGGCGAAGCCGCGAACGGCCGCGAGGCGCTTGCGCTGCTGCCGGCATGCGACGCCGACGTGGTGCTGCTTGACATCCGCATGCCGGAAATGGACGGCATCGAAGTGGCGCAGCACATCCAGAAGCTGGACGAGCCGCCCGCGGTGATATTCACCACCGCCTACGACGCGTATGCGCTGAAAGCTTTCGAAGTGCACGCCATCGACTACCTGCTAAAGCCGATCCGGCTCGCCCGCCTGTTCGAGGCGCTGTCGCGCGCCCGCACGCTGGCGCCGTTGCGGCCCGACGTGCTGCGCGAAATGAGGCCGGACGCGCGCAGCCATTTGTCGGTCAACGAGCGCGGGCGCATCCACCTGATACCGCTGGCCGACATTGCATTTCTAAAAGCCGAGTTAAAATACGTGACAGTGCGCACTGCCGAACGCGAATTTCTGCTTGAGGAATCGCTGTCGAAGCTCGAACACGAATTCTTCGGGCGTTTCGTGCGCATACATCGCAACTGCCTGGTGGCCAAGGATGCGATTCGCGGTTTCGAGCGCGCCACCGATGCCGATGGCGAAGGCCATTGGGTAGTGGTAATGAACGGCGTTGCCGAGAAACTCGCGGTAAGCCGGCGCCAGCAGCATATCGTGCGCGAACTGGGGAGAATTTTATGACTTCACGCCTGACCCTTTTTTGCATTCTCAGCTTTGCGGCGGCCGTCAGCGCGGCGGCAGACATGCCGTTCGGCGTGCTCGACATCGGTCTAGGCGCCAGTTACGCGCGGCTCGAGCGCGACCTCGATTTTCGCGACATCGATGCTTCGCTGGCCAAGCCGCGCGCGGGCAAGCCCGATCTCGGCAAGCGCGGTTACGGCTGCATGCAGCGCGAAGACGATTTCGCCGACGTCGGCTGCGTATCGCACACCGAACTGCTCGACGGCGTGGAGACGCGCGAAATCCGGCTGCATTTTCTCGAGGGCCGCCTGCAGCAGTTTTCGCTGTCGGCGGAAGTGCGGAATTTCGACGCGGTAGTTGCCTACCTGCGTGGGCGCTACGGCGCACCGCAAACCCTGCCGATGCAAAATGCAAGTGATCAACCAGGCGTCAAGTGGCAGAGCGAAGCAGGGCAGGTCGTCGCCTATCGCGGCAAAGACCTGGTGTTCGTGAATTTCGAACTCGCGTCGTATCCCGTCGCGGTCAAGCGCAAGCGCGAAGGCCAGCGCCTGCAGTGCGGTTGAGCAATTAACAGCCATCTCAAAAGCAGGCCGAAACCGCCGATGAACGCCGATAAACGCCGATAAGATCAAAAACAAGTGAAACGGGAACGGAAAATGGGCAATGAATAATTGTGACCGCCCAGGAATTCGGGCCGCGCCGGAATGCCGATTTACTATTTAACCATTGTCCATCTTTCAATCCCAGTTACATCGGCGTATATCGGCGGTTATCAAGTTTTTAAGGTTATTCAGGCCAGTCCTGGCGATTAGCGCGCGCGCAACCGCAAGCGGGCGGCGTCGATCGCCTGTTCCAGATAAAGATTATAGAAATCCGGCACGTTGAGGCCGACGATCGCGTCGGCAAGCGGCTCGCCCCGCGCATTGACGACGATCACCGTCGGCACCGCTTGCACCGCGTATTTGCGCGCGAATTCGCCGTGGGTCGTCTGGTTGCCGTCGAAATCGCGCAGCGGGATCAGGTCGTTGGGCGCTTCTATCTCACGGATAATCACTTGCGAACCGTAGCCGGGGCTCGCACTCAGCGGTTCGAGATGGTTTTTCTTGGCGCGCGCGCAATACGGGCAGCCGGGCCGCGTGAACACCAGCATGACAGGCAGGTTACGCGCGGCGGCGACTTTGCCGAGTGCCGCAAAGTCGTCGGCATACTGGAGCAGCGTTACTTGCGTCTGCGCGCAGGCCGCGCCGACGCTGCATGCTAAAATCAAAAACAGCAACCGGAATTGCCGCAAGCAGTTCGTCATATTCATTTTCCGGCAGGAAAAACGCGTGACCAGTGCCGCTTCGAAACACCCATTGTCGAGCCTAGTGATTGCGTCGCGCGAAAGCGCGCTGGCGCTGTGGCAGGCGCGCAATATCGAAGCGCGGCTCGCCGCATTATATCCGCAAACAAAAATCACCATCCGCGGCATGACCACGCAGGGCGACCGCATACTCGACCGCGCGCTCGACAAGATCGGCGGCAAAGGCCTGTTCGTCAAGGAGCTCGAAGACGCGCTTGCCGCCGGCAGCGCCGACATCGCGGTGCATTCGATGAAAGACGTGCCGATGGTGTTGCCGCCCGGCTTCGCGATTGCGGCGATCGCCGAACGCGCCGATTCGCGGGATGCTTTCGTCTCCAATCAATATGCCGGTTTTTCCGCGCTGCCCGACGGCAGTTGCGTGGGAACTTCCAGCCTGCGCCGCGAAAGCCAGATTCGCGCGCGCTTTCCACGGCTCAAAATCGAGCCTTTGCGCGGCAACGTGCAAACCCGGTTGAAGAAGCTCGATGACGGCCAGTATGCGGCCATCGTGCTGGCGGCCGCGGGGTTGAAGCGGCTGGGGCTTGCCGACCGTATTACTGCCATCCTCACGCCCGAAGACAGTCTGCCGGCGCCGGGGCAGGGCGCTATGGGCATCGAATGCCGCGCCGATCGCGCCGACCTGATAGCCATGATGCAGCCGCTTGATCACGCCGAGACCGCCGCGTGCGTGCGCGCGGAGCGCGCGTTGTCCCGCGCATTGTCCGGCAATTGCCAGTTGCCGCTGGGTGCGTACGCGCAGGCGGAAGGCGGCAGCCTGCGCCTGCGCGGTTTCGTGGCGAGCCCGGACGGCGCGAAATTCGTGCGCGCTGAATTGACCGCCGATGCGCGCGATCCTGAAGCGCTGGGAAATGAACTCGCCGCGCGGCTGCGCGCGCTGGGTGCGACGGAAATACTCGCTGCGCTGGAAAATCAATGAAACCGCCGATGAGCGCCGATGAACGCCGATTAACCGCGAAAACATTAAGCTGCAAAAAGCGCGGGGGGTATCGGGAAAGAATTCCCGAATTTTATTTTATCTGCGTTGATCTGCGTTCATCGGCGGTTGCCCTGCCTTGGTTTTGAAAATGAGCGGAGCGGGCAAAAGCAACGCGCTCGCGGGCAAAGGGATAGCGGTGACGCGTCCCGCACGCCAGTCCGCGCAACTCGCCGAAGCGATCTGCGCCGCTGGCGGCCATGCCATTTTATTTCCGGCAATCGAGATTGCCGACGTCGACGACCCGCGGCCACTCCTCGCGTTGATCGACCGGATCGACGATTTCGACCGCGCGATTTTCATCAGTCCCAACGCAGTCTATAAGGCGATGACGCTGATCAAGGCGCGGCGTGCTTTGCCACCGCAGTTGGCGTTCGCCGCAGTCGGCCAGGCGACTGTGCGCGAGCTGGCAAACTTCGGCGTGACCGCCGTGACGGCGCCGGCGCGCTTCGACAGCGAAGCGCTGCTCGCGCTGCCGGAGATGCAGGTCGTCGCGGGCAAACGCATGATTATTTTCCGTGGCGTCGGCGGCCGCGAATTGCTGGGCGAAGCTCTGACGGCGCGCGGCGCAGTCGTCGAGTACGCAGAATGCTACCGTCGCGTGCTGCCGCGCGCCGATCCCGCGCCATTGTTGAAGGCATGGGAACGCAATGAGGTGCACGCGGTCATCGTCACCAGCAGCGAAGGGTTGCGTAATCTGCATGAACTCGTCGGCGCGCCGGGCCGGCCGTGGTTGCAGAAGACCCCGCTGTTCGTGCCGCATCCGCGCATCGCCGCTGCCGCGCGCGAGTTGAACCTCGACGCCGTCGTGCAGACCGCGCAGGGCGACGACGGACTCATGCAGGGCCTGCAGCTATGGTTTGCCGCGCACGCCTGAATGCACACGCCTGTTTACAGCAACACCGCCACTGATTAGAGTGAGCTGATGGAAGAATCTCCAAAAATTGCAACCGGCGAATCCGCCGCCAAGCCGGTGCTGGAGGGCGCGTCGCCCACCGCGCGTCCGCGCTACCTGCATCCGGTGGCGCTCGTGGCGGCGCTCGCGTTGGTGGTGCTGGCCTGGCAGTGGTACGACAGCCACCAGCAGATCAACACGCTGCAGCACGAACTGGCGCGGCGCCTGGCCGCTGCCGACGTCGAGAACAAGGAGAGCCGGGGCGTTGCGGAGCAGGTGCGCGAAACGACCCGCGAAGCCCAGGTCAAGCTGGGCGTGCTCGAGGCCAAGCTGCAGGAATCGCAGAACCAGCAGATCGCGCTCGAGGCGCTCTACCAGGAATTGTCGCGCAGCCGCGACGAGTCATTGCTGGCCGACGTCGAGCAGACCTTGCTGGTCGCCAGCCAGCAGTTACAGCTCGCGGGCAACGTAAGATCGGCGTTGATCGCGCTGCAGGCGGCGGATGCGCGGCTGGCACGGCTGGACCGGCCGCAGTTGGCCGGCCTGCGCAAGGTGATAGCGCGCGACGTCGAGCGCCTGAAGCTGGCTCCCTATGTCGATGTGATCGGCATCAGCGCGCGCATCGACAACCTGATGGGCACGATAGACAGCCTGCCGCTGGCGCTCGAAGTGCGCCCGCAGGAACCGGCCGCCGCCAAAGGCGCCGCGGATGCGGACGCCAATGCCTGGATGCGCTTCACGCGCGAGTTGTGGCGCGACATGCGCGACCTCGTGCGCATCGAAAGAATGGACCGCCCCGACATTCCGCTGCTGACGCCGGGACAAACTTATTTTCTGCGCGAAAACCTGAAGCTGCGCCTGCTCGGCGCGCGGCTGGCGCTGCTCGCCCACGATGAAAAAAGTTTCAAGGCCGACCTCAAGGCGGCGCACGACTGGCTGGCACGCTATTACGATGCGCGCGACAAAACCGTCGCCAATGCGGTAGCCGCGGTGCGCCAGTTGCACGACAGCCAGATCAGCATCGAGGTGCCGGATGTGGCCGCCAGCCTGGACGCCGTGCGCAATTACCGGCTGACGCGCGAACGCGCGCGCTAGGCGAGGGGCCGCCGGTGCGCTGGGTATTCTGGATTCTCGGACTGTTCGCGCTGGCGGTCGCCGTCGCGCTCGCACTGCGTTTCAATGCCGGCTACGCGCTTCTGGTGTGGCCGCCGTATCGCGCCGAGTTGTCGCTCAATCTGCTGGTCATGTTATTGGGCGCTGCGTTCGTCGTCGGCTACCTGCTGCTGCGCTTCATCTTCGGCGCCGTCGGGTTGCCGGGCAAGGTGCGCGAATATCGCGAGCGCCGCCGCCGCGACAATGCGCGCGCCACGCTGCTCACCGCGGTGAATGCGTTTTTCGCCGGCCGCTTCGGGCGCGCCGAAAAAGCCGCGGTGGCGGCGATGGAGTCGGCTGACACGTCGGCACTTGGCGCGGTGCTGGCCGCGCGCGCGGCGCACGAACTGCGCCGTTACGAAGAACGCGATACCTATCTCGCGCGCGCCGGAGAGATGGCATCCGGTGAACCGGTCGTGCGCATCATCGCGGCGGCCGACATGTTGCTCGACCAGCGGCGCTTCCAGGAAGCATTGATCGCCTTGCGGACCCTGCCCGACAAGCACACCGCGGCATTGCGCCTCGAACTCAAAGCGCAGCAGCAGGCCAAGAACTGGGACCAGGCGCTGCTGCTGATCGACCAGTTGGAGCGGCGCAGCGTATTCGATGCGACGCAGGCCAGCCATCTGCGACGGTATGCCCATGCCGAGAACCTGAAACGCAAGGCGCTCGACCAGCGCGCGCTCGAAGAGTGCTGGCAAAAAATTCCCTCCGCACTGAAACGCGACGCCAAAATCGCCGCCGCTGCCGCGCAATGTTATATGGCGCTGGGCGTCGTCGCGCAGGCGCTGCAGATCATCGAGCAGGCGCTGGCGATGGAATGGGACTCCGAACTGGCCGGAATTTACGCCGAATGCGAGGGCGGCGAAACGATACGGCAGATCGAGCGCGCCGAGCAGTGGTTGAAATCCAATCCGCGCGACGCGGTGCTGCTGCTGACCCTGGGCCGGCTGTGTGCGCGGCAGGAACTGTGGGGCAAAGCGCAGAGTTATCTCGACGCGAGCATATCGGTCGAGCCCATGTATTCAGCGTACCTCGTGCTTGCGCAGTTGCATGACCGGCTCGGCAATGCTGACGCCGCGCGGCGGAATTATCGCGAAAGCCTCGATCTCGCCGTCAATCAGTTGAAGCAGATGACCGGCGGGCGGCGCCGCATGTCTCTCTAAAGCTGAACCGCAAAGAACGCGAAGGACGCAAAGGGGGACCATAAGGTAAGAGCGTCCACAGCCAGGAAGGTTGCCGCGATTTGAAACGGATGCTTAAAACCGTTCAAAAAAATATTCCAAGGCGTTCGCAGTGCTCCTCTCTTCGCGTTTCGTATTTTCTGTGTATTTTTCTTTTCCTTCGCGTCCTTCGCGTCCTTCGCGGTTCAAGGTTTTGGATTGGCCCGAAAAGACCTCGAGATCACCCTGTGGGTGCGGCCGGCGTGAAAGCGTCGGAGAAAAACTCTGCTTCGGGCAGGCCGCAGAGGGAAGTGAAATTGCGGTGCGCTGATTCGACCACCACCGGTGCGCCGCAGGCGTAGACCTGATAGCCGCTCATGTCAGGGAAATCCTGCATGACAACCTCGTGAACGAAGCCGCTGCGGCCTGCCCAGTGGTCGCTTGCCAGCGGCTCCGACAGCACCGGCACGTACTTGAAATCGGCGCGCGAGTCCGCCCATTGTTCGGGCAGTTCGTTCATATAGAGATCGGCGCGCACGCGCGCGCCCCAATACAGCGTTATCGACCGCGGGTTATTGGAGTGCAGCGCGTGCTCGATGAGCGACTTGATGGGCGCGAAGCCGGTGCCGCTCGCCAGCAGGATGATGGGCTTGGTGCTGTCTTCGCGCAGGAAAAACGTGCCAAGCGGGCCTTCGAAGCGCAGGATGTCGCGCTCTTTCATTTTGGTGAATACGTGCTGGCTGAACGGCCCGCCGTAATTGCGCAGGTGCAGCTGCAGGAATTCATCGTCATGCGGCGCGTTCGCCATCGACAGGCTGCGCCGCGAACCGTCTTTCATCAGGATATCGACGTATTGGCCGGCGAGAAACTGCAGCCGTTCGGATGCCGGCAGCTTGAGGTGCAACACCATGATGTCGCCCGCCACGCGTTCCATCTTCTGCACACGGCACGGCAACGTCCGTAT
Organism: Bordetella parapertussis; assembly: GCA_945870465.1. The sequence goes on along the minus strand of CAMBSS010000040.1, from coordinate 19,337 downwards.
CTGCAGGTCTTTGGCGGCGCTGACCTCGCGAATTTGAATCACGATGTCGCCGAGTGGTTTGGCCTGACAGAAGAGCGCCATGCCGAGACGTTTTTCGGCATCCGTCAGCGCGCTCTGCTGATATTTGCCGTAATCGACCTTGCCCGCGAGCACCGTGCCTTTGCACGTGCCGCAGGCGCCGTTGCGGCAGCCGTACGAAATGACGTGGCCTTCGCGCAAGGCGGCGTCGAGTATCGTTTCATCGTCCTCGGCCGTGAAGACGTGATTGGCGGGCTGGATGGTTACCTGATTGGACATGACAAACCGTAAATATCGGCGGCGCGGGCGGCGCGCCGCTGTTTTAAGTTAGAATTTGCGCACTATGCGACGTTTACTGATCATCGGTTGCGGCGACGTTGCTTTGCGCGCACTGCCGCAATTGCGCGAACGCTACCGCATTTACGGACTCACGCACGATGCCGGCCGCGCGCCGTTGCTGCGTACGCAAGGGGTGCTGCCGATAGTAGGAGACCTCGATGATCCGGCAAGCCTCGGTGGATTGGCGGGCATTGCCCATGATGTTCTGCATAGCGCTCCGCCACCGCAGCAGGGCGCGCGCGACACGCGCACCGCGCATCTGATCGCCGCGCTGGCAAAGGCCAAAAGTTTACCACAGCAACTCGTCTATATCAGCACCAGCGGTGTCTATGGCGACTGCGCGGGCGAGATCATCGACGAAACACGCCCGCTGCGTCCGCAAACCGCGCGCGCGCGGCGCCGCGCCGATGCCGAGCGGCAATTGCGGGAGTGGGGCAGGCGCAGCCGCAGCCGCGTACGCGTTTCCATCCTGCGTGCGCCGGGCATTTATTCTGCGCAACGGTTGCCGCTCGCGCGTTTGCAGGCCGGCACGCCGGCGCTCAACGCTGACGAAGACGGCTACAGCAATCATGTGCATGCCGAGGATTTGGCGCGCATGGTGGTCGCGGCGCTGCGTTTCGGCCACGCCGGGCGCATGTACAACGCGAGCGATGACAGCGTGCTCAAGATGGGCGACTATTTCGATCTGGTGGCCGATCATTGCGGTCTGCCGCGACCGCCGCGCCTGTCGCGTGCCGAGGCCGGCGAGCGCATACCTTCCAACGTGCTGTCGTTCATGAACGAGTCGCGGCGGCTGTCGAACCAGCGCATGAAAAAAGAGCTGCGCTTCAAGCTGCGCTATCCGACGGTGCGCGACGGCATTGCCGCGATCGGGCCCGCGCGCGGTAGCGGGCAATGAGCGCGATCATCGTGATAACCAATGTGCCGGATCGTGAGGTTGCGCAGAAAATCGCGCATACGCTGGTCGAGCGCAGGCTCGCGGCGTGCGTCAATATACTCGCCGAATGTACTTCGGTTTACCGCTGGCAGGGCGCGGTCGAAACCGCCGGCGAAGTGCCGCTGCTGATCAAGACGCGCAGCGAAATCTATGCCGAGGTCGAAGCCGCGATCAAAAGCCTGCACCCCTACGAACTTCCGGAAATCGTCGCGGTCTCTGTAGGGCACGGCTCGGGCGACTACCTCGAATGGCTGAACGCGGCGACCGTGACCGAGATCGGCTGAACCCTCAATGCTTAAACGACTGATTCCCCTGCTGCTGCTGTTGCTGTCGTGCGGCGCCGGCGCGTCCGAGCCGGAGTTGCTCGAGCCCGAGAAAGCATTTCGTTTTTCGGCCCGCCTGCTCGACGCCAGCCAGGTCGAAGTGCGCTATGAGATCGCGCCCGGTTATTACATGTACCGGGACAAATTCAAATTCGTTGCCAATTCACCGTCCATCACCGTGGACGCATCGCAGTTGCCGCCGGGCAAAATCAAGAAAGACGACTATTTCGGCGAAATGCAGACCTACCGGGGCGAGCAGCGCTTCGTGCTGCCGGTCAAAGGCCTGGTGGCGCCGGCAGCGGGGTTTACATTAAAGGCGGAATCGCAGGGTTGCGCCGATATCGGCGTGTGTTACCCGCCGCTGGAGCAGACGGCGGCGCTGGTGCTCGCGTCGTTTACGCCGGCCGCCGCCGCGAGCGGGCAGACGCCGTTCCTGCCTGCCGCCCCGGGTGCGGGCGCGTCCAGCGCGCAGTCGGAAGATGCGCTGATCGCAGGATTGTTCAAAGGCGGATTCTGGGCGCTCATCGCGAGCTTCTTCGGCTTCGGCCTGCTGCTGGCGTTCACGCCATGCGTGTTTCCGATGATACCCATCCTGTCGGGCATCCTTGTGCCGCACGGTGAGCACCTCACGCATGCACGCGGGTTCGCGTTGTCGTTGGCCTATGTGCTTGGCATGGCGCTGACATACGCACTGGCCGGCGTGGCAGCAGGCCTGCTCGGCACCATGTTGTCCGCGGCTTTGCAAAATCCGTGGGTGCTGTCGGCCTTTGCGGCGGTTTTCGTGCTGCTTTCTCTATCGATGTTCGGCTATTACGAATTGCAATTGCCCAGCGCGTTGCAAAGCAGACTCACCGTGACGAGCAACAAACTGCACGGCGGCCACTTTGCCGGCGTATTCATCATGGGCGTGCTGTCGGCGCTGATTGTCGGGCCCTGCGTCGCGGCGCCGCTGGCCGGCGCCCTGCTCTATATCAGCCAGTCGGGTGACATGGTGCTGGGCGGCGCGGCGTTGTTCACGATGGCGCTGGGCATGGGCGTGCCGCTGCTCGTAGTCGGCGCCTCGGCCGGCACCTTGCTGCCGAAAACAGGGCCGTGGATGGAAACGGTGAAACGCTTTTTCGGCGTTTTGCTGCTGGGTGTCGCGATCTACCTGGTGTCGCCGCTGCTGCCGGTGATGGCGCACATGCTGGCGTGGGCGGTATTGTTGATCGTGTGCGCGATTTATCTGCACGCGCTCGACCCACTGCCGCCGCACGCTCCCGGCATTCGCAAACTGTTCAAAGGCGTGGGTGTGATTGCGCTGCTGGCGGGCGCGGCGTTGCTGATCGGCGCGCTGTCGGGAGGCCGCGATATTCTGCAGCCGCTCTCGGGGTTGCGTGGCGCCGCGGCTCAGGAGGAACGCGCGCCGGCGTTTCAGCGCGTCAACAGCCTGGCGCAACTCGATGACGCGATCCGCGCCGCCGCCGGCAAGCCGGTGATGCTCGATTTCTATGCTGACTGGTGCGTGTCGTGCAAGGAGATGGAGCGCTATACGTTTAGCGACGACGCGGTGCGTGCCAAGCTGGCCGGCATGGCTGCGCTGCAGGCCGACGTGACGCAGAACCTCGACGAGCACAAGGCGCTGCTCAAGCGCTTCAACCTGTTCGGCCCGCCGGGGATCGTGTTCTTCGATCGTCAGGGCAAAGAGATCAACGGTCTGCGCGTGGTTGGTTTCCAGCCCGCCGGCAAATTCGCGGCGACCCTCGATCTGGCCCTGCGATGACCCGCGTGTGGCAGGTGCTGCTCGCCGCCGGCGTCGCGGTGGCGTTTGCGGCAGCGGGGGCGCTCTTCTATCAGTGGCGCACAAGCGACGCGCCGCCCGATCCGGCCGCCGCCGGCCGCATGGTGCTGGCCGCCAGCCTGATGGGCGTGGACGGCAAGCTGCAGCCCTTCGAGCAATGGCGCGGTAAGGTGCTAGTGGTCAATTTCTGGGCAACCTGGTGCGCGCCGTGCCGCGAGGAGATCCCCGGTTTTATCCAGTTTCAGGAGCGTTTCCGTGCAGATGGCGTCCAGTTCGTGGGAGTTGCCATCGACCAAAAGGAGCGGGTCGCGCCATATGCGAAGGAAATGGGCATCAACTACCCCCTCGTGGTGGGTGGACTGGAAACCATGGAGTTCGCGCGCCAGCTAGGCAACCAGCGCAGCGTGCTACCGTTTACCTTGGTGATCGACCGGTCGGGTAAGGTCGCCAGTGTCCAAGTCGGCATGTTAAGACCGGAAAAGCTCGAATCCCTGCTAAAGCCTTTGTTGTAATCTGCGTTTGGATAGCAGTATCTTCGCCTAATTCCAGCTAAAGTGCCGTTAAAATACAGAAATACGCCAATTGCACGCTACGAGCTGGCTTGGCGTCCCGCCTGTAAAGTGGTTTTCTTGCGGTATCGGCTTGGCCGGTGGCAGGCGGGCAGTGAGCAGGGCATGGGGTGGCTTGCTGAGAGTCCTGACAGCGCCCCATCAGCTAGATCAAGAGCCTAAAAGTGGACAAAGTGCGTCGATCTGCTGCAAAATAACCATAAGTTGCTATCCGGGAACGGATAGTCGGCAAAGCTGGAGCAGTCCGGCGCACTACTTCACCCCCCAATAACTGTCGCCGGGGAAGTCACGGCCCGTTATGCCCACCTATAAACATATCCTCGTTCTGCATGGACCCAACCTGAATCTGCTCGGGGAGCGCGAACCTGCGCATTACGGAACGGTGACGCTCGTCGCGATCAATCAAAGGTTGGCCGACCGCGCGCGCCAGGCCGGCGTCCAGCTCGAGGCCTATCAAAGCAATGTCGAAGGCGAGCTCGTCAACCGCATTCAGCAGGCACAGCGTGACGGCGTCGATTTCATCATCGCCAATCCCGCCGCGTTCACGCATACCAGCGTCGCCATGCGCGACGCGCTGGCCGCCGTCAGGATCCCTTTTATCGAGGTGCATTTGTCCAACGTTTTCGCGCGCGAGGAGTTTCGTCACCACTCCTATTTCACCGATATCGCAGTCGGCATCATCAGCGGGCTGGGCGGCAAGGGATATGAGCTTGCTCTCGACTACGCACTGCAACAGTCACCGGGAGGTTGAACATGGACCTGCGCAAACTGAAAAAACTGATCGATCTCGTCGAGGAGTCCGGCATCGCCGAACTGGAGATCACGGAGGGCGAGGAAAAGGTCCGCATCAGCCGCAATGTCACGACCAATGCGCCAGCCAGCGCGACCGTGACTTCGCTCGCGGCAGCGCCGGTTGCCGCAGCGCCCGTCGCCGCGGCGCCAGCGGGCGGCGAAGCGGTCGCACCGCAGGCCGAGGGGCATGTACTGAAATCGCCCATGGTTGGCACTTACTATCGCGCGCCGACGCCTGGCGCCAAGGCGTTCGTCGAAGTCGGGCAGACAGTCAACGAAGGCGACACGGTGTGCATCATCGAAGCCATGAAGATGCTGAACGAAATCGAGGCCGACCGCTCCGGCGTGATCAAGTCCATCCTGGTCGAGAACGGCCAGCCGGTCGAATACGGCCACGCGCTGATGGTGATTGGCTAGCGCCGGTGAGGCGTGAGGAGACAGGCGTGAAAGAAAACACGCCGATCGAGCGTCCTGCCCTTCGCTTTTTCGCCTCCCACCTCACCCTTTGCCCCTCACGGTTCATCCATGTTTAAAAAAATACTGATAGCCAATCGCGGCGAGATTGCGCTGCGCATCCAGCGCGCATGCCGCGAGCTTGGCATCAAGACCGTCGCCGTGCATTCCGAAGCCGACGCCGAAGCCAAGTACGTAAAGCTCGCCGACGAATCGGTGTGCATAGGCCCGCCGCCCTCGGCGCTGAGCTACCTGAATATCCCGGCCATCATCAGCGCGGCCGAAGTCACGGATGCCGAAGCGATCCACCCGGGTTACGGTTTTCTTTCGGAGAACGCGGACTTCGCCGAGCGCGTGGAAAAAAGCGGTTTCGTCTTCATCGGCCCCAAGGCAGAAACCATCCGCATGATGGGCGACAAGGTCAGCGCCAAGGTGGCCATGCGCAAAGCCGGTATTCCGTGTGTGCCGGGCAGCGAGGGTGCGTTACCTGACATTCCCGAGGAAGTGGTCAAGATGGCACGCGCGGTCGGTTACCCCGTCATCATCAAGGCGGCGGGCGGCGGCGGCGGGCGCGGCATGCGCGTCGTGCATACCGAGGCCGCGCTGCTCAACGCGGTGGCGATGACGCGCGCCGAGGCGCAGGCCGCGTTCAGCAATCCCATGGTCTACCTCGAAAAATTTCTTGAGGCGCCGCGGCATATCGAAATCCAGGTGCTGGCCGACAAGTTTCGCAACGCGGTTTATCTCGGCGATCGTGACTGCTCGATGCAGCGGCGCCACCAGAAAATCATCGAAGAGGCGCCGGCGCCTTACCTGCCGATACGCAGCCGCATCCGTGTCGGCGAGCGCTGCGCCGAAGCGTGCCGTAAGATCGGCTACGAAGGCGCCGGCACGTTTGAGTTCCTCTACGAAAACGATGAGTTTTATTTCATCGAAATGAACACGCGGCTGCAGGTCGAGCACCCGGTGACCGAAATGATCACCGGTGTTGATATCGTGCAGGCGCAGATCCGCATTGCAGCCGGCGAGCGCATGCCACTCAAGCAGCGCGACGTGGTGTTCAAAGGCCACGCCATCGAGTGCCGCATCAACGCCGAAGACCCGTATAAATTCACGCCTTCGCCCGGCCGCATTACGTCGTGGCATATGCCCGGCGGGCCGGGCATCCGTGTCGACTCGCATGCTTACAACAATTATTTTGTGCCGCCCAACTACGACTCCCTGATCGGCAAGCTGATCGCGTACGGCGACACCCGCGAGCAGGCGATTGCGCGCATGGGCATCGCGTTGTCAGAAGCGGTGGTCGAGGGCATACAGACCAATCTGCCGCTGCACGCCGAACTGATGCGCGACGCCGCATTTCTGCGCGGCGGCACCAGCATCCATTACCTCGAACAGAAACTCGCCAAATCCAAGGGCTGAGCCAGGAGCGCAAGATGGGAAGCCAGAGGCGAGAGACACATGATGCATAGATACTTTGCTGGAGCGGTGTAGGGTTTCGCCTTACGCCTCACTCCTCTCCCGAAGAATGCCCTGGCTTTCGGTCACTCTCACCGTAGACGCCGCCAGCGTCGAAATTTTATCGGACGCTTTGCTGGAGCAGGGCGCGGTTGCCGTCGATGTGACGGACGCGCAGGCCGGCACGCCGCAAGAGCACGCCTTGTTCGGCGAGCCGGGCGAGCCCGCTGCCGGCGAATGGGCGCGGTCGCAGGTCAGTGCATTGTTCGAGGCCGGCGCGGATGTGACGGTCAGCATCGCCGCGGCCTTGCACATGGCGGGCCTCGATGCTGCAACGCCTTTCGACAGCGCACACGTCGCCGATCAGGATTGGGTGCGCGCGACGCAAAGCCAGTTTCAGCCGGTGCGCGTATCTTCCCGGCTATGGGTAGTGCCGACGTGGCACACGCCGCCTGCGCCAGAAGCGATAAATCTTGTAATCGATCCAGGGCTCGCGTTCGGCACCGGCACCCACCCGACGACGCGGCTGTGCCTCGCCTGGCTGGACGCCAACCTGCGCGGCGGCGAGCACGTGCTCGACTATGGATGCGGTTCGGGCATCCTCGGCATTGCCGCGATGAAGCTGGGCGCGGCGCGCGCCACCGGCGTCGACATCGACCCACTGGCGCTGCTTGCCGCGCGCCAGAATGCAATGCAAAATCAAGTGATGATGGATTTCGTGCCCGCCGAAAGTGCCGCGCCCGAAGCGGTCGACATCGTGCTTGCCAACATTCTCGCCAACCCGCTGAAGCTGCTGGCGCCCTTGCTCGCCGGCGCGACGCGCGGCAACGGACATATCCTGTTGTCCGGCGTGCTTGAACACCAGGCATCCGAAGTGGCAGAAGCCTATCGCCCGTGGTTCGACCTCGGGCCCCTCCAGCACGACGACGGCTGGGTACTGATCAGCGGCAGCAAGCGCTGAGATTCAGCCATGAGCATCATCACCCAATGCCCCAGCTGCGGAACTTCGTTCCGCGTCACGCCGCCGCAGTTGCAGGCGCAGCACGGCATGGTGCGTTGCGGCCGCTGCGCCCAGGTGTTCGACGGGTTCAAAACATTGGTGACATCGCCCGATACGGCGGTATCCGATGCGTCATTGCCCGCAACGACAATGGCAGAGCCGGCATTGCAGGAAGCCCCGCACGACAGCGCGCCGGCCGCGGCAGTCACCGCAGAGGAGATCGTTAAAGCACCGCCGCTACCCGCGGTAGAGGCGCCGCCGTCGCCGCCGGAAGCCGCCACTGTTCGCGAAGCGCCGGTCCGGGTGCAGGAACCGGTGGCCGCGCCGCTGCTGTATCCCGAAAGCGAATTCGCCGCGCCGCCGGCGCGGCGCCGCAGCGGCGGCTGGGCGTTCGGCGTGCTGCTCATGCTCACCGGCCTCGCCGCGCAGGGCGCATATTTTTATCGCAGCGAGATCGCAGCAAGTGTGCCGGAGGCGCGGCCCTACCTTGCAAAAATGTGCGAGTCGCTGCGCTGCACGGTGGCGTTGCCGCAGCGGCCGCGCCAGATCAGCATCGAAGCGTCCGACCTGCAGGCGGTCGATCCGGCGAGTCCGGGTTTGATCGCATTGACCGCGACGCTGCGCAATCACGCGACGACGGAACTCGGCTATCCTGCTCTCGATGTGGTGCTCACCAACGTCAAGGAGCACACGGTGGCGCGCCGCATATTTCTGCCCGCCGAATATCTGCCGGCTGGCAAGGACGCGCGCGTCGGCATTGCGCCGAACGCTGAAATCATCGTCCGGCTCGATCTTGATACCGGCGATCTCGGCGCAGCGGGTTTTCGGCTCGATTTGATTGCGGCCCCTGCCCGTTGATTTGCGCCGCATTTCACTTGCGTCGCAAATCGGCGGTGCAGTATAGTGTCTTCGTCGCGGAGCCCGTTGTGCGGGTTCCACGTCGCAGCAGGAGAGAGCGCCGCGCAAGTGCGGTGCCGCCGAAGGCGCAACCCACCCGGAATCGCTCAGGCCAGGTAACTCCTCAAGTACTGCTGCGCACGAGGCAACTCTGGAGAGCGCGGGGCCGGCAACCAGGCCCTTCCACCGAAGGGGCACGCAGGACGCGCAATCGCGTTTTGTAATCTCTCAGGTACCCGGACAGAGGGGTGATGCCGAATGTCGGCCTCCCCCTTTTTTATTGGGAACCGTGCCCGTGACCGCAGCCACACTCAAATCCACGCCGCTCAACGCGCTGCATCGCGAACTGGGCGCGCGCATGGTCGATTTTGGCGGCTGGGACATGCCGCTGCACTACGGCTCGCAACTCGAAGAGCACCATCGCGTGCGCAAGGCGTGCGGCATGTTCGATGTCTCGCATATGCTGGCAATCGACGTCCGCGGCGCCGGCAGCCGCGCGTTGCTCGCGTACGTGCTCGCGAACAACGTCGGCCGTCTGCAGCAACCGGGCAAAGCTTTGTACTCCTGCCTGCTCAATCCCGCCGGCGGCGTGCTCGACGATCTAATCGTGTATTTTTTTGCCGCGGACTGGTTCCGGCTGGTCGTCAACGCTGGCACCGCCGACAAGGATTATGCGTGGTTGACCGCGCAGCGCGACGCGCGCGAACCCAAAGTTACGCTGACGGCACGCCGCGATCTCGCGATCATCGCCGTGCAGGGGCCGCAGGCGCGCGACAAAGTTTATGCGGCGCTACCCGGTTCGCAGGCCGCGGCCGCGGATCTCGTTTATTTCAGTGCTGCGCATATGGGTGAGACCATGCTCGCGCGCACCGGTTACACAGGCGAAGACGGTTTCGAAATTATTTTGCCTGCGGCGCAAGCAGTTTCCCTGTGGCGGCAGCTGGGCACGCTGGGCGTGGCCGCGGCAGGGCTGGGCGCTCGCGACACGCTGCGCCTGGAGGCCGGCATGAATCTTTACGGCCAGGACATGGATGAGACGACCACGCCGCTGGAGACGGGCCTCACCTGGACGGTGGATCTCAAAAGCGAGCGGGATTTCATCGGCAGAAGCGCGCTGCAAAAAACGCCGCCGGCACGCCACGCGCTCGGCCTCGTCTTGATCGACAAAGGCGTGATGCGCGGCCATCAGAAAGTCGTCACTCTACACGGCGACGGCGAGATCACCAGCGGCGGTTTCGGACCGACGCTCGAACGCTCGATTGCGCTTGCCCGCTTGCCGCTTGCCGTGCAGCCCGGCGATGCAGTGCAGGTCGCCGTGCGCGACAGATTACTGAGCGCGCGCGCGGTCAAGCCGCCGTTCGTGCGCCACGGCAAAGTCCTCGTCCAGCCGTGAGACAGAACAACCATCGTTTCAGGATAAAATCCGCAGCCGAATCCATTCTGGGAGCACAACAATGACTACGCCCGCCAATCTCAAGTACACCAAATCGCACGAGTGGGTAAAACAGGAAGCCGACGGCACTGTAACCGTCGGCATCACGCACCATGCGCAGGAATTGCTGGGCGACCTGGTTTTCGTCGAGGCGCCCGCGGTGGGGCGCACATTGAAGCAGGGCGAAGAGTGCGCTGTAGTCGAATCGGTAAAAGCCGCGGCCGACGTGTTTGCGCCGCTGTCGGGCGAAGTGACGGCCGCGAACGCCGAACTTGCCGAAACCCCGGAAAAAATCAATCAGGACGCCTACTCGGCATGGTTGTTCAAATTGAAACCATCCGCTGTCGGCGAGTTGTCGGGATTGCTCGATGCCGCGGCATACCAGGCGATTGCGGACGCGGATAAACACTGAGAGGCGAGAGGTGTGAGGCGGAATTTAAACAACGAGATGCGTCACGCCGTGCAGTTTTTACCCCGCACTCCTCACGCCTAACGCCTCACGCCTCACTACAACAAAATGCCCTTTATTCCACACACTGAAGACGATGTGAGCGCGATGCTCGCCGCGATCGGCGTCAAGGCGGTCGACGACCTCTTCGACGAAATTCCGGCGTCACTGAGAAGCGCGGCATTGACGCAGGTACCGCCCGGACTTGGCGAAATGGAAGTTGCGCGGCTCATGCAGGAGCGCGCCGAGCAGGATGGCCGATGGTTGAATTTCATCGGCGCCGGCGCCTACGAGCACCATATCCCGGCGGCGGTGTGGCAGATCGCGACGCGCGGTGAATTCTATTCTTCGTATACGCCCTACCAGGCCGAAGCCAGCCAGGGCACGCTGCAGCTCCTTTACGAATACCAGTCGATGATGACGTCGTTGACGGCGATGGACGTCACCAACGCCAGCCTCTACGACGGTGCTTCCGCACTGGCCGAAGCGGTGCTGATGGCGGTGCGTGTGCACAAAACGTCTAAGCGCGTGCTGGTGCCGGCAACCGTGCATCCGGTATATCGCGAGGTCGTGCACGCGATCGTCAAAGACCAGGACATCGAACTCGTCGAAGTGCCGTATTGCACCGAACGCGGCCACGTGATTCCCGCGGCGCTCGGGAAGTTCGCGGGCCAGGACTATGCCGCGCTGGTAGTGCCGCAACCGAATTTTTTCGGCGTGCTCGAACCGGTCGATGAATTGACGGCGTGGGCGAAAGAAAATCGCATGCTGACCATCGCAGTCGTCAATCCGGTTTCACTTGCTATCCTGCGGCCGCCCGGCGAATGGGCGGCGGGCGGCGCCGACATTGTGGTCGGCGAAGGGCAGCCGCTGGGCGTGCCGCTCGCGAGCGGCGGTCCGTACTTCGGATTCATGGCCTGCCGCAACGCGTACGTGCGGCAAATGCCCGGACGCATCGTTGGGCGCACGGTCGATGTCGAAGGCAAACCGGGTTACACGCTGACGCTGCAGGCGCGCGAGCAGCATATCCGCCGCTCTAAAGCGACATCCAATATCTGCACGAACCAGGGATTGGCGGTTACCGCGGCAACCATCTATCTCTCGTTGCTGGGGCCGGAAGGTCTCCAACGCGTGGCGCAGGCTTCGCACGCCAACACGCTCAAGCTTGCGCAGCAATTAAGCGCGGTGCCCGGCGTCAAACGCGTGTTCAGCGGGCCGGTGTTCCACGAGTTCGTCGTGCGCCTGAATGCGCCCGCTGCCGGCGTATTGCAAGCCCTCAGGGCGCAGGGCATACTGGGCGGCCTCGCTTTGACGCAGGATTATCCGGAACTCGGCGATGCATTGCTGGTGTGCGCAACCGAAACCAAGCGCGACGACGATCTCGCGCGCTACGCTGAAAATCTGCAACGCATACTCGGGCCATCCTGCGCCCTGAGCGCTTAAATTTCTCAACCTGACACTCTCAAGGAGCATTCGATGTCTACTGTTACCCTCGGCGGCAACCCCGTCAATGTCGCCGGCACTTTTCCCAAGGCCGGCGATGCCGCGCCCGACTTTACGCTGACCGGCAAGGACCTTAAAGACGTGAGCCTCAAGGATTACGCCGGCAAGAAAAAAGTTCTAAACATCGTGCCCAGTCTCGACACGCCCGTGTGCCAGACTTCGACGCGCAAGTTCAACGAGAAGGCGGGCAGCCTTGCAAACACCGTGGTGTTGGTGATTTCCGCCGACCTGCCGTTTGCCATGAAGCGTTTCTGCGAAGCCGAGGGCATCAACAACGTAGTGTCGCTGTCGACCATGCGTGGCCGCGATTTTCTCACCAATTATGGCGTCGATATTGCCGACGGGCCGCTGAAAGGCGCCACCGCGCGCGCGGTGGTCGTGCTGGATGAGAACAACAAGGTCAAATACTCGCAGCTCGTGCCGGAAATCAAGAACGAACCGGATTACGACGCGGCGCTCGCCGCGCTGAAGTAACGCGTTTCCGGTCGCGGCATATGGGAAATCATCCGGGCGGAACGTTCAAAGGCTCGTGCCATTGCGGCAGCGTGCGGTTCGAAGTGACCGGCACTCTCGATGATTTCACCATGTGCGACTGCACCCTGTGCGTGAAAAAGAACGCGGTTATGTACAAGGTGCACGAGTCGGCGCTCAAAATCCTGAGCGGCGAAGACAGGCTGCGTCTCTATCAATGGAACACCCGCGTTGCCAAGCACTATTTTTGCGGCGAGTGCGGCATCTACACGTTCCACCGCAAACGCGCGGCGCCCGACCATTACGGCGTCAATGTCTATTGCCTCGAGAATGTCGATCTGTCCGGCGTGCCGGTGCGCCGCGTCGATGGCAAGACCATGTCGGTAGTTGGCTCGTAGGATGCGCCCATGCTGATATTCGAGTTATCGCAGGCACGCCGGCGCAACGCGTCGCAGATACCGCCCGCCGCAGCGGGGCCCGGCGCCATCCCGGAAAACCTGCGCCGCATATCAAAGCCATTGCTGCCTGAAGTGTCGGAGCTCGATGCGGTGCGTCATTACACCAATCTCTCGCGGCGCAATTTCTCGATTGACACGCATTTTTATCCGCTTGGGTCGTGCACGATGAAATACAACCCGCGCGCCTGCAATTCGCTGGCGATGCTGCCGCAGTTCCTCGCGCGTCACCCGGATGCGCCCGCCGAAACCGGGCAGGGTTTTCTGGCGTGCATGTTCGAGCTGCAGGAAATATTGAAAGACGTGACTGGCATGGCGGGAGTGAGTCTCGCGCCCATGGCCGGCGCGCAGGGCGAATTCGCGGGCGTGGCCATGATCCGCGCTTATCACGTCGCGCGTGGCGACGCGGCGCGCACCGAGATCCTGGTGCCGAACGCGGCGCACGGCACCAATCCGGCATCGGCGGTGATGTGCGGCTACACGGTGCGCGAAATCCCGACAGATCGCGAAGGCAATGTCGACCTCGCCGCGCTAACCGCAGCGGTGGGCCCGCAGACCGCGGGACTGATGCTGACCAATCCATCGACGCTCGGCGTGTTCGAGCACGCGATCATCGATATCAGAAAAATCGTGCACGACGCGGGCGGCCTTCTCTATTACGACGGCGCCAACCTCAACGCGATACTCGGCAAGGTCAAGCCCGGCGACATGGGATTCGACGTGATTCACATGAATCTGCACAAGACATTCTCGACGCCGCATGGCGGCGGCGGGCCCGGCGCCGGTCCGGTTGGTGTAGCGACCCGGCTGTTGCCGTACCTGCCGCTGCCGGTGGTCGCGCAGGACGGCGCCAATTATCGGGTGCAGGATACGAAGGACATACCGCAATCGATAGGCCGCATGTCGGCGCACCTCGGCAACGCGGGCGTGCTGCTGCGCGCCTATATCTACGCGCGGCTACTGGGCCGCGAAGGCATGCAGCGGGTGGCGGAGTACGCGACGCTGAACGCCAATTACCTGATGGTGGAACTGAAAAAAGCGGGATTCGACATTGCGTTTCCGACGCGGCGCGCGAGCCATGAATTCATCGTCACGCTGAAAAATCTGAAAGACGAAACCGGCGTTACCGCGATGGATTTCGCCAAGCGCCTGCTCGACAAAGGCTTTCACGCGCCGACGACCTACTTTCCGCTGCTGGTGCCGGAGTGCCTGCTGATCGAGCCGACCGAAACCGAATCAAAGCAGACGCTCGACGCTTTCGTGCAGGCGATGGGCGAAATCCTGCGCGAGGCGCGCGAACAACCCGATCTCGTCAAGACCGCGCCGCACACGACGCCGGTGCGCCGGCTCGACGACGTCAAGGCCGCGCGCGAACTCGATCTCGCATGGCGGCCGGCGGCGGCATAATTCCGGTAACGGCGGCAGAGGCCGCAGCTTTCCCGGGTCCCTGACATGAGCAGTCCATACAAAGGCAAGACCGGCTTGCAGCGCATCCGCAACGCGCTTCTTTATTCGCTTGACGGTTTTGCGGCGGCGTTCAAATACGAGGACGCATTCCGGCTGGAGGTGCTGCTCGCGCTGATCCTGATCCCGCTCGCGTTTTCCATGCATGTCAGCGCGCTCGGCAAGGCGCTGCTGATCGCGAGCGTGCTGCTGGTGCTGATCGTCGAACTGCTGAATTCGGCGATTGAGGCAATCACCGACCGTGTGTCACTGGAAAATCACGTGCTGGCCAAGCGCGCCAAGGATTTCGGCAGCGCCGCCGTCATGCTGAGCGTGATCAACGTGGTGGTGGTGTGGCTGCTCGTGCTGTTCGGCGGCCAGCGGGTTATTTCCTGAGCGCGTCGCGTATTTCGCGCAACAGCACGATGTCCTCAGGGGTGGCCGGAGGTGCTGCGGGCGGGGCCGCCGTCTGCAGTCGGTTGATCGCGCGGATCAGCAGGAACACCGCGAACGCGACAATCACGAAGCCGATGCAGGTGTTGATGAACAGGCCATAGTTGAAGGTCACGGCGCCGGCTTTTTGCGCGGCTTCGACCGATACATAAGGCCCTGCCGTCGCGCCGTCCTTCAGTACGAAGAACAGATTGGCGAAATCGACCTTGCCGAGCAGGAGGCCAATCGGCGGCATGATCAGGTCTTTCACCAGAGAATCGACGATCTTGCCGAAGGCGGCGCCGATGATGACGCCGACTGCCATATCGACGACGTTGCCGCGCATCGCGAATTTCTTGAATGCATCCAGCATGGTGTGCCCTCCCGAGGTTCCACAAGTTGATTGCGCGCAATTATCATAGCATCCTGCGCGCGGCGGCTGCGTAGGCGCACATGTGCCGATGGTATAATCCGCGCCTTTGCAACGGATGACATGCATGAATACTTTGATCTGCGGTTCGATCGCTTACGACACCATCATGGTGTTCCCGGGCCGCTTCAAGGAGCACATCCTCCCCGAGAAGCTGCATATCCTCAACGTTGCATTCCTGGTGCCCGACATGCGCCGCGAGTTCGGCGGCTGCGCCGGCAACATCGCCTACAACCTGCACATGCTGGGCGGCAAGCCGCAGATCATGGCTGCCGTTGGTGACGACTCCCAGCCGTACACGTACAGGCTCGACAAGTTGCAGCTGTCGCAGCTGCATGTGAAGCAGGTCGCCGGCACCTTTACCGCGCAGGCATTCATCACCACCGATCTCGACGACAACCAGATCACGGCATTTCATCCGGGCGCGATGAACCACTCGCAGCAAAACCATGTCGGCGACGCGGCCAACGTTACGCTCGGTATCGTCGCGCCCGACGGCCGCGACGGCATGCTGCAGCATGCGCGCGAATTCGCGGCTGCCGGCATTCCGTTCATTTTCGATCCCGGCCAGGGCCTGCCGATGTTCAACGGCGAGGAGTTGCTCGATTTCGTCGGCAAGGCCGACTACCTGACGGTCAACGACTACGAAGCGCAAATGCTGCAGGAGAAAACCGGCCAGACACTGGAAGCGCTGGCTCGGCACGTCAAGGCTTTGATCGTCACGCTGGGAGCGCAGGGCTCGCTGATCTACAGCGGCGGCCGGCAGCTTGAAATCCCCTGCGCCAAGCCGGATGCCGTAGTCGACCCGACCGGCTGCGGCGACGCCTACCGCGCGGGGCTCCTCTACGGCATCGCCAACGGCCTCGACTGGGAGCTGACCGGACGGCTCGCATCGCTGCTCGGTGCGATGAAGATCGCGCATCGCGGCGGGCAGAACCATCAATTCACGCGCGATGACGTCGCCGCGCGTTTCAAGCAAAACTTCGCGACCGCGCTCTGGTAAGCGGCGGCGCCATATGCGGCGGCTCACGGCAATTGCGTTGTTGACGGCGGGTCTGCTGGGCGCCGGCTGCGCCGCGAATTCCCCCGCTCGAAAAGCGGGCGAAGAACTGGATGTGCGCATGGGCGTGGTCGAAGAAGTGCGCCGCGTACCGTTGCCGGCGTCGGGCGGCTACATCGGCACGCTAGGGGGTGCGGCGGCTGGCGGTATTGGCGGCGGCACAATGGGCAGCGGCCGCGGCAGCCAGGCGGCTTCAGTGGCCGGTGCCGTGGCCGGTGCCGTGGCGGGACGCGCGCTTGAAAATGCGGTGTCCGCCCGCGAGGGGCTGGAAATTTCCGTCAGGCTCGACAGCGGGACGCTGATCGCGGTGCTGCAGCCCCTGGGCGAAACATTCAAGGCCGGCGAGCGCGTGCGCATTTTGTCGGGCGCCAACAGCATGCGCGTTACGCACTGACAGCGGCTGCGCCGCCCGCAGTCTGGCCATTCAACCGACATCCGCAGCAACCCGTGCCAGCCGTGCCGTGCGCATGCTGTTGCACGTCGTACGCGCGGTCGCCATCGCTGCGTTCGCTCTACCATTTTTGAGCAATGCGCAGCGCCGCGCGCGCGTGCGCCATGCATCGCGGCAGTTGCTTGCCATATTGGCCGTGCGTGTGAAGGTCAGCGGCGAGCCGCCGCGTGTCGCTGATGGGGCGGCGATGATAGTCGGCAACCACGTCTCGTGGCTCGACATCTTCGCGATCAACTCAGTGCACACCATGCGTTTTGTCGCCAAGGCCGAAATCCGGCGCTGGCCGGTGATCGGCTGGCTGTGCGCGCAGGGCGGCACGCTGTTCATCGAGCGCACGCAGCGCCGCCACACCGCGCACATCAACGCGCAGGTCGTCGCTGCGTTGAAGCAGGGCGATACGTTCGCGGTATTTCCGGAAGGCAAAGTCACTGCGGGCGACGTAATACTGCCGTTTCACGCGTCGCTGTTGCAGCCCGCACTCGAATGCGACGCCAGGCTGTTTCCGCTGGCAATCCGCTACACACGTGCCGACGGCAGTTTATGCAGCGAAGCTGATTACGAGGGTACCAAAACGCTGATGGAGACGCTGCGCGCGATGCTGACGCAGCCGGTGATTCATGTGCATCTGCAGTTTTTGCCGCCGCTTGCCTGCGATGGAAGGCATCGCGGCGAACTTGCGCACGAAGCAGCGCGCCTGATCGCCGCCGCCCTTAACGTGCCCGCGCCACGGCGGCGCACTGGAAAAGCTTTCCGTCCGCCAGCCTGAACGCGGTCAGGTCGCGGCCCCACACGCAGCCGGTGTCGAGTCCGGCCACGTTGTCTTTCATATAAAGTCCAAGCGCTGCCCAGTGGCCGAAGATGATGGTGGTTGCGCGGTTGCGGCGGCGCTGAGCGCTGAACCATGGCCGGTAGCCGCGCGGCAGATGGGTGGGCGCGCCCTTGTGCGCGAATTCCATTTTGCCGTCCGCGGTGCACAGGCGCAGGCGCGTGAACACGTTGGTGATGACGCGCAGCCGGTCGACGCCGGTGAGGTCATCGCGCCAGCGGTCGGGCTGGTTGCCGTACATCTGGCGCAAAAAATCGTCGTAGCCGTCGCGTTGCAGCGCGGTCTCGACTTCGCGCGCGAGGCCGCGCGCTTTGGCGATCGACCATTGCGGCAGCACGCCCGCGTGCACCATCGCATAGCGCCCGGCGGTGTGCATCAGCTTGCGCCGGCGCAGCCAGTCCAGCAGTTCGTCGCGGTCGGGGGCACGCAGGATCGCGTTCAACGTGTCGCCATGGTGCTGCTTGACGTGGCGGGCGGCGACGACCAGGAGATGCAGATCGTGATTGCCGAGCACGGTGATGGCACGCGTGCCGAGGTCTTTCACGAAACGCAGTACGGCGAGCGATTGAGGGCCGCGGTTCACGAGGTCGCCGACCATCCACAGGCGGTCGCGTGCTGGTTCGAAGTCGAGCTTGTCGAGCAGCCGCCGCAACGTCGAATAACAACCCTGGATGTCGCCGATCGCGTACGTCGCCATCAGCGTGTCCTCAGCTCCGCCAATTCTTCATCGCTGGCGGTCAGCGCGCGCGCCAGCAACACTGCAGTCAGCTGCGCCGCTGCCGCCAGTTCCGCCGGCGCCACTTTTTCGCGGGTGTCGCCGCGCGTCAGTATGTGTTGAATATTGCATTGCGGGCGATCGAAGCCGGCGACCAGGCGCAATGCCGGGATGCCGTGCCGCGCGAAATTGAAGTGGTCGGAGTTCGCCATCATGGGCTCGTACGTGCCGAGCGCTATGCCGGCCGCTGCCGCGGTGTCGCGCAGGAAAGGGGCAAGGCGCGGAAATTCGCTGGTGAGTGCGGTCAGCTGCTGGTCGCCGCCGACCGTGTCGAGATTGATGTTGAGAGCGATGGCATCGCGTTCGTTTGCGGGCATGCGATCCAGGTACTGGCGCGAACCCGCCAGAGCCCATTCCTCCGCGCTGAACAGACATACTTTGATGCCGCGCCGGCAGTTCGCAATCAGCGGCGCGAATGCACGGGCAACGGCGAGCACGACCGCAACACCCGTTGCGTTGTCCATGGCGCTCTCGGCGAGATCATGCCCGTCAACGTGCGCACTCAACACGACACGCCCGCTGGTTTTTCCGGGCAGGTCGAGTATGGCCACGCTGGTTTGGGCCGCGTAATCCTCTCCCGCAAGTTGCAACTTCACCCGCGCGCGCTGCGAACCCCGGGCGGCGAGCCGCGTGGCGGATTCAAAATCGGTCGATACTGACGGGATGCCGGCGCCGCCGCCGCGGCCGGAAGAGCCGGACATCGGTCCCGCGTCGGGCAGTGGATTGGCGATGATGAAACCCGCGGCGCCGTGTTCCATTGCCCAGCCCAGTTTGCGCCGGCGATGAATATGGATGGCGGAGAACGGATATTCGTGGCGCACCAGTACAAAGCGGCCGGCGATGTCGGCGGCGTGCCGCGCGAAATCTTCCGGCGCGCCGCGGCCGAGGTCGATGACTTCGGCGGCGAGGCCCTGCGGCGGCGTCGAGGCAGAGCCCAGCAATGGGTTGCAGACGAGCGCGCTGCCGTCGTCGAGAGTCAGCGTTGCGTTGGTAGTGCGCCAACCCGCGTAGTCGACCGGTTCGACGATGGCGTTGTGGTTGATTG
>CAMBSS010000039.1 GCA_945870465.1 Bordetella parapertussis | reverse complement strand
ATCCTGACTTGCTGACTGTAAATGAGGAGGTTGAATGCGCACGCGAAGAGCGCGAAGCACAACGCCTGCATCAGGAATATCGGATACAGCACCAGCGGCGCCACCAGTCCGAGCACGACGAGGAACGCATAGCCGATGGCGCTCATTTTCCCAGAGCCGCTCATTTCTCTCTGCCAAACAAGCCGGCGGGACGCACCATCAGCACTATGGCCATGATGACGAACACGACGGTGGACGAGGCTTCGGGGTAATAAACTTTGGTCAGCCCTTCGATGATGCCGAGGCCGAGCCCCGTCAATATCGAGCCGAGGATGGAGCCCATGCCGCCGATCACGACCACAGCGAACACTATGATGATGAGGTTCGACCCCATCAGCGGGTTGACCTGAATGATGGGCGCCGCCAGCACGCCGGCAAATGCAGCGAGCGCAACGCCAAAACCGTAGGTGAGCGTGACCATCAGCGGCACGTTGATGCCAAAAGCCTGCACGAGCTTCGGGTTCTCGGTGCCGGCGCGCAGGTAAGCGCCGAGCTTGGTGCGCTCGATCACGTACCACGTCATCAGGCATACCGCCAGCGATGCAACAACCACCCAAGCGCGGTAATTGGGCAGCGTCATGAAACCGAGGTCGGTCGCGCCGCGCAATGCGTCGGGCACCGCGTACGGCTGCCCGGACACGCCGTAGACCGAACGCACCAGGCCTTCGAGCATCAGTGTCAGGCCAAAGGTCAGCAGCAGACCGTACAAATGATCGAGCTTGTAGAGCCGGCGCAGCATGGTGCGCTCTATGACCATGCCGAAGATGCCGACCGCCAGTGGTGCCAGGATCAGCGCCGGCCAGTAACCGATGCCGAACGCGCTCATGCCGATGTAGGCGGCGTACGCGCCCAGCATGTAGACCGCGCCGTGCGTGAAATTGATGATGTTGAGCAGGCCGAAGATAACGGCGAGCCCGAGCGACAGCATCGCGTAAAACGATCCATTGACGAGCCCGAGCAGCAACTGCCCGTACATCGCCTGCAATGGAACGCCGAAAATCTCCATGTCCGCGTGCAACTCCGGCGCCCCGCAACGGGACGCCGGAAGTCAGGACTTTACTTCTTGACCAGCGAGCACTTCGATTGCGCGAGCGGCAGGAACGCCTCCGCGGCAGGAATCGTCGCTTTCACGGTGAAATAGTCCCACGGATACTTCGACTCCGACGGTTTTTTCACCTGCATCAGATACATGTCATGCACCATGCGGCCATCGGCGCGGATATAGCCGTTCTTGGCGAACATGTCGTTGATTTTCATTTTCTTCATCTGCGCCATGACCGCGTCGGCATTGTCGGTCCC
Source organism: Bordetella parapertussis (assembly GCA_945870465.1). The sequence continues at coordinate 27,409 of CAMBSS010000039.1, read as the reverse complement.
CGCGGCCTGAATCGCCTTGAGATAAGTCGTCACCGCCGAATAGACGCCGGCCTGGTTCATGCTCGGCATTTTGCGCATCTTTTCGAAATAACGCTTGCCGAATTTGCGCGAGTCGTCGTTCTGGTCCCAGTACCAGCCGTCGGTGAGCATCATGCCCTGCGCAACCTGCAGGCCAAGGCTGTGGATGTCGGTGATGAACACCAGCAGGCCGGCTAAGCTCTGCGTTTTGGTCAGGCCGAATTCGTTCGCGGCCTTGATCGAGTTGATGGTGTCGCCGCCCGCGTTGGCGAGGCCCACCACCTGCGCTTTGGAGGTCTGCGCCTGCAGCAGGAACGACGAGAAGTCGGAGGCGTTGAGCGGATGGCGCACCGCACCCAGCACTTGTCCGCCGCCGGCTTTCACCACGTTGGCGGTGTCGGACTCGAGCGAATGGCCGAACGCGTAATCCGCGGTCAGGAAGAACCAGGTCTTGCCGCCGCCCTTGACGATGGCGTTGCCGGTGCCGTTGGCAAGCGAGTAAGTGTCATATACGTAGTGCACGGTGTACGGCGAGCAGTCTTCGTTGGTGAGGCGCGTGCTGGCGGCGCCGGTGTCGATGAGGATGCGTTTTTTCTCGGCGGTCAGCTTGGCGACCGACAGCGCGACCGCGGAATTCAGCGCGTCCGTAATCATGTCGACGCCCTGCGTGTCGTACCATTCGCGCGCTTTCTGCGCGCCGACGTCGGCCTTGTTCTGGTGATCGGCGGAGACGAGTTCGATCGGGAATGCTTTGCCTTTTCCCGCCGCCTTGAAATCGTCGATGGCCATTTTGGCCGCGAGCGCGGAGCCGGCGCCGCCGAGGTCGGAATACAAGCCCGACATGTCGGTCAGCACGCCGATTCTGACTACGCCGTCCGACAGCTTGGGGCCGCCCGCTTTGGCCTGGGCAAACGCGGAAGTCAGAGGCGCAGCAGCCAACGCCATACCGACCAGAACTGCAATCAATTTACGTTTCATGGTAGTGCCTCCGTTGAGAATTAGACTCCAAGCAAAACGTGCAACCGGTCCATTTTTTTATCTAATTCGGGCATTGTAACCGTTTCGACTATGCGGCCATGTTCTATAACATAGTGACGGTCGGCGAGCGGCGCGGCGAAGCGGAAATTCTGCTCGACGATGATAATCGTGTAGCCGCGCTCCTTTAAGGTGCGTATTACTCGCCCCAACGTCTGCACGATAACGGGCGCCAGGCCCTCGCTGATTTCATCCAGCAGCAGGAGCTTGGCGCCGGTGCGCAGGATGCGCGCGATGGCCAGCATCTGCTGTTCGCCACCGGAAAGCCGCATGCCGGGGCTCGCGCGCCGCTCTTTAAGATTCGGAAACATGGCGTAGATTTCGTCCACGCTCATGCCGCCGCTCGCCACCGCGGGCGGCAGCAGCAGGTTTTCCTCGGCTGAGAGGCTGGCGAATATGCCGCGCTCCTCGGGGCAATAACCGATGCCGAGGTGCGCGATCTCATGCGTCGCCATGCCGATCGATTCGCGGCCGTTGATCATGATGGAACCCGCGCGCTTGCCGGTGAGGCCGAGAATCGCGCGCAGCGTCGTCGTGCGCCCGGCGCCATTGCGCCCCAGCAGCGTCACCACTTCGCCGCGATTCACCACGAAGTCGATGCCGTGCAGGATGTGCGACTCGCCGTAAAACGCGTGCAGGTCGGTCACGCGCAACAGTTCGCTGCCGGCCTGGCTTGCGTTATCCATGAGCGGCCGCCGTATCGACATCGCTGGATCCGACGTAGGCTTCAAGCACGCGCGGATTTTTCGAGACTTCGGCGTACGGACCCTCGGCGAGGATCGCGCCGCGCGCCAGCACCGTGATCGTACTGGACAGATTGGCGACCACGTTGAGATTGTGCTCGACCATCATGATGGTGCGCCCGGTGGCAACCTTGCGGATCAGTTCGACGACGCGGCCGACGTCTTCATGCCCCATGCCCTGCGTCGGTTCGTCGAGCAACATCAACTCGGGATCGAGCGCCAGCGTGGTCGCAATCTCCAGCGCACGCTTGCGGCCATACGGCAGTTCGACCGTCACGGTATCGGCGAACGTGGCGAGATCGACCGACTCCAGCAATTCCATGGCGCGCGCGTTAAGCGTATCCAGCGTGCGCGCCGATTTCCAGAAATGAAACGAGGTGCCGAGCTTGCGCTGCAAACCGATACGCACGTTTTCGAGCACCGTCAGGTGCGGAAACACCGCCGAGATCTGGAACGAGCGGATGATGCCGCGGCGCGCGATCTCGGCCGGCTTCTCGCCGGTGATGTCGATGCCGTTGAAATGAATGCTGCCGCGCGTGGGCTCAAGAAACTTGGTCAGCAGGTTGAAGCACGTCGTCTTGCCGGCGCCGTTGGGGCCGATCAGCGCGTGTATGCTGCCGCGCCTGACCTTGAGGCTCACGTCATTGACCGCAACGAAGCCCTTGAACTCCTTGACGAGGTTCTTCGTTTCGAGGATGTAATCGCTGTCGCTGCTCATGCCTGTCAATGCAACCGCCGATTAATTCTTTTTAATACCCCCTTGAGGGGTACGCCGATTAACGCCGATAAAAACAAAACGTCATCCCGAGAATGGTTGAATTTGATCTTCATCGGCGTCTATCGGCGTTCATCGGCGGTTTCCTGCTTTCTTGTTTTAAGAATCTATCGCCGCGGCCGACTTCGCCTGCTCACGCAAAAGGAACTTTTGGACTTTACCCGTAGAAGTTTTCGGCAACACCCCGAAAATGATTTTTTTCGGCACCTTGAAGCGCGCTATATTGGTACGGCAGAAGTCGATGATCTCCTGCTCGGTAGGCTGCGCCCCGGTTTTGAGCTCGACGAATGCGCACGGGACCTCGCCCCATTTTGCATCAGGCTGCGCGACGACCGCCGCCATCAGCACCGCCGCATGCCGGCACAGCACGTCCTCGACCTCCAGCGACGAGATGTTCTCGCCGCCGGAGATAATGACGTCCTTGGAGCGGTCCTTGATCTTCACGTAACCGTCGGCGTGCATGACGGCGAGGTCCCCGCTGTGAAACCAGCCGCCGCCGAACGCGTCATCCGTCGCCTGCGGGTTCTTCAGATAGCCTTTCATCGTGATATTGCCGCGGAACATGATTTCGCCCATGGTCTCACCGTCCCACGGCACGGGCTGCATGGTCGCCGGGTCCATCACCGTCATGCCCTGCTGCAGGTGGTACCACACGCCCTGGCGGCCGTTGAGCCTGACCTGCTCGGCGAGCGGCAACGCGTCCCACTCGGGGTGCTTGGAGCACACGGCCGCGGGGCCGTAGGTTTCGGTCAGGCCGTATACGTGCGTCAAATTGAAACCCATTTTCTGCATGCCTTCGATCACCGTGCCCGGCGGCGCCGCGCCGGCAACGAGACAGTTCACCGTCTGCGCGATGCCTTCCTTCCACTCGGCCGGCGAGTTGATGAGCGTGTTGTGCACGATGGGCGCGCCGCAGTAATGCGTGACGCCATGCTCGCGCATGAGGTCGAATATGGTTTTCGCGTCGACTTTGCGCAAACACACGTTGCTACCGGCATTGGCCGCCATCGTCCACGGAAAACACCAGCCGTTGCAGTGAAACATCGGCAGCGTCCACAAGTACACCGCATGCGGCGGCATGCCCCAGCTGACGATGTTGGAAATCGCGTTCAGGTACGCGCCGCGATGGTGATAGACCACGCCCTTGGGGTTCCCGGTAGTGCCCGAAGTGTAGTTGAGCGAAATGGCGTCCCATTCGTCGGCGGGCAGAAACCATGCAAACTCCGGCTCGCCCTGCGCGATGAATTGTTCGTAGTTCATGGCGCCGAGCAGTTCGCCGCCGCTGTAAGCCGGATCGTCGACGTCGATCACCAGCGGCTTGTTTTTGACCTTGGTGAGCGCGTTGGCGATGGTGGCCGAAAATTCGCGGTCGGTGATGAGTACTTTGGCTTCACCATGGTCGAGCATGAACGCAATGGCATCGGCATCAAGCCGGGTATTAAGCGCATTCAATACCGCGCCCGCCATTGCGACGCCGAAATGCGCTTCGTACATGGCCGGAATATTGGGCAGCATCGCGGCCACGGTCTCGCCGGCGCCGACGCCATGTTTCTTCAAAGCAGAAGCCAGTCGGCGGCAGCGTGCGTAAACCTCAGCCCAGGTGAGCCGCCAATCGCCGTGGATGACGGCAACGCGCTGCGGATAAACATAGGCGGTGCGCGCGATGAGCGACAACGGCGACAGCGGCGTGTAATTCGCCGCGTTCTTGTCGAGCCCCGTGTTGTAGGGATTGCCGCGTGCCATGCTTGGAGTTCTCCTCCGCGCCCCCATCCCCGACATTAGGGCGGGAGCGGTCGCTCTGTGTCGACGCAACTCAATTCTTCAAGATGAAACCTGACGCAATTTCCAGTGCTCGGCGCGACTCTACAAGGAGCAGCAGCTATAAGCAACAGGCGATCACCCGCGGACTTATGCCCCGAATCCTTCCCGCATCTGGGCTACCGCATCGGCAACGCGCCGCACCGCGACCACCGTCAGCCCGGGAATCGCCTGTTTCGGCTTGTTCGCCTCCGGTATCAGCGCGTGGGTAAAGCCGAGCTTGGCGGCTTCGCGCAAGCGCTCCTGACCGCGCTGCACCGGGCGCACTTCCCCGGCGAGCCCGACTTCGCCGAACACGACCAGCTTGGCCGGCAATGCGCGGTTGGTCAGCGACGAAACAATGGCCATCAGCACCGCGAGGTCGGCCGCGGGTTCGGTGATTTTCATGCCGCCGACCGCGTTGACGAATACGTCCTGATCAAAGCACGCGATGCCGGCGTGCCGGTGCAGCACCGCGAGCAGCAGCGCCAGCCGGTTCTGCTCGAGGCCGACACCGAGGCGGCGCGGATTCGGCGCGTGCGCATCGTCGACCAGCGCCTGGATTTCCACCAGCAAAGGCCGCGTGCCTTCCTGCGTGACCAGTACGCACGACCCGGCCACCGGTTCCGCGTGCTGCGACAGAAACAGCGCCGACGGGTTCGACACGCCTTTCAGGCCTTTTTCCGTCATCGCGAACACGCCGAGCTCGTTCACCGCGCCGAAACGGTTCTTGACCGCACGGATCAGGCGGAAGCTCGAATGGGTGTCGCCTTCGAAATACAGCACGGTGTCGACGATGTGCTCGAGTACGCGCGGGCCGGCGAGCGCGCCCTCCTTCGTCACGTGGCCGACCAGGATGATGGTGATGCCGCTCGACTTGGCAAGCCGCGTCAACTGGGCGGCGCATTCGCGCACCTGCGCGACCGAACCCGGCGCCGACTGCAGTGCATCCGAATACAGCGTCTGGATCGAATCGATCACCGCCACCGCCGGCTTTTCCGCCTGCAGCACGTGCTGGATTTTTTCGAGGCCGATTTCGGCGATCTGGTGCAGCACCGACGCATCGAGCGCCAGGCGCTTGGCGCGCAACGCTATCTGCTGCGACGATTCTTCGCCGCTCACGTACAGCACCTTGTGATTGGCGCCCAGCGCGCACAGCGCCTGCAGCATCAGGGTCGATTTGCCGATGCCCGGATCGCCGCCGATCAGGACGACGGCGCCGCGCACGAGTCCCCCGCCCAGCACGCGGTCGAATTCCGCAATACCGGTAGGCACGCGGCTTTCTTCGTGCGCCTCGACTTCGGAGAGGCGCTGCAGCTTGCCCTTGCCAGCGATCGCGGTAAACCGGTTGGCGCCGGACGACACGGTTTCGGCAACGGTTTCAACCAGTGTGTTCCACGCGGTGCAATGCGGGCATTGGCCCTGCCACTTGACGGCCTGGCCGCCGCATTCGGTGCAGGTGTAGATCGATTTTGCTTTGGCCATACCGGTATCGTGACGGTCTATGCTGCGTGCGGCGCCAGGTGCGGGCGCCTGCCTGCGCGCGAAATTTTCAGTGCGCCGCTGACGCGCCGGAGGTCCCGCCGTGCGCCATCCCAGCGGCGTGCGGATGATGATGGCGCGCGCGGTCAAACGCGTGTTCGAGGCGGCGCACGCGCTCGTGCAGGTTCTCGAACAACATCACGCACAAGGTCGTCATTACCGCGTAGAGGCCGATCTGCAGGCGCTCGGATTCAAGCACCGCGCCCAGCGCTTCATGGTCGGTCAGAAAGAAATAATCGCCCAGCATCAGTCCTGCGGTGGCAGCAAGCAGGCCGGACAGCATGCCGCCGTACCAAACTGCCACGATGGCCGCCGGCACGAAGAAAATGAACGCCAGGCGGGTGTCCTGCGTGCCGAACAGGTAATAGCGCAATAAAAATGCCACGGCCACTACGCCGAGCGCCACGCCGAAGCGCAGCATGACAGGGCGCCGGTACGGCCAGCTCGGATAAGCGTAAAGATGGTGATTGGGCAATGCGTAATAGCGCGTTAGGTACTCGGCAAATTCCTGCGCCTCCGGGCACAACGGGATATTTTTGTGATGCCGCTCCTGCTCGAGCGCGCGCTCGAACGTGCGTATGCGGCGATGCAGCCGCTCGCACAGCATGACGCATAGCAGCGTGGTCACCGCGTAAGCGCCGATCGCGAGCGACTCGCGGTGGCCGAGCGGCCACAACGCCGTGCGCGACATCATGAAAAAATAATCGCCGAGCAGCAATCCCAGCACCGTCGCGAGTATGCCTGGGCCGAGCCCGCCGTACCAGACCGCCACCATCGCCGCCGGCACGAAAAAAGTGAATACCAGCCGGTTCTGCAGATCGCCGTAAATCATGTAACGGATCGCGAACGCTATCAGCACGGCGAGCACAGCCACGCCGTAGCGCATCGCGGCCGAGCGCCGGAACGGCCACACCTGATGACTGTGCGGGGCTGACGGCAGCGCGCCTTCCCCCGTGATCTGCTGAGTGCTCATTGCCGGATAATACACCCGCAGTTGGGGCTTTTCATTACCGGCGCTCAGGCTTCAAATACGGGAACGCGCGGCGCGAGCGCGCAGATCAATTCGTAGCTCACGGTGCCGGCGGCGGCGGCAACCTCGTCGGCCGGCAACGCCTCCCCCCACAATTCGACCGCGGTGCCGACGCGAGCGGCGGGAACGGGGGTCAGGTCCACGCACAACATGTCCATCGACACGCGTCCCAGCGTGCGCGTGCGGATGCCGTCGACCAGCACCGGGGTGCCGGTCGGCGCATGGCGCGGGTAGCCGTCGGCATAACCGCAGGCGACGGTGCCGATGCGCATAGTCTGCGTGGCTTCGAAAGTACCGGCATAGCCGATGCGGTCGCCGCCGCGCAAGTCCTGCACGGAAATGATTTCACTTGCCAGCGTCATGGCCGGCCTCAAGCCGAGTTCCTGCGCCGTGACATCCGCAAACGGCGTGCAGCCGTAGAGCATGATGCCCGGGCGCACCCAGTCCGCGTGCGTGTCCGGAAAACGCAGAATGGCTGCCGAATTGGCAATCGAACGCTCCAACTGCTGGCCGGCGGCGATTTGCTCGAAGACCTGTATCTGCCAGGCGACGCCGCGTGCGTCATCGGCGGTCGCGAAATGCGTCATCAGCGTCAGCTGCTTTACCGCGCGATGCTTTTTTAATAGCTCGCGCGCCACCAGCGCGTCGGGCGGCGTGAAGCCGAGCCGGTTCATGCCGGTATTGATCTTGAGCATGACGTCGAGGCGCGCGCCGGCCGGCGCCGCATCGAGCATTCGCAACTGCTCGTGGTTATGGACCACGACGGCGAGATCGTGCCTGGCGGCCACCGCCACCTCGGAGCTCTCGAACAATCCTTCGAGCAAAGCGAGGCGCTTCGCATATCCGCCTTCGCGCAAGCGCACCGCGGCTTCGATTTCAAGCAGCGCGATGCCGTCTGCCGCCTCGAACGCGCGCGCCGCGCGCGTCACGCCATGTCCATAGGCGTTGGCCTTGATAACCGCGAACACGCGCGAACGCGGCGCCGCCCTGCGCACCACGCCGAGGTTGTGGCGCAGCGCCGCGGCGCTAATGATGGCTTTGATTGGGCGCATGGTTGGAGGCGTGAGGGGTTAGGCGTGAGGAGTGAGGGAGTGTGCAGGAAACTGGAAAGAGGAAGAAGCGGGATAGAAGATAGACGGGTTTCCGCCTCTCGTCTCTCGCCTGGCGTCTCTCGAAATTTCAAACACCCTTTACCCCCTCACGACTCACCGCCTCCTAGCTTTGCCATCGTGCGCATCTTGCCGGTCGCGAACTCGACAAAAGTGGACAGCAGGCGCGAGCGGAATTTTTCGCGCGGGTAGACCAGCGACAGCGTGCGCATCAGGCGCGGCTCAAGCGGAACGGCCGTCAGCGAACCCAACTTCAGCTCCTTGGCCACCGTGGCGCTCGACATGATCGCGACGCCGATGCCGGTCTCCACCACGCCCTTGATCGCCTCGGGGCTGCCGAGTTCCATCACGATGTTCAGATCTTCGGGAGCAACCCCCGCCTGGCGAAAATAATTGTCGGCAAACTGGCGCGTGCCCGAGCCGCTTTCACGGCTTATGTACGGCTCGCCGGCGATCTGCGCCGCGGTGATGGTCTTGAGTTTGGCGAACTTGTATTCCGGCGCGCATATCATCACGAGTTCGTCGTCGCAGCACTCCTCGGTATGCAGGCCCGGCAGATGCGACGGCGACTCGATCAAGCCGAGATCGAGCGTGTGATCGGCCACGCGCATTTCGATGATTTCGGAATTGGCGACCGTCATGTGCGTCTGCACCTGCGGATGGCGCGCCTTGAATTCGCCAAGCACGCGCGGCAGGATGAATTCGGCGATCGTCATGCTGCAGCCGAGCAGCAATGGCCCGCTGACGGCGCCGGTGAGTTCGCTCACGCGCTTGTCGAGTTCGGCCGACAGGCCGAGGATGCGCTCCGCGTAATCGAGCACCAGTTCGCCCGCCGGCGTCAGCGCGATTTTGCCGTGGCTGCGCTCAAAGAGCCGCGCGCTGAAATGCTCTTCCAGCTGCTTGACCTGGAAAGTCACCGCCGGCTGCGTCATGAAGAGCTGCTCGGCCGCCTTGGTAAAGCTCAACTGCCGGGCGACGGTGTGAAAAACCTGCAATCTGCGATCGGCCATGGAATCCCGATAGACGCGGGGCGAGAGACGATAGGCGGGAAACCGGCCGCCCTGATGAACTCCGCCTCTCGTCTATCGTCTCTCGTCTCTCCAAAAATCAGGGGGGTATTCAACCACAATTCCTCCCCCAAGTCATGACTGGCGGCCGCCCCCAGCCGACGCTTGCGCCATAAAACTATGGTATAAAGCTCCACCTTATAAGAGGGCACGCATCCCCTTCATGCCGTTCGGTTTTTTCATCATCATGACAGCGCAGTTCTTCTCGTCGCTGGCCGACAACGCGCTGCTGGTCGCCGCCATTGCGACTCTGGCGCTGCTTGATTCGCCGGCGTGGCTGACGCCGATGCTGAAGCTCTTTTTCACCATTTCCTATGTCGTGCTGGCGCCGTTTGTCGGCGCTTTCGCCGACGCCCTGCCCAAGGGCAAGGTGATGTTCATCTCGAACACGGTCAAAGTCATCGGCTGCTCGATGATGCTGTTCGGCGTGCATCCACTCATCGCCTACGGCGTGGTCGGGCTGGGGGCTGCCGCCTACTCGCCGGCGAAATACGGCATCCTCACCGAATATCTGCCGCACCACAAGCTGGTGGTCGCCAACGGCTGGATCGAAGGCCTCACCGTGGGCTCCATCATTCTCGGCACCCTCCTGGGCGGCGCGCTGATCAGCGAGGCGATATCGACCAAACTGCTGAAGATCGACCTGCCGCAATTCGATACGGGCATCGATACCGCGCCCGAAATCGCCATCACGCTGATCATCACGCTCTACATCATAGCGGCGATTTTCAACCTCTATGTGCCGCGCACCGGGGTCGACCACAAACCTGCGCGCAAAAATCCGATTTATCTGATTACCGACTTCGCGCACTGCACGCGTCTCCTGTGGTCCGACAAGCTCGGCCAGATTTCGCTGGCGACCACCACGCTCTTCTGGGGCGCGGGCGCGACCCTGCAGTTCATCGTGCTGAAATGGGCCGAGGTCGCGTTGGGCTATACGCTGTCGCAAGCGACCATGATGCAGGGCATCACCGCGGTGGGCATTGCGGCAGGCGCCATCGTCGCGGCGAAGGTAGTGCCGCTGCACCGCGCCGTCAACGTGCTGCCGGTAGGCATCGCGATGGGCGTCATTACCATCAGCCTGATCTTCGTGCGCGACGTCTATGCGGCGATGGCCATCATGACGGTGATTGGCGCGCTGGCCGGTTTCTTCGTGGTGCCGATGAACGCGCTGCTGCAGCATCGCGGCCATATCCTGATGGGCGCCGGCCATTCGATCGCCGTGCAGAACTTCAACGAGAACCTGAGCATTCTGACGATGCTCGGCGTCTACTCACTGCTGATCAAATTCAATTTCTCGATTTACACGGTGATCGTGCTGTTCGGCCTGTTCGTCGCGGTCACCATGACGCTGGTGCGCGAACGCCACATGCTGAACCTGCGCAGCGGGCCGCTGCCGCAGATTCCGGCGGATGTGAAGCACTAGATTAGTCGAGAGACGAGAGACGAGAGACGTAACATCCGTCTATCGTCTATCCTGCTACTTCGTCTCTCCTGCCTTTTAGGCGGACTTCAGGCCGAGATCGGCCTGATAAGCAGCATGCGGGTAATGGAAAGGCACCGGGCCGTCGTGCGCGCCGTCGAGAAACTGGCGCACGAAAGGGTCCGGCGAGACCTTCATCTCGGCAGCCGGCCCGGATGCCGCCACCACGCCATCCGAGATCAGATATAAATAATCGATGACCCGCATGGATTCCGCCGCGTCGTAAGACACCACGATGGAAGTCGCGCCCAGCGCGTCGTTCAGGCGGCGTATCAGGTTGCCGACCACGCTGCAGGATATGGGGTCGAGACCGGCGAACGGCTCGTCGTACATGATCAGCATGGGGTCGAGCGCAATCGCGCGCGCAAGTCCGACCCGCCGCGCCATGCCGCCCGACAGTTCCGCCGGCATCAGCTGCGCAGCACCACGCAGGCCGACGGCCGCAAGTTTGAGTAAAACGAGATCGCGGATCATGCTTTCGGACAGATCGGTGTGCTCGCGCATCTGGAACGCGATGTTCTCGTATACCGAGAGGTCGGTGAAGAGGCCGCCGGCCTGGAACTGCATGCCCATTTTGCGCCGCAGTTGATACAGCTCGTCGCGGCTCAATTCGTGCACGACGTGGCCGTCGACTTTGACGTAACCGCCGGCCGGCACCAATTGCCCGCCGATCAGCCGCATGAGCGTCGACTTGCCGCAGCCGCTGGAGCCCATGATGCCGACGACCTTGCCGCGCGGGATGGTCAGGTTGATGTCTTTCAGCAACGGCCGGTCGCCGTAAGCGAAACTCAGCTTGCTGATTTCAACGATATTTTCGGTTGGCATGGGGCATCAGCTCGAATTACGTGAGTCAAAAGCGTTCACCGCAAAGGACGCGAAGGACGCAAAGGAAAAGAGGAGCAGGCGAACAGCCCGAGAGGCAAAATAGAAATCAATGCCTGATGGTCTTGCGTGGGCTGTCTTTTTTTTGTCACTAAACCTTTGCGTCCTTTGCGGTTCAAGATTTTCTGGTTTTCTGGAACAGAGCGGGCTTTTCATGAGTGGTGCCAGTTTACCACGCGGTATGTGACGACCCGCGCCGCAGGCGGAGCGACTCTCGATTGGCGCTAGGGCCGGGAGGCGAGCGCGCTGAAATCAAATTCGCCACGCTCGTCGAACGGCACGCGCGTGCCGGACGCAATGCTCAGGCTGCCCCTGATGCGGTACTTGAACACCGGCTTCTCACCCTGCCGCAGGCGCCCGAATTGCCGCAGCAATCCGCCCAGCGTGCTGACCGCCTCGACCTGCATGAAGCCGGAGCCGTAACGCGGCACCAGGACCGTCTGGTTGCCGACGCCCTTGGCGAATGGCTGATCGTTGACCTCGAGATCGAACGCGATGCCGTCGACCCTGAACTCATCGGGATTGGGATTCTGGATGCGCAAGCGCAAATCGAACTGCTGTTCGAAAATGCCGGCATTGGCGATGCCGAAATCGGACAGCGTCACCGACGGCGGCTGTGCGCCGGGCGGCAGGCCCGAGCATCCCGTCAACGCCGCGGCAACCGCCAATACCGCGGCCGCGACCAAGGGAAATCCGGTGTTTCCGCGAGTCCCGCAGCTCATCGTCGCTCCTTTTCGGCGAGCGCCCTCACCATCAGCGCCTCAGCAGCCATAACGCGCACGGCAGCCAAAAGGCATACATGGATTTTGCGCGCGTGCGCAGATATGGCTTAATACGCACTTCCTTATTTTCGGGCAACTTCATGGCCCCGCACCGCACCTACCGCTTTTATGAATTCGTGATGGTGGCTTTCGTCACCGTGCTGGTGTGTTCCAACCTGATCGGTCCGGCAAAAATAGCGCAGGTCGACTGGCCGCTGATCGGCACGCTGACGTTCGGCGCCGGCGTGCTGTTTTTTCCGATTTCGTACGTGTTCGGCGACATCCTGACCGAAGTCTACGGCTACGCGCGTTCACGGCGCGTGATCTGGACCGGCTTCGCGGCGCTCGCATTCGCCGCTTTCATGGCGTGGGTCATCGTCAAGCTGCCGCCGGCCCCGTTCTGGGACAACCAGGGCGCCTATGAAATCGCCTTCGGCTCGACATGGCGCATTGCGCTTGCCTCGCTGATTGCGTTCGTATGCGGCGAATTCGTCAATTCGTACGTACTCGCCAAAATGAAAATCCGCACTGCCGGGCGCTGGCTGTGGATGCGCACCATAGGCTCGACGATATTCGGCGAAGGCGTAGATTCGCTGCTGTTTTACCCGCTCGCGTTTTACGACAGTGGAATTATTCCCAACGAAAAACTGCCGCTGGTAATGATGTCGCAGTTCGTCTTCAAGGTCGGCGTCGAGATTCTCTTTACACCGATGACGTACAAGATCGTCGGCTGGCTGAAGCGCGCCGAGAATGAGGACTACTACGACCGCAACACCGATTTCAATCCTTTCACGCTGAAAACCTGACGCGCGCGCGGACCCGGCGGTGGCGATACGTTACAATCGCCGCTTCCGGTTAATATCGCAATATGACTTCCGCTACTCTCAAAAACTGGCGCACGCCGGCCATCATCCTGATCTGCGGCGGCATGGCGCTCACCATCGCGCTAGGCACGCGCCACACTTTCGGCCTTTTTCTGCAGCCGATGAGCGCCGACCTCGGCTGGGGACGGCAGACTTTCTCGTTCGCTATTGCGATCCAGAACCTGGTCTACGGACTCGCGCAGCCGATCACCGGGATGATCGCGGACAAATACGGCGCCGGCCGCGTGATGGCATCGGGCGCGGTCTTCTATGCAATCGGCCTGCTGTTGATGGCGTTTTCCACCAGCGGCCTAGAATTCGGCCTCAGCGCGGGCATCGTGGTCGGCATCGCGCTGTCATGCAGCGGCTTCAGCATCGTCTACGGCGTAATCGGCCGCGCCTTCCCGCCAGAAAAACGCAGCGTGGCGTTGGGCATTACCGGCGCCGCCGGTTCGTTCGGCCAGTTCGTGATGCTGCCATACGGCCAGACGCTCATCAGCAATATCGGCTGGCACTCCGCGATGATCACGCTCGCGCTCACGATCCTTTTGATCCTGCCGCTGTCGGCCGCGCTGGTTGAAAAACGCACGGAGCCTGCGCCCGGACAATTCAAGCAGTCGATACCGGAAGCGCTGCGCGAAGCGCTGGGCCACGGCGGCTACTGGCTGCTGTGCATCGCCTATACCGTGTGCGGTTTCCAGCTGATGTTCATCTCCATCCACTTTCCGGCCTATATGGTCGATCAGCACATGTCGCCGGAAACCGGCATGATTGCGCTGGCGATGATCGGGCTCTTCAATATATTCGGCAGCTACTTCTGGGGCTGGCTGGGCGGGCGTTATACCAAGAAGTATTTGCTGAGCATCCTCTACTTCACGCGCGCCGTCGGCATCGCGATATTCATCGCGCTGCCGATTTCGCCGTTGACTGTCTATATGTTCGGCGCGGTGATCGGCTTTTTGTGGCTGGGCACGGTGCCGCTCACCAGCGGCCTGATCGCGCAGATTTTCGGCGTGCGCTATTTGTCAACGCTGTCCGGCATCGCCTTCCTGTTTCACCAGATCGGCAGCTTCTTCGGCGTCGGCATCGCGGGTTATCTGTTCGACGCGACCGGCTCGTACCGCCTGATGTGGATGCTGACCATCGGCATGGGGGTAGTGGCTGCCATCCTCAACTTCCCGATCAACGACCGCCAGATCGCGCGCAAGAATCCGGCGCCGGCTACAGTCTGAGCGCGGCGATCCCGCACACCACCAGCACGGCGCCGACTATCCTCAGCGCGCCGAAACTTTCGCGCAGGAACGCCGCGCCTATCAGCGCCGCGAATATCACCGAAGTCTCGCGCAGCGCGGAAACTGCCGCGATCGGCGCGCGCGTCATCGCCCACAGCACGGTGCCGTACGCGCACACCGTAAGCAGGCCGCCGAAGGTGCATGCCAGCCAACGCTTCTGGAAATGTTGCCAAACGCCGCCGCCGTGGCGCGCGATCGCAATCGCGAGTATCGGCAAAGGATCGAGCAGAAACAACCACAGGCAATAGCTGAGCGGATTCGCCGACAGCCGCGTGCCGAACCCGTCAACGAGAGTATAGGCGGCGATGATTGCTGCATTGGCAAGCGCGAACGACGAGCTCTTCAGAAAATCTTTTTTGTTTCCCGCACCCAGCCAGAAGGGCAGCAGGATACCGGTGCTGATCAATGCCACGCCTGCCCACATCGAGACCGTCAGCTGGTCGTTGAGCAGAATGACGCCGAACAATGCGACCAGCAGCGGCGCGACGCCGCGCATCAACGGATAAGCGTGCGACAGGTCGGCCCTGTTATACGCCCCTACCAGCGCCATGAAATACAGGAAGTGGAGCAGTAACGAAGCCGCCAGCCACGGCCACGCCTCGCGTTCCGGGACCGGCAAAAAAGGCAGCACCAGCGCGCACGCGGCGCCACCCGCCACCGCCATCGCCGTGATGTCGAGCAACTTGTTGGCGGCCGACTTGGCGATCGCGTTCCACGACGCGTGCATCAGCGCCGCCAGCAGCACGAGCAGCGTGACGTCGAGCGGGAGACTCATTGCGAAGCGGTGCGGCGCTTCAATGCATCACGCCCGGACAGACTCCGCTGAGCAAGCCGCCGCAATCTCAAGATAATGATCGAGATTGGGAGTTTTGCATCCTGCCACTTTCGCGAGGTCATCCCAGCGCCGCAGTTTGACCGCGTCCTGCGCATACGGCCGGGCGATGAAGCTCGCCGCGTCTTCCGCACCATAGATTCCGCCCTGCAATTCGAGACTGCGCTTCGAATCCGGCGACAACGTCTCCCAATAGCCGCTCTCGGCCGCGCACAGGTAGCGCTTGGCATCGACATGCAGGCGGATGGGGGTCCGCACTGCATTAGGGAAAATCGCCTTGAGCACGCTCGCCGCGTGATACTGATGCTTGTCATCCACGCCGCGCAAGGTGGGCGTCGCCCCCATGTCGTTCGACATATGTCCCAAGTCATGCACCAGGCAAGCGGTGATCAATTCGGCGCTGGCACCGGATTGCTCCGCGAATTGGGCGCACTGCAGCGCGTGCTCCAGTTGCGATACGGACTCGCCGCTGTATTGGCACCCCCCGTTCAGCTCGAACAGCGCGCGAATCTCCGGAAATGTAATCATGCCCGCCTCATGTCCACGGTAACGAGTAGGTTTTGACATTGGTGAAACTCTTCATTGCTTCCTGCACGCCTTCCTTGTAGCCGAGGCCCGAATCCTTGATGCCGCCGAACGGCGTGAGCTCGATGCGGTAACCCGGCACCTCGCGCACGTTGACCGTGCCGACATGCAGCTCGGACACGAAGCGCGTGATGTAATCGAGACGGTTGGTGCACACACCCGAAGACAACCCGTACGCGGTGGAATTCGAAATGCGGATGGCGTCGTTGATGTCCTTGAAGCGGATGATAGGCGACACCGGCCCGAAGGTTTCGTATTTGACGAGCGGCATATCCGGCTGCACCTGGTCGACCACCGTCGGCGAATACAGCGCGCCGCGGCGGATATTGCCGACCAGCAATTTGGCGCCAGCTTTCACTGCCTCATTGACTTTGTCTTCGAAAGACTTCGCCGCCGGTTCGTCTATCACTGTGCCCATATCAACTTTGCCGTCCATGGGATCGCCGCAAGCCCACGCTTTGGTTTTGGCGACCACCAGCTCGACGAACTGGTCGGCGACTTTTTCGTGCACCAGCATGCGCTTGACCGCCGTGCAGCGCTGGCCGGAATTCTTGTAAGAGCCGGCAACCGCCAGCGATGCGGCCTCTTCGATGTCGGCGTCTTCCATCACGATCAGCGGGTCGTTACCGCCAAGTTCGAGCACCATGCGCTTGTAGCCCGCCTTCGACGCGATGTATTTGCCGATCGGCACGCCGCCCGTGAACGTAATCAGGTCGACGTCTGGATTGGTCAGCATTTCGTCGGCGATTTCTTGCGGGTCACCGGTCACGACCTGGTACATCTCGGGCGGCAGGCCGGCTTCGTACAGAATGTCGGCGAGCACGATGGCCGACAACGGCGTTTTCTCGGTCGGCTTCAGCACCATGCGGTTATTGGTCGCGATGGACGGCGCCACCTTGTGCGCGACCTGGTTCAACGGATGGTTGAACGGCGTGATCGCGCTGATCGCACCCAGCAACGGATCGCGCTGGGTATAGACGCGGCGCTTCTTGCCGTGCGGCGTCAGGTCGCACGAAAACACCTGGCCGTCGTCGATCAGCGTCTGGCCCGCTGCGAAATTCATCACGTCGCACGCGCGGCCGACTTCGTAGAGCGAATCCTTTTTGCAGATGCCGCACTCCGACGTGATCAGGTCGGATAGTTCATCGGTGCGCGCACGCATCAGTTCGGCCGCGCGATTAAGAATATTGGCGCGCTCATAGCGCGTCAGCTTTGCCTTGTAGCCCTTGGCAATGGCGAACGCGCGCTTGATGTCGTCGAGTGTCGCCTTCGGCACCGTCGCGATGACCTGCTCCGTAAACGGATTAAAGACCTCGATCACGCGGTCGCGCACGACTTTCTCGCCGCCGATGCGCATGCCTTCGTACCTGACGTCGGAACCTTGTTTGCGTTGCGCTGAAGTAGCCATGGCGATGTCCTTACTGAAGACGCTTATTGCAAATGATTGAGCGCGATGTCGAAAATATCGAAATTGCGCAGACGCCGCGAGGTGTCCACGCCATTCGCGGGGCGGTTGAACAACAGCGGCACGGTCTGCTCGGAAATTCCGCCATGCGAGCGCAGCGGCACGGTGAGCCCCGACAGGTCGTGCCGCTCGCGGCTGGTGCCGAGCACGGTCAGGCGTTCCGACACGATGATGATATCGCCCATGCGGTCCGCGGGCAGTTCGAATCGGCGGCAACCGCGGGCCCGGTCGTAAACCACTTCAATGCCGGGCAGCGCTGCGAGCTGCGAAATAATTTCATCGACTCTTGCGTCCGGCGGCAGATACGCCGTTGCGAACGAGCCGAGCGCGCCGTGATGCACTACGTACGGGTCGGTGATCGGCAGGATCACCCGTGCTACGTCTTTCCCCAACCACTGGTCGAGCACGTCCTGCAGGTAGATGACGTTGGGATCGCCCTTCGCGTCGGTCTTGGCGTTCATGCCGTGATCGGCCGTGAGCGCAATGGTCGCACCGAGCTGGTCGAGCTTTTTCAGGTAGCCGTCCATCATCGCGTAAAAAGCGTTGGCGCCGGGCGTGCCGGGCGCGTCCTTGTGCTGAACGTAGTCGGTGGTCGACAAGTACGTGAGGTCCGGCTTATGGGTCTCGAGCAGCTTGACGCCGGCCGCGAACACGAACTCCGACAATTGCGCGCTGTATACCGAAGGCAGCGGCAGCCCGACAAATCCCAACCCGTCTTTGATGCCGTTCCCGGACTCAGTCGTCTCATTGGCTTTTTCGGCCGAAAAGCAGATGCCGCCTTTCATCTGGTGGCCCAGCAGTGTCCTCAGCTTGTCCTTGGCGGTGACTACCGCGACCTTGGCGCCGGCCTGGGAAAATTTCGCCAGTATCGTTTCCGCGCGCAAATACTGCGGGTCATTCATCATGACTTCCTTGCCGGCATCGCGATCGTAAAAATAATTGCCGCAGATGCCGTGCACGGCCGGCGATGCGCCGGTGACTATCGACAGGTTGTTGGGGTTGGTGAAGCTCGGCACCACGGAATCGGCGAGAAAAGACGCGCCTTTGTTGCACAGCTCCCGCAAATAAGGCGCGACGCCCGCCTGCATCGCCTGCGTGATGTAGTCTGGCTCGCAGCCATCGATGCACACCACCACCAGCGGGCGGTCCATCCAGCGATAAGTGCGGCCGTTGACCGTCAAAGATGCATGTCCGGCATTCATTTTGTTTTCCTGTGCGTGGTTACGCTCTTGCGTTTGGAAGTCGGCAGGACATCGGCCGACGGCGCATGCGACGCGCGCACACGTTCGCGGCTCGCCATGACGTGGTCGTACAGCAACTGGCCCGCAAGGTCGGGCTCGCGCGCGGCGATCGCATCGACGATCTGCCTGTGCTCGCGCGTCGACGCCGGCAGGCGGTCGCGCTGCGCCAGCGTGTGGCGGCGGAACAGATTCAGTTCGTTGACCAGACGCCGGTAGGTATGCAGCATTTTGCGGTTGCCCGCGAATTCAATCAGCGCGTCGTGGAATCGCAGGTTGAGCGGATGGTAGGCATCGAGGTCGTTGCGCACGCTGGCTTTTTCCATGCGCTCGATCAGGACACCCAGTTCTTTCAGCTGCGCGGGCTCGATTTGCGCCGCGAGCTTGCGTCCGGCCAGCTGGTCGAGCGTGGCGCGCAGCTCGTAAATTTCCTCCGCTTCTTCGAGCGGGATCTGGCGCACGAAGACGCCACGGTTTTTCTCGACCTGCACCAGCCCCGTCTGCTCGAGTCCGCGCAGCGCTTCGCGCACGGGGCCGCGCGATACGCCCAGTTTCAGGGCGATGGTGTTTTCGGAAAGTTTGGCGCCGGCGCCGAGCTCGCCGCCGACGATCATGCGCTCGATTTCCTTCTGCACCAGCATCGTCAACGACTGGTTTTGCAGGATATCCAGCGCACTGTTTTGTTGCGCTTGAGTGTTTTCGCTGTGCATGGCTTGACATTGTAAGTCGGTGTTTGTAGATTGTCTACAATCTGGACTTTAGAAGTTGCCGCCGCTTACCCGATGAATGGCTCGTTTTCCAACGACAAACTCGCCCGGCTCGTCGGGCAACAGCTCGCGGCGGTTTCGACCGGCTGGAGCGTTGGCGTGCCGGGCGCGCTGGCTGAATTCCATCGCGGCGAAACCGCACCCTGCGTCAGTACCGGGAGCAGTGTCGTGACCGCGGGCGGCGCTTTGCGGCTGGAGCCTGCCGACGACGCACGCGGAATCGCTTATGAAATGCTCTCCAAGCAGTCCGACCTGTGGCGACACGGCATCGTGCTGTGCCTGCCTGCCGACAAAAGCGCGATGAACGCCCGCACCGTGATGACCGAACTCGGGACTGGGATTCATTTTCTTTTTTAATCATCCCGCGAACCCGCTCAATGTCATTTACCACACGATGGCGATTCTCGTGATTTCGACTATCGTCCATTACTATTCATCGAGCCACCTGACCGCGCTCACCGCTTTGAAGCAGATCGACACCGAGTTCGAAGCCGTCTCTGCTTCTCTGAAAGTACCTTTCTTCAAGACCTTCTTTATCGTGACGGTGCCAGTGTGCCTGCCGGCAATACTCGAAATCAGCCGCTATTTCTTCGTCAATGCGATGACAACGATCTCGGCGGTAGTATTCCTGTATGCGCCCGACACCATGCTGGCGGCGATTGCCATACTTAATCTCAACGTAGCCGGTGAAATCGGGCCCGCGACCGCGATGGCGACCCTGATAGTGATCACGTCGTCGGTTGCTTGCCTGATTTATTATCTGCTCAACCGTTTTCTGGAAATAAAGACTCAGGCCTGGCGCAGGCCGGCGACGCCGAATTGACCTGAATTCGGTAATTGAACCGGAAAATGGAGAGACTGTTTCGCCGCAAAGGCGCAAAGGCGCAAAGACGCAAAGATTCCGCCAAGATATTATTCATTTGAACTCGTCATCCATGCAGCGATCAGATCGTATCCGCAACATTCATTTGCAGAGTTGATTGACTTTGCGCTTTCTTGGCGCCTTTGCGACTTTGCGGTTCCAACTGTTTTTTATAGTATAAATAGTCAAGGAAAAGCATCATGACCTCAAAAGACCCGATACTGCTCACCCCAGGACCGCTGACGACGACGCTGCAGACCAAGCAAGCGCAATTACGCGACTTCGGCTCGCGCGACATCGCATTCATCGAAATGACCGCCGGCCTGATTACCCAACTGAATGACATCGTGCATGGCGGCGACGATCACGCCTGCGTACTGATGCAGGGCAGCGGCACTTTTTCGGTTGAGGCCGCACTCGGCACGCTGATTCCACGCAACGGCCACGTGCTGGTATGCATTAATGGCGAATACGGCAAGCGCATTGCGAAAATCTGCGAAATCATCCAGCGCAAGCACAAGATATTGCAGACTGGCGAAGACCAGCCGACTACCGCCAGGATGCTCGACGAAGCGCTTGCTGCCGATCCGTCGCTGACGCATGTCTCGATTGTCCATTGCGAAACCAGCACCGGCATCCTGAACCCGCTCGAGGAAATCGCTGCCGTCGTGGCCAAACACAAACGCGGACTTTTCATCGATGCCATGAGCTCGTTCAGCGCCATCGACATCGACGCCCGCAAAATCCGCTTCGACGGCGTGGTCGCGGCATCGGGCAAATGCCTCGAAAGCGTGCCCGGCATGGGATTTGCGATCCTGCGCAAGGCCGCACTCGAACAATGTAAGGGCAACTGCCATTCGCTGTCGCTCGACCTCTACGACCAGTGGCAGGCGTATATGCGTACGAAACAGTGGCGCTTTACACCGCCAACCACCGTGGTGGCCGCACTGGCCGAAGCGCTCAAACAGTTCCAGGCGCAGGGCGGCGTTGCCAGCCGCGCCGCACGCTACCGCAAGAATTGCGAAACGCTGATCGACGGCATGGAGAAGCTCGGCTTCGTGTCTTTCCTGCCGCGCGCCATCCAGGCACCCATCATCACGACCTGGCACGCGCCGGCCGACCCCAAGTACAACTTCAACGTGTTCTACGACAAGGTGCGCGAGCGCGGCTTTACGCTCTATCCCGGCAAGCTCACGCAGGTCGAAACGTTTCGCGTCGGCTGTATAGGCGCAATCGGTGATGCAGAGATAAAGCAGGCGGTGGATGCCATTGCGGCCATCGTCAAGGAAATGGGCATCACGCAGCTTAAACCCGCCGCGAAAGCGCGCGCTGCCGCCTGACACATCACCATGGCCGCGCAAACGCAACGCAAAACCAACGCCATCGCCGCCGCCGATTATCTCGCGCCGGACGTGCCGGGCGAGTTGCCGTGGCATGAAGTGCCGCTCGTGCGCGCGACTCCAGAGTCACTCAAAGGCTACGGCAAGCTCGTCGACGACAGTCACGACTATCCAATCGAAATCGTCACCTGGCCGGTCGCGGGCTGGCGGCAATGCGATCCCGGCACCGGCAACGAAGGCGGCACCACCCACGGGCAGTTCGATTTCTGGTGGGAAGGCGACGTCCTGTTCGGTAAGAATCAGGCGGTCGGTTCGCATTATTTGCTGGGCTGGTCGAAGAATCCGGCCGAGGCGAAACCCGACGGGAAGTCCGCACACTCGCGCGTCCTGCTGTGGCACGCAAACTATCATCCGGACGGCGGACAATTGTTTTTCCCGTTGAACGGTGAGGCTTTCGTATGTCCGCTCGCATTGCCGGGCGATGACGTGAAACCCGCCGACTTTGTCGCGTTTTATGTAGATGCCGGCAAAGGCCTCTACATTCATCCCAACGTCTGGCACGAAGCGGTGTTCCCGCTCGCCGAACGCGCGGGCTTCTACGACGAACAGGGCAAGGTGCATGCGCGCGTAAGCTGCAACCTCGCCGCCGAGTTCGGCGTATTCTTGTCGGTGCCGCTTGCCGCGCCCAAGTAATACCTCCGCTGTGCGGGGGTCCGTTCGTCGTGAGGTATCGAACCATGAACCGCCGTTCACCCTTCGATACCTCAGGGTGAACGGTAAGGGCCGCAAGCGACAAGCTGACAGCCGGCGCGTAAGATGTCGCCTGCGCCAACGGCAATCCATGCTGCGGCGCATACCAATGGAGCACTGATGGCTGCACAAGCCGAAATCACCAACATGGCGCTGTTCTGCGACTTCGAGAACGTAGCCCTCGGCGTCGCCGACGCCAAGTATGCAAAATTCGACATCGACAAGGTGCTCGAACGCCTGCTGCTCAAAGGCAGCATCGTGGTCAAGAAAGCGTATTGCGACTGGGACCGCTACAAGAGCTTCAAGGGTGCGATGCACGAAGCGTCGTTCGAACTGATCGAAATCCCCCACGTGCGCATGTCAGGCAAGAATTCCGCCGACATCCGCATGGTG
This sequence comes from Bordetella parapertussis, assembly GCA_945870465.1. The sequence goes on along the minus strand of CAMBSS010000039.1, from coordinate 4,780 downwards.
GTCGATGCGCTCGACCTCTGCTACACCAAATCGCACGTCGACGCTTTCGTCATTATCAGCGGCGACTCCGACTTCTCACCGCTGGTCTCGAAGCTGCGCGAAAACAACAAAACGGTGATCGGCGTCGGTGTCAAGAACTCGACCTCAGACCTGCTGATCGCGAACTGCGACGAATTTATTTTCTACGATGATCTCGTCCGCGAGAAACCCGTGCGCAAGCGCGCAGCGCCAAAGAAAGCAGCACCAAAATCTGAAGCGAACGCGGCAGCGCCCGCCGATGCGCCGAAAAAATCCGAAGAAGACAAACAGCAGGAAGCGCTCGACCTCATACTAGAAACCATAGACGCGCTCGGCACCGAACGCGGTGCCGACGAGAAAATCTGGGGATCCATGGTCAAGCAGGCGCTGAAACGCCGCAAGCCGGGTTTCAACGAGGCGTATTACGGCTTCCGCTCATTCAACGCCCTGCTGGAAGAAGCGCAGGCCAAGCACTTGTTGAAACTCGAGCGCGATGAGAAATCCGGCGGCTACATCATTCACATGCTGGCGCAGGAGGACTGAGCGCCGTGCAAGTCCTGTAGGGTGGGCAACTTGTAGCCCACGCGGCAAATGCCTTGGATCCAACCCTGAAAAGCAAGCAGCTTCCAAAATGTTTGCTCGCCAGCGGCGAAACGTGAGTTCATTTCTTCGGCGTGGGCAACAAGTTGCCCACCCTGCCCGACCGCAGCCTTGACACATGTATCGCATAACGATACACTGCATCATGATCAAGACGTTCCGCCACAAAGGGCTTGAACGGTTTTTCCGTGACGGGTCAAAGGCCGGCATACAGCCAGTACACGCGAAGAGGCTGCGACTTCAGCTTGGACGTCTTGACTCCGCCAAAAGCGCTGACGATATGAACTTGCCGGGCTGGAAGTGGCACAGGCTGACGGGTGATCTCCAAGGGTATTGGAGCGTATGGGTGGACAAGAACTGGCGACTGACTTTCGCCTTTGAGGGCATCGATGCGGTGCTCGTGAACTACCAGGACTATCACTGAGGACGAGGCCATGAAGACGCGCATGTTTAACCCGCCGCATCCCGGCGAATTGCTGCAGGACACTGTGCTCGCGGAAAGCCGGATTTCAGTCACCGAATTCGCGAAGAAGCTCGGCGTGTCGCGCGTGGCGCTGTCACGCGTAGTGAACTCGCGGGCAGCCGTCAGCGCAGATCTCGCTTTGCGCCTGGCGGCGGCGCTTGGGGGCTCGGCGGAATCATGGCTGCAAATGCAGGCCGCCTACGATCTCTGGCACGCCGCGAAAAAGCGCCGGCCCAAAGTGCATCCGCTCAAATTGGCAGCCTGAGCCCCGATCTGCTGGTTCTTCGGCGTGGGCAACAAGTTGCCCACCCTACCTGAATCACTACCGCGTAACCGCGGCTTTACTTCTCCATCTTCAGACTCGCTTCCTTCACCAGCCGCTTCCACTTCGCGATTTCGGACTTGATGTGCGCGGTGAACTGCGCGGGCGAGCTGCCGACGGGAATCGAGCCGTCGCCCGCGAGGCGCGCGGCCGTCTCGGGCTGCTGCAAACCTTCAATCATGGCGTCGCTCAATTTCTTCACGATTGACTGCGGCACCCTGGCAGACGTAATCACGCCGTACCACTGGTCGACTTCGTAGCCGGGCACACCGGACTCGGCGACGGTCGGCAGATCGATGGACGGCGAGCGCTTGGCTGCGGTGATGGCGATACCGCGCAGCCGTCCAGCCTGCATCTGCGGGCGCGTGCCGATCAATGATCCGTAGCCGACCTGGACTTCGCCCGCCATCATCGCGGGTATGACCGCGGCCGTTCCCTTGTAGGGGATATGAATGATCTTGATACCGGCCAGGTGATTCAGCATTTCGCCGGCAAAATGCTGCAGCGTGTTGTTGCCCGACGAACCAAAGTTGAGCTTGCCGGGATTCGCCTTGGTGTAAGTAATCAGTTCCGCGACCGATTTCGCCGGTATCGACGGATGTATGTACAGGACGTAGAACAACGACGTGGCCTGGGTGATGCCCTGCAGGTCTTTTTCCAGGTTGTACGGCAGCGTGGAATTGGTCGCCGAATTGACCGAATTCGACGCCGAAATCAGGCAGATCGTATAGCCGTCCGGGATCGCCTTGGCGGCGAAATCGACGCCGATGGCGCCGCCCGCGCCGGTACGATTGTCGGCGACCACCTGCTGCCCCCACTTTTCGTTGAGCTTCTGCGCGAGCGTGCGCGCCGTCAAATCGGTGCCCGCCCCCGGCGAGAACGGCACGATAAAGCGGATCGGCTTGCTCGGATAGTTGGCGGCGGGATCGGTCTGTGCCGCGTGCAGCGGTACGGCGGCGACCGCCAGGACACCAGCAATCGTAAATAATCTGGCTATGTGTTTGATGATGGCTGTCTCCTCGTTCCAGTTGTGCCCTGTTGCCGCGGGTTCTGTTGTCTCAGGCGCCTATTTTAATCGTTCGAGAAAACTCAGCATGACCAGGCTCGCATCCAGCGTCATTTCACCGCCGCCGAGTATCGCGTTTAACTCCGCTACCGGAATGCGGCTGAACTCGGCAACTTCGCCGTCTTCGTTGTACGGCTCAAAATCGCGCGGCAGTTCGAGGTCGAAGACGAAAATCACTTCCGATTGCACGCCCTCGGGCACTTCCCGCAGCAGGCTGATAGATCCCGCCGCGAACGCATTGCGCGCCAGCGCCTTGGGTATGCCCGCTTCTTCCCGCGCCTCCCTGACGATAGTCTGCAATGGCGGGACGCCGGCCGACATGCCGCCGCCGACCAGGTTATCGAGCATGCCGGCATCGATCGGCTTGGTTGCCGCGCGGCGCGCGAGCCACATCTCGCACGCGGCGCCGCGGCCGCAATAGCCGTTTGCGTGGGCAGCGTAAGTCGTGGTCCCGAAAAAACGCGCTGCGGCACGCTCAATATCAAATAAGGGCGGCGCATCGAATGCCGTGACGACGGCATAGCGTTCATTACGCCAGCCGGTGATGGCGCCCTCCTTGTGCAGGGTCTCGACCACACCGTCGATTGCCGCGCTGCGCGCCGCCGGGCTGCCGAGCGACTCTGTGATATTCACGCCTGCCGCATCACGCCGGAAAATCTCCGGCCACGCCATCAGCCGCTGGGCATGAGTTTTGCGCAACCAGCCGATGCGGGCGCCTAAACACAAGAATGGCACATGCGCCGCCTCGTCGAACCGGCACGCGGCGCGCCGCAGGTCAGCGATTCCGCGGCCGGGCATCGAACTAGTCTGCGGTCATTTTCTTGTGCAGCTTGACCGGCGCCGCGCGCGCCCGCACTTTCAGGTTGAGGACTTCCACCGCGACGGAAAACGCCATCGCAAAGTAGATATAGCCTTTCGGCACGTGGAAACCGAACCCCTCCGCCACCAGCGCCATGCCGACCATGATCAGGAAAGACAGCGCCAACATCTTGATGGTCGGATTGCGATCAACGAAGTCGCCGATGGCCTTTGCCGCGAACATCATCACCAGCACCGCAATCATGATTGCAGTGATCATCACCGCTACTTCGTCCACCATCCCGACCGCGGTGATCACCGAATCAAGCGAGAACACGATGTCGATGATCGCGATCTGGATCAGCACTGAACCGAATGTCGCCTGTGCCGCCGCCGCACCGTGGCCGTCCATCACTCCTTCCAGAGAGTTGTGGATCTCGTGCACGCTCTTCCACAGCAGAAAAAGGCCGCCGCCGATCAGTATGAGGTCGCGCCACGAAACCTCCCGCGCAGCCACAGTAAACAGCACCGAAGTCAGCGACATGATCCACGCCAACGACAGCAACAGCAGGATGCGGGTGCCCATCGCCAGACCGAGTCCGATCAGGCGCGCGCGGTTGCGTTGTAGCTCGGGCAACCGGCCGACGAGGATGGAAATGAATATGATGTTGTCCACGCCCAGCACTATTTCGAGTGCGGTCAGGGTCGCCAGCGCAATCCACGCCTGCGGGTCGGCAAGCAGTTCCATAGGTTTTCTCCGGGCTTACACGTGCCGCCGCGAAAGGCGGACGGTCACGCGCCGAGCAAATGCCACGCCTTCGGGCGCAGGAAAGTCTGTATGCCGTAAGTCGACAAAGTGAGCCCGATGCCCGAATGCTTGAGCCCCGACCACGGCAGGCGCGGGCTCACGCGGTCGCAGCAGTTCCAGTATACCGAGCCGGATTTTATTTGCGCTAGAATTTTCTCGGCGCGGCAGCGGTCGGGTGTATAAACGCCGGCGGTGAGGCCGTAGGCCGTATCCGTTCATCAGCCTGACCGCCTCAAAGTCATCCTTCACCTTCTGGATTCCGATGACAGGCCCGAAACTCTCCTCGCGCATGAGTTCCATGCGGTGATCGACGTCGCTCAATACCGTCGGCGCGAAGTAATGCCCTTTGCGTGTCAGCGGCTTGCCGCCCAGCAGGAGGCTGGCACCCTTTTTCCTGGCATCCGCGACCTGGCGCTTCAAGACCGCCAGCTGGGCTTTGCGCGTCAGCGGGCCGATATAAGTCGTGTCGTCGCGCGGGTCGCCGATTTTGAAGCCGCGCACGGTGGCGACAAACGCATCGACGAAATCGACATGGATGCTCTCGTGCACGTATATGCGCGCGAGGACTTTTTTCAATAACTGGCGCGGACAAACCGGCGACGGCTGGTCCTTGCCGTCGACGAAATCAGCGAGAAAGAACGGCACGTTGTCGTCCCACGGCACGCGGCGGTAAGTGTCGAGATCGATTTTCGCCAGCGCGTCAGG
>CAMBSS010000038.1 GCA_945870465.1 Bordetella parapertussis | reverse complement strand
GACAACCCCCACACGCTGGGCCACAACGAGACCGGAGGGCAGGCCGCGCTGCCGATGTGGATTTCTTACATGGGCAAGGTGATGAAAGGCGTCGAAGAGCAGCCGCGCGTCGTTCCCGAGGCAGTTGTGCAAGCACACATCAATCCGGAAAGCGGATTGCGCGATCCCGACGGCCGCATCGCGGAGTATTTTTACCAGGAATTTCTGCCCGTCGAGCGCGATGGCGAAGCGTCAGCGCCGGGCGCCGCAAAGCCGCCGGAAGAAGTCAAAAGCCAGTTGTTCTGAACCCGCCATGGCGCGCGATACCGGCCGCAACCAGCTGCGTGAAAGCATCGCGCATGTTGCCGCGCGCCTGATGGCCGAAGAAGGTATCGAAGACTACGCGCAGGCCAAACGCAAAGCGGCGCGCCAGGTCGGCGCGGCCGATACGCGGCAAATGCCCAACAATGACGAGATAGATGCGCAGCTCAGGCTTTATCGAGAGCTCTACCAGAACGGCCATACCGCGCAACTGCGCGAGTTGCGGCAACTGGCGCTCGCCATCATGCGCGAACTGGCCGCGTTCAATCCGCACCTGATCGGTTCGGCGCTGAGAGGCAGCGCCGGCAGCAATGCCGACATCCAGCTGCAGCTCTTTAACGACAATGCCAAGAGCGTAGAGCACTTTCTGCTCGGCCGTGATATTCGTTTTCGCAGCGCCGAGACGCGCCTTTTTGCCGGCGACATGCCGCTCGCCGCGCCGGTATTGATTTTCAACCGCGATGGTTACGACGTGCACCTGACGTTGCTGTCGCCGCGCGACCTGCGCCTGCCGCTGAAGACCAGCATCGCGGGCAAGCCGATTGAAAGGGCGAAGGCCGACGCGGTGGAAGCCCTGATTGCAGAAACCTGAAACTCAGCCGCGCTCTTTCAGCCAGGTAGCGGCCGCGACGGCGAAATAAGTGAGTATCGCGTCGGCGCCCGCGCGCTTGAACGCGGTGAGGGCTTCCAGCACGCATTTTTCTTCTTCGAGCCAGCCGTTCTGGATCGCCGCCATCAGCATCGAGTATTCGCCGCTGACCTGATACACAAAGGTCGGCGCCTTGAACTCGTCTTTGACGCGACGAATGACATCGAGGTAAGGCATGCCGGGCTTGATCATCACCATGTCGGCGCCTTCGGCGAGATCGAGGCCGACTTCCCACAACGCTTCGTTGCTGTTGGCGGGATCCATCTGGTAGTTGAACTTGTTGCCGCGGCCCAGTTGCGAAGACGAACCGACCGCATCGCGAAAAGGACCGTAAAACCCCGAGGCATATTTGGCCGCATAAGCGAGTATGCGCGTGTGAATATAGCCTTTGGCGTCGAGTGCCGCGCGTATCGCGCCGATGCGCCCATCCATCATGTCGGAAGGGGCGACGATGTCAACGCCGGCTGCCGCGTTGACGAGCGCCTGGCGTTGCAGCACCGCGATCGTTTCATCGTTGAGCACGTAGCCCGATTTGTCGATCACGCCGTCCTGCCCATGGGTGGTGTACGGATCAAGCGCGACGTCGGTGATCACGCCCAGTTCCGGAAAACGCTTTTTCAGCGCGGCAACCGCGCGCGGCACCAGTCCTTTCGGGTTGGTCGCTTCACGGCCATCGGCGGTTTTTTTGCCGCGCTCGATGGCGGGGAAAATCGCCAGCGCCGGAATGCCGAGCTCAACACAGTGTTCGGCGTGTGCCAGCAGTTTGTCTACTGTATAGCGCCGGATGCCGGGCATTGAGCTGATCGGTTCGGTGCGCCGCGTGCCGTCGATCACGAAGACCGGATAAATCAGGTCGTCGGTGGTCAAACGGTTCTCGCGCATCAGGCGGCGCGAAAATTCGTCGCGCCGGTTGCGCCGCATGCGGCGCTGCGGAAATTTGCCCAGGATTTTCATTCAAAAAGACACAGGTAGTTGAAAAATGTCGGGTATTTTTTTAAACGGCACGGGAACTCACGAGGATTATAGTAGTCCCAGAAATAGACGGCGTTTAAACGTCTCCCGCTTCTCCTCCCTGAGCGGGCGCCTTAATATTTATTAAGGCTTCACCCCCGGTTTTACTCCCCTTTAACCGGGGGTTTTTTATTCCCGCCAACGCTCAGCCAGCGTTGGATTTGTTTGGCGGCGTCTACGATACCGATTTTGCGCGTGCTGGAAAATAGCTGCGCGCTGCAATTTACGTAGTCGCGCGCCAACGCCGCATTGACCTCGCGCAGAGTCGCGTTGGCCTTTTGTTGACCGAGCTTGTCCGCTTTGCTCAGCAGAATATGCACCGGCACGCCGGTCGGTTTCAACCAGTTGATCAACTGTTGGTCGAGTTCGCGCAGCGGGTGGCGAACGTCCATGATCAGGATCACGCCGCGCAGGCAGGCGCGCGTTTGCAGATAGCCGCCGACCAGGTCATGCCAATGCGCGCGCGCTGCCGCCGGCACTGCCGCATAGCCGTAACCTGGCAGGTCGACGAGATAGCGGTCGGGGCCGACGCTGAAAAAATTGATGTGCTGGGTGCGGCCCGGCGTTTTGCTGACGAAAGCCATGCGATTGCGCTGGGCCAGCGCATTAATCGCGCTCGATTTGCCGGCGTTGGAGCGGCCGGCAAACGCGACTTCCGCGCCATGCGCGGACGGCAGCGTATGCAATTCAGCGACAGTTGTGACGAATTCAATATTGCGCAGAGTGGACATTGCGACCGTAGCCTAGCCTGTAAGGGGAGATTTCGATAGAATACGGCGTTTTCGTCAGGTTGCAACGTGGCAAGGGAGATCCTATGAGATTTATTACGGTGCTGCTGGGTTTGATATGCGCAGCCTATGTTCCACTCGGCCACGCTGCCGAGCCGGCGGCCAAAACTGATCCCGCACAGGCGCAAGCGATTGTTACCAAGGTATGCGCCGCCTGTCATGCCGCGGACGGCAACAGTCCAAGCCCCGCCAATCCGGTGCTCGCCGGGCAGCACGCCGACTATATTGCGAAGCAACTTGCCGACTTCAAAGCCAACAAGGAACGCAAAAATCCCGTCATGCTCGGCATGTCGGCCGCGCTGTCCCCCCAGGACATGAAAAATCTGGGTGCTTATTTCGAAGCGCAGAAACCGAAAACCCGCGCTGCCAAAGATCCGGCGCTGGTCAAGCTGGGTCAGCAGATTTATCGCGGCGGCATCATGAGCAAAGGCGTGGCGGCCTGCGCGTCCTGCCATGGACCCAGCGGCGCCGGAATTCCCGCGCAGTTTCCGCGCGTGGCCGGCCAGTATGCCGAATATACGGTCGCCCAACTGCAGGGGTTCCGTGCTGGCGAGCGTGCCAACGATCCAAACCGCATGATGCGCGCGGTCGCCGCCCGTTTGTCGGATGCGGAAATCAAAGCAGTGTCTGAATATATGGCGGGGCTGCGTTGACGCGCGAGCAGATCAACTAAAAAAGGCGGCCAAGGCCGCCTTTTTTATCGGGTGCGCGCTGCAACTCAGGCGGCGCCGGAAAAATAATGCCGCGCCGCCGCCAGCGTTTGTTCGATATCCGCGTCGTTGTGCGCGGACGAGACGAAGCCCGCTTCGAACGCCGATGGCGCGAGATAAATGCCTTGCTCGAGCATCGAGTGAAAAAAGCGATTGAACGCTGGCACGTCGCAGGTCATGACTTCCGCATAAGATAACGGCGGCGTGGCGCGGAAATAGAGGCCGAACATGCCGCCGATCGCCTGCGCCGAAAATACGGCGCCGCTGGCGCGCGCGGCGGCGGCCAGGCCGTCCGTCAATTTGCGCGTGGCTGTTGCAAGGCGCCCGAAAAACTCCGGCGTGTCGATCGCTTTGAGGGTTGCCAGTCCGGCGGCGACTGCCACCGGATTTCCCGACAGTGTGCCCGCCTGATACACGGGACCGAGCGGCGCTATGCTTGCCATCACATCACGCCGGCCGCCGAAAGCGCCGAGCGGCATGCCGCCGCCAACGATTTTGCCCAGCGTAACCAGATCCGCAGTGATGCCGAACAGGCCTTGCGCGCCCTTGGGGCCGACGCGAAAGCCGGTCATCACTTCGTCCAATATCAACAGCGTCCCGTGGCGTGTGCACAATGTGCGCAGGGCGTCGAGAAAAGCGCGGTCAGGCATCACCAGATTCATGTTGCCGGCCACCGGCTCGACTATTACGCAGGCTAACTTGTCACCCTCGCGCGCGAAGGTGGCTTCCAGCATCGCGACGTTGTTGTATTCGAGTACCTGCGTGTGCGCGGCGGTTTCCGCCGGGACTCCGGCCGAACTCGGATTGCCGAACGTCAGCGCGCCGGAGCCGGCTTTGACCAGCAGGGCGTCGGCGTGGCCGTGATAACAGCCTTCGAACTTGACGATGCTGGAGCGGCCGGTGAATCCGCGCGCGAGCCGTATCGCGCTCATCGTCGCCTCTGTTCCCGAGCTGACGAGGCGTACCTGTTCCAGTCCCGGTACACGCTTGCACAGCAATTCAGCCAGCTCAACTTCGGCCGCGGTCGGCGCGCCGAAACTCAAACCTCGAGCGACCGCCTGTTGCACGGCCGCGATGACTGCCGGATGCGCGTGGCCGAGTATCAGCGGGCCCCATGAACCCACATAGTCGATGTACTCTTTGCCGTCCGCGTCCCACATGCGCGCGCCGCTGCCACGCGTGAAAAACCGCGGCGTGCCGCCGACCGAGCGAAACGCGCGGACCGGCGAATTGACGCCGCCCGGAATGACCTTCTGCGCTGCCGCAAATAATTCTTCGTTGTGAGACGTCATGTCTTTGGCGCCTGAAATAACTGACAGAAATTGTGCGTGGCGAGCGCCGGATCGGGCGCCGCGAACACCGCAGATATTACTGCAATTGCATCGGCGCCGGCAGCGATGAGCTGGCCCGCGTTGTCCAGCGTGATGCCGCCAATGGCGACTACCGGCAGGCCAAACACCCGCGCCGCCGGCAGCACGGCAAGTGGCGCCCGTATCGCGCCGGGTTTGACGGACGACGCGAAAAAACTGCCGAATGCAACATAGTCCGCACCCTGGTCGGCGGCAACGCGCGCGCGCTGCAGATCGTCATAGCACGAAGCGCCGATGATTTTGTCGCGGCCCAGCTGTGCGCGCGCAGCCGGCACTGCGGCATCGTCGCCACCTACATGCACGCCATCGGCGTCGAGCGTGCAGGCCAGCGCGACATCGTCGTTGATGATGAGTGCTGCGCCATGGCGCCGGCACAGGTCGCGCAGCGCTTCTGCCTGCTCGCGGCGCGCCCCATCATTTATGCTTTTGTTGCGGTACTGCAGCCAACGTGTGCCGGCGGCCAGCACCACTTCCACTTTGGCGACAAGCAGCGCGGTGTCGGCGAGATCGGGCGTTACCGCGTAGAGCCCTTTAATCGGCGCCATCAGCGGGCTCATCCTCGCGCGCCCAGAACAGACGGTCGGGGATGTGCTGCCCCATGCCGGGCCGGAACGCGGCCTTCAGGGTCTGCCACGTGTATTCCTGGGCGTCCTTTACCGCATCGCTGATGCTGAGGCCGTTGGCGATGGTCGCAGCAATCGCCGAAGCCAGCGTGCAACCCGACCCGTGGTAGCTGCCGGGCAACCGCTCCCAGCTGTCGGTACGCACCACGCCGTCCTGGCCATAGAGCGTATTTACCACCAGCGGCGTATTTTCGTGCGTGCCGGTAATCAGCACGTATTCGCAGCCCATGGCGAGCAGGCGGCGCGCGCATTCGGCGAGATCGAGTTCATCCTCGCCGTCTTCCTGCGTGAGACGGCGCGCCTCTATGCTGTTCGGCGTGAGGATGGTGGTCTGCGGTATCAGCAATTCGCGCAGCGCCGAAATCATCTCTTCGGTGACGAGTTCATCGCCGCGGCCGGATGCGAGCACCGGGTCGAGGACCAGCGGAATTTCGGGATAATCGGAAACCACTTCCGCGATGGCGGATATATTTTCGGAACTGCCGAGGAGGCCGATCTTGAACGCAGCGACCGGCATGTCTTCGAGCACGCAGCGCGCCTGGTCGGCCACCCACTCGGCCTCGAGCGCCATCACCTCTTCGACGCCCATGGTGTCCTGGATCGTGATGGCGGTGACCACCGACAGCGGATGACAGCCCATGCTAGCCAGCGTCATGACGTCGGCCTGCAGGCCGGCCCCGCCGCTCGGATCGGTCGCCGCGAACGCGAGTACGATCGGCGGCAATGCGGATGGCGTTGACGGGTCCATGCTACAGGCGGGATTTATTGTTCAAAAGGCGGGCATGTCGCTAAAATATCATTTTAACCTGATTAGCAAGCGACTATGACCACCACGGACGTGAATGTTTTCAAAACCTATATGTGCCTCATCTGCGGTTTCATCTACGACGAGGCCGCTGGCCTGCCGGACGAGGGCATCGTGCCGGGCACGCGCTGGGAAGATGTGCCGATGAACTGGACCTGCCCCGAATGCGGCGCGCGCAAGGAAGATTTTGAAATGGTGCAGGTGTGAGATTTCTGCATACCATGTTGCGCGTCGGCGATCTCGACCGCGCGATCGCCTTTTACACGCAGGTGCTGGGCATGCGGCTCTTGCGCCGCAAGGATTATCCCGACGGGCGCTTTACCAATGTGTTCGTCGGTTACGGCGACGAAGCGAATGAAGCGGTCGTCGAGCTCACGCATAACTGGGACACCAGGAGCTACGAGCCCGGCACCGGCTTTGGCCATCTCGCCGTCGAAGTCGACGACGCCTACAAGGCCTGTGAAGAAGTCAAAAAACGCGGCGGCAAGGTTGCGCGCGAAGCCGGGCCGATGAAACACGGCACCACCGTGATCGCATTTGTCGAAGACCCGGACGGCTACAAAATCGAATTCGTGCAGCGCAAGACCTAGTTCTGCGCATCGTTGTTGTTGATCGCCCTCAGGCGATTTCGTTTCCTTTCCCTGTTTGCGCGCCCACGTAGTCCGCGAGGGCGACGAATTGCGCAACTGATAACTCCTGCGCGCGCGCAGTCGGCGCGATACCGAGCGCGTCGAATGCCGCATCCGGCATATATTTTCTGAGCGAGTTGCGCAGCGTTTTGCGCCGTTGCGAGAAAGCGGCCACCACCAGTTTGGCAAACAGCGCTTCATCGTGCGCCACGCCCGGCCGCGGCCGCAGCGGCATCAGGCGGACGACCGCCGAGTCGACCTTGGGCACTGGGTCGAAAGCGCTGGCCGGTACGTCGAGCAATTTTTCCATCTCGAACCGGTATTGCAGCATCACCGACAGGCGGCTGTAGTCGCTGTCGCCGGGGGCGGCGACCATGCGTTCGACGACTTCTTTTTGCAGCATGACATGGATATCACGGATGCGGTCACTGCAGCCCGCGAGATGAAACAAGAGCGGCGTCGAAATGTTGTAAGGCAGGTTGCCGATGATGCGCAGCCCGCTGCCGAGCGCCGTGAAATCGAACTGCAGCACATCCACGGCGTGCAGGTCGAGACGCGCGCCGAATTCCTGCTGCAGGCCCTGCGCGAGATCGCGGTCGATTTCTATCGCATGCAGTTTTCCTGCCGCAGCCAGCAGCGGGCGCGTCAATGCGCCCAACCCGGGTCCGATTTCGACCAGGCATTCGCCGGGCGCGGGACGTATCGCCGCGACTATCGCTGCAATCGCGCCGGCGTCGACCAGAAAATTCTGGCCGAATCTTTTGCGTGCCTGATGCTTCACGCTGCTGCGCTGCGCTGCGGGCGGTCAGGCGCGGCCGCGGGCGAGGGCGGCCGCGAGTTCGATCGCCGTGCGCAGACTGCCCGCGTCCGCCTTGCCGGTGCCGGCGATATCGAGTGCGGTACCGTGATCGACCGAGGTGCGAATAAGCGGCAGGCCCAGCGTGACATTCACGCCGCTGCCGAAACTCGCGTATTTCAGCACTGGCAGCCCCTGGTCGTGGTACATCGCCAGCACGCAATCGAAGTTGCGCAGGCGTTCCGGATTGAACAAGGTGTCGGCGGGCAGCGGCCCGGTCAGCTGCATGCCTTCCTGCCGCAGGCTCTCGACGACCGGAATGATGATGTCGATTTCTTCGCGCCCGAGGTGCCCCGATTCGCCGGCATGCGGATTGAGGCCGGCGACCGCGATGCGCGGCGCGGCCACGCCAAAACGCGTGATCAGGTCGCGGTGCAGCACGCGCAGGGTTTGTTCGAGACTGCTCGCGGTGATCTGCTGCGCGATATCCTTCACCGCAAAATGCGTGGTGGCGAGCGCAACGCGCAAACCGCCGCCGACCAGCATCATGACCACATGCGGGGCGTGCGTGCGCGCCGCCAGAAATTCCGTGTGCCCGGTAAACGCAATGCCGGCATCATTAATGATGCCTTTGTGGACGGGTGCTGTGACCATGGCGTCAAAGCGGCCGCTCATGCAGCCGTCGATTGCGACCTCGAGCGTTTGCAGCACGCCACGCGAATTGGCGCGGTCAAGCTGCCCGGCAATCACCGCGGCCGCCAGCGGCACGTCGATCACTTCCATTGCACCCGGCACGAACGCCGATTTGCGCGCGCCGTCGAACGGCAGGCTGCGCCACGCCAGTCCCAGTTGCCGGGCGCGCTGCTCGAGCATGCCGGCGTTCGCAATGACGACGAGTTTCTCCGTTGGCGGTTGCTGGGCGAGCAGCACGCACAAGTCCGGCCCGATGCCGGCGGGCTCGCCCGCGGTGAGGGCAATGACGGGCGTCTCGTGAGTTGGGGTATGAATGATGGATGTTCCCGGTTTTTCGCCCGGGCCGCGCGGCGGCGAACCCTGTAAGCGTATTGAGCCCGTATTTTAATCCGGTGGGGCAAGCGCCGTGCGCAGGCTATTTTTCTTCTAGTCGATATTCGACGAATGCCTTGTCGCGCAGCTGACGCAACCACTCCTGGTAAGCTTCGTCGGACTTTTGCGCGCGCAACGACTGGCGCGCCTGCAGGCGCTGCTGCTGCTTGGACATGTCCTGGTTGCGGCGCTCGAGCACCTGGATGAGATGCCAGCCGAACGGCGAGCGCACCGGTCCGCTGACTTGCCCGGGTTTCAGGGCGTCCATCGCTTTTTCGAATTCGGGCACCGTATCGCCGGGCGACAGCCAGCCGAGGTCGCCGCCGCGCGACGCGCTGCCGTCCTCGGATTGCAGGCGCGCGAGTTCCGCAAAATCCACGCCGTTATCGAGCCTTTCCTTCAGCTTGACCAGGCGCTCGCGCGCTTCGTTCTCCGATACCACTTCGCTGGTCTTGATCAAAATGTGGCGCGGATGCGTCTGCGACACGATCACCTGCGATTCCTGGCCGCGCCGCTCATTCAGACGCACGATATGCAGCCCGTTGGGACTGCGCAGCACGCCGCTCACTTCGCCGGACTTCATGCCTTTGACTGCTTCGGCAAAAATTGTCGGCAGCCGCGCCAGCTCGCGCCAGCCCATCGCGCCGCCCTGCACGGCGTCGGGCGCCTCGGAAAAACTGGCCGCGACCTGCCTGAAATCGGCGCCGCTTTTGATTTGCGCCAGCGCCTGCTCGGCGCGCGCGCGGCGATCGCGCAATTGCTCAGGGCTTACCTGCTCGGGCACGCGGATCAGAATGTGCGACAAATCGAACTCCTCGATCTTGCCGTCCTGCAGCTGCAGCGAGCCAAGCAGGTTGTCGACTTCGTTGTCGCCCACCGTGATCTTGTTGTCGACCTCGCGTTCGCGCAGGCGTGACAGGACGATTTCGTCGCGGATGTCCTCGCGGAACTTGGCGAAGAGCCCACCGTCCTTCTCGATCGTTGCACGCATTTGCGCGAGCGAGATCTTATTGTCTTCCGCAATGCGCAACAGCGCTTTGTCCAGCTGACCGTCGTCGACCCTGAGACCGGTTTCCCTGGCGAACTGTATTTGCACGAGCATGTATATCATGCGCTCGAGCACCTGCTTTTCGAGGACGTCGGTGCCCGGCAGCGGCGTGCCCTGCTGGCGCAGCTGCGCCGACACGACTTTGAGCCGGTCGTCGAGATCACGGCGCGTGATCACGTCTTCATTGACCACCGCCACGATGCGGTCGAGCAGGACGATGCGCCCGGATGCCGGTTGCGCGCCGGCCGGCGTGCCGGACAACATGAATGCCGCGATAGCGATGCCGAAAATATGGAAATTTTTCATATCAGACTTGCTCCGTGCGAGTTAGCGCGGCGGAAAAACGTCGTCGCCGGGACGCACCGAAGGTGCCGCCGCCCGATAGTAGCCGCCGATGTTCCGGCGCAACAGATCCAGCGGGTTAGAGCCGATTTTGGATACGCCGTTCAATTCAAGCTGCATAAAAAAAGAATTGACGGTCGTCGTGACCGTCGTGGCAAAACTGTGGGTGACGACGCGGAACGCCCAGCATCCGCCATCGTATTCAAGGCCGACCAGCCCTTCGAGCAGCCGGCTGTCCGCTATCGAGTAATTCCATCGCGCAACCGCACTCAGGCGGCGGGTCAGCGGCCATTGGCTGGACAGATCGACCTGGCGCAAGGTGTTCGAGGGGTTGGTGGTATCGATTAAAGTGGTCGTGCCGGATGCCGTCGTCAGCGCGCCATTGGTATAGCGGTAGGCGACATTGACGACCTTGCCCGGCTCCGGTTCGTAGCGCACGTTTGCATTGGCGCGTTGTGTCTGCGACGCGGCGGTCGTGTACTGCCAGCCCAACTCGGCCGTCCAGTGCGGGACTATGGTGCCGCTCAGCGTGGCGAGCAGGTCGGAACGGTTATCGTTGCGTGCCGCGATGCCGGGCAGCTTGACTTCCTGGCTCTTGAAATAAAACCGCTCGACGAGGCCGACGCGCAGCCGCTCGACGCCGTTTTCCTGCAGCAGCCGCGAGGTCATGCCGGTCGTGACCTGATTGGCGTCGTTGATGCGGTCGCTGCCGCTGAACTGGTTTTCCGAAAACAGCGTGGCGAAATTGACCGTTTGCAGTCCGCTGTCGAAATTCGGCAGCGGATTCTGATTGTGCGTTGGAATGTAAACGTAATAGAGCTTGGGCTCGAGCGTTTGCAGCATGTTCTGCCCTGACAGAGTCATGTTGCGCTCGAACAGCAGGCCGGTATCGATGGAGCTGATCGGCACGGCCCGCGATTGGTCGCTGACCGTCGCGTTGGTCTGGTCGAAGTCGTAGCGGGTGACGTGCATGCCGATTTTCGGCGTCAGGTAGGCATATGACGATTGCAGCGGCGCGCTGATACTCGGATAGGCGACGGCGCGCTTGCCGTTGACCAGCGTCGGGTGCGTGAACTCGGTGAAGCTGCTGGAGAAATCGAAATCCGCCGGCCCCAGGTTCTGCTTGGTCGCGTTCAGCGTCAGCGCGCTGCGGTTATACGGTTGTATTACGGGATTCAACGGATCGGTCTGCAGGGTTTGCCAGCGCTGCACGGCCGCCGAAAAGCCGAAGGTGCCGTCGTTCCACCAGTTGCCGGCCTTGGCCAGCACGCCGTGGCGGGGCAGCACGACTTGGGATGTTGCCGCAATCTGCGTCGACAGGTCGGTAAAGTAAGTGCTGTCGGAAACTTTCGCCACATTCACGTTGGCGTTCCAACCGCCGCCCAGATTCTGCTCGTGCCGCACTGAAGTCGCAAACCGGCTCGCGCCATCCTTGACGCGGTCGGTAGGCAGCACTTCGTAGCGGAACTCGCCGTTATACGCGGAATCCAGATAGCGAAACTCGCTGTTCAGCATGGCGCCGCGTTTGGACATGACCCGCGGCGTGAACGTGGCATCGCGATTGGGCGCGATGTTCCAGTAATAAGGGATAGAGAATTCGGTGCCCGAATTGCCGGTGGCGCCGAAGGTCGGCGACAGGAAGCCCGATTTGCGTTGGCGATCAAGCGAAAAACTCAGGTACGGCGAATACAGGAAGGGTACGCCGAGAAATTCGACACTAGCGTTGCGCGCGGTGCCGATTTGGCGCGTTTTGTCGATTTCGAGATCCTTGGCGCGCAGGAACCAGTCGTCATTGCCGACTTCGCACGAGGTGTAGTTGCCGCCGAGCATGCGGTACTTGTTCTCGCCTTCGAACACCAGCTTCTCGCCTTCGCCGCGGCCCTTGGTGGCGTTGACCTGCACGCTGTACTTGGGCTTGTCCATGGCGCCGCGCTCGGTATCCAGATTGTATTTGAGCTCGGTGCCGTCGATGGTGTCGCCGCGCTGCTCGAGGCGCACGCTGCCGCGCGCGTGCAGTTCATTGTCCTGCTTGTCGAAACGCAGCCAGTCCGCGTAGACCGCTTTGCCGCGCTTGCGCAGGCGCACGGTGCCTTCCGCTTCGAGTTCGCCTTCGTGGTGGCCCTGGATGTTGTCGGCGTCGAAAAATATCGGCACCGCGTCGCGATTGGTCGGCGGAATGCGGATGTAAGCGGGCTGCAGCTTCAACTGCAGTCCGCTGCCGTCGGGCTTCAAGCCGAGCGCGCTGTCGTCGGCGGCCATGGCGCAATCCCATGCGCAAAGCAGCAACAGCACAATCGGTTTGGGGCGAAAAACGCTCATTATCAGCATCAAAGGAAGGGAGTGATAAAATCGCACACTTTCCCGAATTAGGCAATGCGCGGCGTGGACCGACTGAACGAATTAAAGCGCTGGATTGAAACTCAGTTGAACGCGCCGCCGCTGGCGCTGGAAGCGGCTTCCGCCGACGCGAGTTTCCGGCGTTATTTCCGCGTCACTACCGCGGGCGCATCGTTAATCGCGATGGATGCGCCGCCCGCGCATGAGGATTGCCGGCCCTTTGTGCGTATCGCGCGCCTGATGGAGGAGGCCGGCCTCAACGTGCCGCGCGTGATCGCCGCGGATTTCGAGCGCGGCTTTCTGCTGCTGTCCGATCTGGGCACCGCGGGTTATCTGCAGGCGCTCAACGGCGAGACCGCAGACGCGCTGTTTCGCGATGCGATAGACGCGCTGCTGCGCTGGCAGCTGGCGAGCAAACCCGGCGTGCTGCCGCCGTACGATGAAGCACTGCTCACGCGCGAACTCGCGCTCTTCCCCGAATGGTACATAGGGCGCCATCGTGCGGTCACGCTCAACGCGGCGCAGAACGACGCGCTGGCGCAGGTCTTCGCCCTCATTCTCAAAAGCAATCTTGCGCAGCCGGCGGTCTATGTGCATCGCGACTATATGCCGCGTAACCTGATGGTGTGCGAGCCCAATCCGGGCGTGCTCGATTTCCAGGATGCGGTTTACGGCCCCATCACCTATGACGTAGCTTCGCTGTTCAAGGATGCGTTCGTGAGTTGGGATGAGGAACGCGTGCTCGACTGGACGGCGCGCTATTGGGAAAAAGCGAAGCGCGCCCGCCTGCCGGTCGCTGCCGACTTCGGCGAGTTTTACCGCGACTTCGAATGGATGGGCCTGCAGCGCCATCTCAAGGTGCTGGGAATTTTCGCGCGGCTCAATTACCGCGACGGCAAAAGCAGCTATCTTGCCGATACGCCGCGCTTCATCGGTTACGTGCGCGCGGTTGCTGTGCGTTACGCTGCACTGAAACCGCTGCTCAAGCTGCTGGACGAAATCGAAGGCCGTGCAGCAGCGGGCGCGGGCTACACGTTTTGAAGGCCATGATCCTCGCCGCCGGACGCGGCGAGCGCATGCGTCCGCTCACCGACAAAACTCCCAAGTCCTTGCTGGTGGTGGGCGGCAAACCGCTGATCGTCCGGCATATCGAAAAACTGGCGGCGGCGGGGTTTACCGGGATCGTCATCAACCACGCGCATCTGGGCGCGATGATCGAAGCGGCGCTCGGCACTGGCGCGCGCTTCGGCGTCGACATCGCCTATTCGCGCGAAGCCGAGGCGCTCGAGACTGCCGGCGGCATCGCGCAGGCACTGCCGTTGCTGGGCGCCGCGCCGTTCGCCGTGGTGAATGCGGACGTTTACAGCGATTTTGATTACACGCGTCTGGCTGGCGCGGTGGGACGCATTGGGCAGCAAGATCTCTGGGCGCACCTGGTGCTGGTAGCCAACCCCGAACATCACGCAGCGGGTGACTTTGCTTTGCACGACGGGCGCGTTGCTGTCGACGGCGCGCGCCTCACTTTCAGCGGCATCGCCGCCTACTGTCCCGCCATGTTCGGTACAATTCCCCGTGGCGCCAAGGCCCCGCTCGCGCCGCTGCTGCGCGCAGCGATCGCAGCGCAAAAAGTGAGCGGCGAACATTACAGCGGACGCTGGCGTGATATCGGCACGCCGGAGCGCCTCGCCCAACTCGAACGCGAACTCGCTACGCGGTAGGGCGCGGGGCGGCGCGGCGTATAATTCCCGCATGACCGATCTCCCCATTATTGCGCGCATGGCGCCGGTTTACGCCGAACGGCGCGCGCGTCTTGCCGCGCGCATCAAGCGCGGTATTGCCATCATCCCGACGGCGCCAGAACGCGCGCGCAACCGCGATTCGCATTATCCCTACCGCTACGACAGCTATTTTTATTATCTGACCGGTTTTATCGAGCCCGAGGCCGTGCTGGTGGTAATCGCGGGAGACCAGCCGAAGAGTGTGCTGTTTTGCCGCGACAAGGATGTCGAACGCGAAATCTGGGATGGATTTCGGTACGGTCCGCAGCAAGCGCGCGAGGTATTCGGCTTCGACGAAAGCCATCCGGTAGGCGAGCTCGATGCGCGCATGCCGGATCTGCTGGCCAATCAGCCGCAGCTGTGTTGTCACCTCGGCAGCGACGAGCCGTGGGATGCGCGGGTGCTGGGTTGGCTTAACGCGGTGCGTGCCCAGGTGCGCAATGGTGTGGCCGCGCCCGCCGCGATTTCCGACGTGCGCACCGTGCTCGACGACATGCGGCTGGTCAAGGATGCGCACGAACTGGATGTCATGCGCCGCGCCGCGCAGATCTCGACTAGCGCGCACAAACGCGCGATGCGCGCGGCGGCGCCGGGCCGCGCCGAATACGAAATCGAAGCCGAGTTGCTGCACGAATTTCGCCACGGCGGCGCGCAGGCGCCGGCCTATACGTCGATCGTGGCCGGCGGCGCGAATGCCTGCGTGCTGCATTACGTGCAAAACGATGCGCGGCTCAACTCCGGGGAGCTGCTGTTGATCGACGCCGGCTGCGAACTCGACGGGTATGCGTCCGACATCACCCGCACTTTTCCCGTCAATGGCAAGTTCAGCGCGGCACAGCGCGATATCTATCAACTGGTGCTGGCAGCGCAGGCGGCGGCGATAGCCGAGGTCGTGCCGGGAGCGTCATGGAACGCACCGCACGACGCGGCAGTGCGCGTGCTGGCGCAGGGGCTGATCGAGTTCGGCCTGTGTAAGGGCAGCGTCGACAAGGTGATAGAAAGCGGCGATTACCGGCAGTTCTACATGCACCGCACGGGACACTGGCTGGGTCTCGACGTGCATGACGCGGGCGACTACAAGCGCGATGGCGCATGGCGCAAACTCGAACCTGGTATGGCGCTGACCGTGGAGCCCGGATGCTATATACGTCCTGGCGCAGGCGTCCCCGCTCATTTCGCCAATATCGGCATCCGCATCGAGGATGATGTGGCGGTCACTGCGAAGGGCAACGAAGTGCTGACGCTGGCGGCGCCCAAAACGGTCGCCGACATCGAAGCATTGATGCGTGGCTGACGGTAACGATGCCTTGATGCATGGCTGACGACTACGACATCGTCATTGCCGGCGGTGGTCCGGTCGGCGCCGCGCTGGCGCTGGGTTTGCGCGAGAGCGGCCACCGCATAGCCCTGCTCGAAGCACGGCCGCGCGACGCTGCGGTCGAAGACGCGCGGGTCATCGCGCTGTCGCATGGCAGCCGCCTAGTCATGGAGCGGCTCGGTGCGTGGCAAGCGCTCGCTGACGTCACGCCCATACACAATATCGTTGTTTCCCAACAGCAGCGTTTTGGCCGCGTCGAATTAAGCGCGGCTGACGCACGGGTGCCGGCGCTCGGTTATGTGGTGAGCTACGTCGCGTTGCAACGCGCGCTGGCTGACGCAGTCGCCGGCAGCACGGTGGAAGTGATGAACGGCTGCAGCGCGCGTGAGTTCACGAGCAATGCCGATGAGGCGATCGTTGGCGTCGAGTGCGGCGGAATGACACGGCAATTTCACACGCGATTGGTCGCGCTGGCCGACGGCGCAGACGGACTGCAACTGGCGCGCGTTGAAGAGCGTGATTACCGGCAGTCGGCGCTGGTCTGCGAAGTCATCAGCGAAGAGTCGCACCAAAACCGTGCTTTCGAGCGATTTACGCCCCACGGCCCGCTTGCGCTCTTGCCTACGCATCGCGGCTGGTCTCTGGTGTGGACCGCGCAGCCCGACCGCGCGAATGCGCTGGAGGCGCTCAACGACGCCGATTTTTGCGTGGAATTGCGCGCGGTATTCGGCGCAACGCTCGGCACATTCAGTTTGCGCGGCGCGCGGCAGGTATTTCCTTTGATGTTGAGACAGGCGCGGCGGCCGCTTGCGCCGCGCGTGGTGCTGGTCGGCAATGCGGCACAATCCTTGCATCCGGTCGCAGGTCAGGGTTTCAATCTCGGTTTGCGCGATGCGTGGGAACTGGCGCAGACGGTGCGCGATGCCTGCGATCCCGGCAATCGCGCGACATTGAATGCTTATTTCTCAGAACGGCGTTTTGATCGAACCGCGACCATTTTGTTCACTGATACGCTGATCCGGTTGTTTTCCAACAACATCCCGATAATCGATCGGTTGTGCGGCGCCGGGCTCGCCGCTTTGAGCAGCATTCCGCCCGCGAAAAATTTTCTGGTGCGTCGAATGATGTTTGGTGCGCGCGGCTGAGCAAATAGTTGCATATGCCGCTTTTCTTGCAGCTTTGAGGCGATTACAATTACGCCCTTTCCCTGAATTCCTGCAGCGCCAAAAAAATTCATCCTCTCCATGCGCGTCGGCCCCTATCAACTGAAAAATAATCTGGTCGTCGCGCCGATGGCCGGCGTTACCGACCGGCCGTTTCGCCAGTTGTGCAAGCAGATGGGCGCGGGCATGGCGGTGTCTGAAATGGTCGCCAGCAATTCATTGCTGTGGGGCAGCGAGAAAACGCGCCGCCGCGCCAATCACGAAGGCGAAGTCGATCCGATCTCGGTGCAGATCGCGGGCGCCGATCCTGCCATGATGGCCGAGGCGGCGCGCTACAACGTCGATCAGGGCGCGCAGATCATCGACATCAACATGGGCTGTCCGGCGAAGAAAGTCTGCAACGTGATGGCGGGCTCGGCGCTGCTGCAGAACGAGCCGCTGGTCAAACGCATCGTCGAAGCGGTGGTGCGCGCCGTGAACGTTCCCGTCACGCTCAAGATACGCACCGGGTGGGACCGCGGCAACCGCAACGCGGTGGCCGTTGCCCGGCTTGCCGAAAGCGCGGGCATACAGTTGTTGGCGGTGCACGGGCGCACGCGCGCCTGCGCCTACACCGGCGATGCCGAATACGACACCATTGCCGCCGTCAAAGCCGCGGTGAATATTCCAGTGATTGCCAATGGCGACATCACCACGCCGGAAAAAGCCAAACACGTACTCGCGTATACCGGCGCCGACGCGGTCATGATAGGCCGCGCAGCACAAGGCCGGCCGTGGATCTTCCGCGAGATCGAGCATTTTCTCGAGACTGGCGCGCACCTGCCGCCGCCGGAAGTCGAGGAAATTCATCGCGTGCTGGTCGCGCACCTGCACGACCTCTACGCTTTCTACGGCGAATACACCGGTGTCCGCATGGCGCGCAAGCACATCTCCTGGTACACCAAGGGGCTCGCCGGTTCGGCGGCGTTTCGCCATGCGATGAACCAACTGCAGACCTGCGCCGAGCAAATGGCGGCGGTCGACGAATTTTTCGGGGAACTGGCCAGCCAGAGCCAGCGGCTTATTTATGTTGAGGAACTCGCAGCATGATGATGAACGAGAATGAAATGGCCCGTTTCGTGCGCAAGGCGATCGACGGCTATTTCAAGGACCTGGATGGGGAGAAGGCGCGCGGCGTTTACGACATGGTAATCAACAGTGTCGAAAAGCCGCTGCTCGAATCGGTGTTGCATAAACTGCGCGGTAACCAGTCGCATGCCGCGCAGGTGCTGGGGATCAACCGCAACACGCTGCGCAAGAAAATGAAGGCGCACGGAATTAAAAGCTAGGCATCGGGATTCAGGATTCGGTGCCGTGCACAGTGGTAATGCCGGATATTTTCTGCATCCCGAATCCCGAATCCTGAATCCTGAATCCTGCATTTCCCCCGCCCCATGTCCGTCATCAAGACCGCGCTACTAAGCGTTTCCGACAAAACCGGTCTCATCGAGTTCGCGCGCGGCCTCGCCAGTTTCGGCGTCGCGATGCTGTCGACCGGCGGCACCGCCAAACTGCTGCGCGACAGCGGGATCAGCGTCACCGAGGTGTCTGACCATACCGGTTTTCCGGAGATGCTCGACGGCCGCGTCAAAACCCTGCACCCGAAAGTTCACGGCGGCATACTCGTGCGGCGCGACGTTCCCGCGCATGTCGAGGCGATCAAAAGCGCCGGTATCGCGCCTATCGACCTGGTGGTCGTCAATCTCTATCCCTTTAGCCAGACCGTCGCCCGCGCCGGCTGTACGCTGGACGAAGCGATCGAAAATATCGATATCGGCGGGCCGGCGATGGTGCGCAGCGCGGGCAAGAACCACGCGCACGTTGCGGTAGTGACCGATCCCGCCGACTACGCTGCAATATTGGGCGAAATGCGCGCAGCCAACGGCGCGGTCGGCGAGACGACCCGCTTCAGGCTGGCGCAAAAAGCTTTTTCGCACACGGCAGCCTACGATGGCGCGATCAGCAATTACCTGACCGCGCTGGGCACGGACGGCGCGCGCGCCGCTTTCCCGCAACGTCTCAATCTGAATTTCGAGCTGGCGCAAACGCTGCGTTATGGCGAAAACCCGCATCAGAACGCGGCTTTCTACCGCGACCTCGAGCCCGCGCCGGGCAGCCTCGCGCGCTACGTGCAGCTGCAGGGCAAGGAACTCTCATATAACAATATCGCCGACGCTGACGCGGCGTGGGAGTGCGTAAAGACATTCGAACAACCGGCGTGCGTGATCATCAAGCATGCGAATCCGTGCGGCGTCGCGGTCGCCGGCAGTACGCTGGATGCTTATCGCGCGGCTTTTGCCACCGATCCGACCTCGGCGTTCGGCGGCATCATCGCGTTCAATCGCGAGCTCGATGCGGCGACTGTCGCCGCGGTGGCCGAGCAGTTTGTCGAAGTGCTGATCGCACCACAGGTTTCAGCTGGCGCGCGCGCGGCACTCGCCAAGAAAGAAAACGTGCGAGTGCTGGAAGTCCCGCTGGCGGACGGCGCCAATGCGTACGAGATGAAACGCGTCGGCGGCGGGTTGCTTGCGCAGACAACCGACAACTTTCATATCAGCGCCGCCGATCTCAAAATCGTCAGCAGGGTGCAGCCTACGCCGCAGCAACAGGAAGACCTGCTGTTCGCGTGGCGCGTCGCCAAGTTCGTGAAATCGAATGCCATCGTGTTTTGCGGCAAGGGCCGCACGCTGGGCGTGGGTGCGGGCCAGATGAGCCGCGTCGATTCGGCGCGCATCGCCGCCATCAAGGCGCAGAACGCCAATCTGACTCTCGCCGGTTCAGTAGTGGCGTCGGACGCGTTTTTTCCGTTTCGCGACGGCCTCGACGTCGTCGCCGAGGCGGGCGCGGTCGCGGTGATCCAGCCCGGCGGTAGCCTGCGCGACGCGGAAGTCATCGCCGCCGGCGACGAACGCGGCATCGCGATGGTCTTCACCGGCCACCGCCACTTCCGGCACTGACGCGCGTTAAGCCGAGATGAAGCTAATGGTCATAGGCGGCGGCGGTCGCGAGCATGCATTGGCGTGGAAGCTCGCGAAGTCGCCGCGCGTATCCAAAGTGTATGTCGCGCCGGGCAATGCCGGCACTGCGCTCGAAGACGGCGTCGAGAACGTCGATATTACCGATCACACCAAACTCGTCGAGTTCGCGCGCAAGGAGCCGATCGCGCTGACGGTGGTCGGCCCGGAAGCGCCGCTGGCCGCCGGCATAGTCGATGCATTCCAGGCGGCGGGCCTCAGGATATTCGGCCCGACGCAGCGGGCGGCGCAACTCGAAAGCTCCAAGGATTTTGCCAAAGCGTTCATGCAGCGCCATTGCATTCCGACCGCGGGCTACCAGACTTTCACCGATGCCAAGGCCGCGCATCAGTATGTGGACGAACGCGGTGCACCCATCGTCATCAAGGCCGACGGCCTGGCGGCGGGCAAGGGCGTGGTCGTTGCCGCCAATCTTGACGAAGCGCATGCCGCCATCGACATGATGCTGATCGACAACAAAATGGGCAGCGCCGGCAGCCGCGTCGTGATCGAGGATTTTCTCGACGGCGAGGAAGCGAGCTTCATTGTCATGGTCGATGGCCGCCACGCGCTCGCACTCGCCACCAGCCAGGACCACAAGCGCCTGCGCGACGGCGACGTCGGCCCCAATACCGGCGGCATGGGCGCGTACTCCCCGGCGCCGGTGGTGACACCCAGCGTGCACGCGAAAGTCATGCGCGAAGTCATCAATCCCGCCATCGCCGGCATGGAACAGGACGGCACGCCGTTCGTCGGTTTTCTCTACGCGGGCCTGATGATAGGCAAAGGCGGGCAGGTGCAGGTCGTCGAATTCAACTGCCGTCTCGGCGACCCGGAGACCCAGCCCATCATCCTGCGCCTTAAAAGCGATTTGCTGACGCTGCTTGACCACGCGCTCGCCGGCACGCTCGACAAAATCGACGTCGAGTGGGACCCACGCGCAGCACTCGGTGTGGTGATGGCCGCCCACGGTTATCCGGATGCGCCGCGCAAAGGCGATGCCATCACGGGGTTGCCGCCGGTAAACGCCGCTGCGGGCGACGACTATCGCGTATTCCATTCGGGCACTGCGCTGAACGGCAAGACGGTCGTGGCCAGCGGCGGCCGCGTGCTGTGCGTGACGGCGCTGGGCCACAACGTTAAGACGGCGCAACGCCGCGCCTACGAAATCGCCGAACCGATACGCTTCGACGGCATGCAGATGCGCCGCGATATCGGACATCGCGCGATGCAGAATCAACGGCGCTGAGCGGCCAGCCAGGCGCAAACTGCCGCGATGTCCGCTGCCGCAACCACAGCCGTCGACCTCGCGGCAGTCAAAAATTACCTGCTCGATCTGCAGGACTGCATCGTCAAGCGGCTTGAGGCAATCGACGGTGGCGTGTTTCGCGCCGACGCTTGGCAGCGTCCCGAAGGCGGTGGCGGTGTCAGCCGCGTAATTGAAGACGGCCGCGTGTTCGAGCGCGGCGGCGTCAATTTCTCGCATGTGATGGGCAAGACCCTGCCGCCGGCGGCGACCGCGGCGCGCCCCGAGCTCGCCGGACGCCCGTGGGACGCGGTGGGAGTGTCGCTGGTGCTGCACCCGCGCAATCCGCATGTACCGACTGTGCACATGAATGTGCGCTTTTTTATCGCTGCCGCGCCCGCGGCGGAACCCGCATGGTGGTTCGGCGGCGGCATGGATTTGACGCCGTACTACGGCTATGTCGAAGACGCGATCCATTTTCACCGTACCTGCCGCGACGCGCTCGCCCCCTTCGGTGCTGACTGCCATGCGCGCTACAAGGCGTGGTGCGACGAGTACTTTTATCTCAAGCACCGTCAGGAGCCGCGCGGCATCGGCGGCATCTTCTTTGACGATCTCAACGCGCCGGATTTCGCGACTTGTTTTTCGCTGCAGCAAAGCGTCGGCAACCATTTTCTCGACGCTTATGTGCCGATACTCGAGCGCAGTAAAGAATTGCCGTACGGCGAGCGCGAGCGCGATTGGCAGGCTTACCGCCGCGGCCGCTACGTCGAGTTCAACCTCGTGTGGGATCGCGGCACGCTGTTCGGCCTGCAATCAGGCGGGCGTACCGAGTCGATACTGATGTCGCTGCCGCCCATCGTGAAATGGCGCTATGACTGGCAGCCCGCGCGAGGCAGTGCGGAAGCGGCGCTCGCCAGCGATTTTTTGATCAGGAAAAACTGGCTCGCTTGAGTCCAGACAATGCTGGCCTCCTCATCGGGCTCGATACACGCGCAGCTCCTGTTGGAGCGCCGCGCTGAGTGTCGCCGGCATTGCCGCGGTGGGGATGGCATTGAGCGACGACGGCGCGAAATTCTCACTGCACAAATACCTGGGCGCCGCCGGCAATTATGTGACGGCAAGTTCTAGCGACGGTCGTCATGCCGTGCAGTTCGAGACCCGGCATGGCCGCGTATTCCGTTATCGCGCGGGCAAGTTTCCCGAGGTGACTTTGGTCGAAGGTTGCAATTAGCCGACAGGTATTATTTTTCGGCGGTTCTGAACCATTTTCCGCGCAGCGACTTGATGCCGTCGAGTATGCGCCGGCCGACCGACGACGCGCGGACCTGGTCCGCCTGCTGCACGCGTTGTGCGTTGAGAAGTTCCGGCGATTGTTTGTAAGTCAGGTAGCGCTGCAGCGCGGCGTGCACATGGCCTTTGAGCAGCCGCACGTTCACCGGTTTGTTGAGGAAACGGAAGATCTGCGCTTCGTTGATGAGTTCGATCACGAGTTCAGAATCCGAAGCCGTGGTAACGACGATGGTCAGGATCTGCGGATTTTCCTGTTTCAGCAGCTTCAGCATCGCCGTGAGCTGGCCGTGGCCCGCCTCGATATCGGTAATCACCACCGCGATTTCACGCGCCTGCATGACGGCGAGCGCCGCGTCGACGTCAGCGGCATAGATCACCGGGCACAAGCCGCCGATCAATTCGCGCGCGACGCGGAAGATTTCCTCATCCTGATCGATTACCAGCACACCGGCTTCCATCTTCGACGGCAGTTCGGCCGCGACCGCCTTGGTATCGGCGAGCTGGAGGGCGATGGTTGCCGCTTCGGCAACGATGGTTTGCAGGTCGGTGTTGTCCCACGGCTTGCTGATGAAGCGGTAGACCTCGCCGTCGTTGATGGAGCCGACTATGGAGGCGAGATCGGAATAGCCGGTGAGCAGTATGCGCACGCTGGTCGGCGAAATTTCGTGCGAGCGGCGCAGCAGCTCGACGCCCGGCATGATGGGCATGCGCTGGTCGCTGATGACGACGTGGACGTGGTACTTGGCCATGAAGGCGAGCGCCTTGTTGCCGTCGGTCGTGGTGAACACGTGGTAGCGCTGACGGAACAGCGATTTCAGCCCCGACAGTATGCGTTCCTCGTCGTCGACCACCAGCAGCCGCGCCTGCTTGACGCCGGTGTCAATGCTGATCGCGCTGTCGACCGTCAATGGCGAAGACAGGTCGCCATCAGCAGTCGCCGCGCCGCCTGCGGGCGGTGCGCTCAGCAGCTTCGCGGCGTTCATGAGGGCCGCGCCGTCGGGGGGCGGTTTGCCGTCTATGGTTGTCGCGGCAGTCGCGGTGGCAATCGAGGCGTCGATGGCAACGCGGAAAGCTTCCGCGAACGCGCGCGCGCTCTGGAACCGGTCTTCGCGTTTTTTGGCGAGCGCGGTGTGCAGCACGCGGTCGAGCAGCGGCGACAGGCGCGGGTTCAATTCCGTCGGATTGACTGGCGCCTGGTTGAGCACCTGGTGCATGACGGCCGCCGAGTTGCCGGTAAAAGGCTTGCGTCCGGTCAGGAGTTCATACGCGATGACGCCGACCGAAAAGAGATCCGCTTCCACGCCGATATCCATGCCCAGGAACTGCTCCGGCGCCATGTAATGCGGCGTGCCGAGCACGTCGCCGACCTGGGTCAATTGCGAGGACTCGATGCGCGCGATGCCGAAATCGCTGATCTTGATGCGGCCGTCATTGTTGATCAGGATGTTCGACGGTTTGACGTCGCGATGGATCACGCCCGCCGCGTGCGCGTGGCCGAGGCCGTCGAGCAATTGGCGGATGATCTCGCCGACTTCGCGGATTTCGTAGCTGACTTCCTGCTGCAGATGCTGCGCCAGCGTTTTGCCGTTGACGAGCTCCATCACGATGTAGGCGACCGCGTCGTCCTCGCCGTAGTCGTAAATCTGCACGATGCGCGGATGCACCAGGCGGCCGACCGCCTGCGCTTCGTGGCGGAAGCGCTGCATGATGTGCTTCAGGTCGTCGGCGCCGACTGATGCCTTGGAGATCGCCTTGATCGCAACCTGGCGCGAAATGACGGGATCGAAACCGCGATACACGCTGCCCATGCCGCCTTTGCCGAGGACGTCCTGGACATCGTACTTGCCGATTTTTTGCAGATCTGCCATGGCGCGCGGTCAGGCTCCGAGTCCGGCATCCGCCGGCGGCTTGAACGGCAGCCACACCGTGAAGCGGGTGCCGCTGCCGACTTTCGATTCGACGTTGATGCGGCCGCCGTGCTGCTGCACGATTTTGTACGAAATCGACAGCCCGAGTCCCGTGCCCTTGCCGATTTCCTTGGTCGAAAAAAACGGATCGAAGATTTTCGGCAGCACTTCGGGCGCGATGCCGTTGCCGTCGTCCGCGACGTCGACGGCGACGCCGTCGCCTTCGACGCGGGTGGTCAGCGTAATGGTGCCCGGGCGTTCTCCCATCGCCTGCGCGGCATTGGTGATCAGGTTCAGAAATACCTGGTTGATCTGCGACGGCGAGCACACGATGGGTTTGACGTCGCCCAGATTTTTGTTGATGGTCACCGCTTTGAGCAGGTGCTTGGCGAGCAGCAGTGTGCTCTGCAGGCCTTCATTCAAATTGAAGCTCGTCACCTTGCTGCGGTCGAGCCGGCTGAAATCTTTCAGGTTGCCGACGATCTCGGCCATCTGTCCGGTGCCGTAGAGGCCGTCTTTGACGAGGCCGGCCAGCTCGTCCACCACGCCCTGCTGCTTGAGCTGCGCGATTTGCTGCGAGACCAGCGCGAATTGTTTCGACAGCCCGCTGGCGTCGTTGCCGGCCTGCAGCAAAGCCAGCAATTTCTCGCAGTTGTCGAGCACGCTTTTCAACTCCGGCAGCTTGTCGGCGACCGTGCCGAGACTGTTCTTGACGTAGGCGAGCGGCGTGTTGATTTCGTGTGCCACCCCCGCCACCATCTGGCCGAGGGAAGACATTTTTTCGGACTGGATCAACTGCGACTCGGATTCCTTCAGGTGCTGCATGGCTGCCGACAGCTCGCGCGTGCGCTCTTCGACGCGTTTCTCGAGTTCCACGTTGGAGGCTTTCAGCTTGCCGCCGAGATAGGCGAGGAGGATCAGCAGCGCGCCGGCGTAGGCGATCAGGTAAACGCGGTAGCGCTCCTTGTCCTGCAGCGTCGCTTCGACTTCGCTGTTGAATGACAGGGTCAGGTTGTCCAGTCGCGGGCCGGATGTCAGCAACGCTAATTTGGTGGACAGCGCTTGTCCGGCAGGTTTGGCTTTGAGCAGGGCCTGCACGGCGCTGTCTAGCTTTACCGCGGGGTCGCGCAGGGCGTCCGGCAGCGCGCGCAATGGCGCGGCCGCCGCTTCGAGAGCCGCGCGCTGGCTGTCCTGGCCAAACCAATAATATTGCGGCGCGGCCGTCGTCAGCGTGTTGAGCGCCGGCTCGAGCGCTGGCGGACGCGCTTTCAGCCCGCCCGCCAGCGTGCCGAGTTCTGCCGCGTTCTTGGCAATGTCGCGCAGCGCCGCCTGGGCGGCGCCGTTTTCAGCGCGGAATTTTTCGACCAGAGCCGCTTTTTCCTTGATCGCGGCGCTGAGTTCCGGCAGTCCGGCGCTCAAGGCCGGGCTCTGCGTGCGCGCGACGGCCGCACTCAGATTTTGCAGCGCTTTGGCGGCAGCGGCGCCGCGATTGGTGGCGGGCAGATCGGCGGTCGCCAGCTCGGCGCGCGCGCGCAGCACGTCGTGGTCCCAGCGATTGTCGACCTCTTTCAGCTCGCGCAAAAAGCCCAGGATCTCGTTTTGTTCGCGCAAATCGACGGCCTGCGTTTTGTCGTACAAAAACGCCAGCGCGCCCGCCAGCGCGGTGGCGCCGATACACAACAACAGGGTGTGCAGGACTTCGGTCTTGTTCATAGCCAGTCCTTATTCGCCCAGGTAGGCGCGCCGCACCAGCGGATTGGCCAGCAGCGCCCGCGCCTGGTCCTGCAAAGTAATCTCTCCGCTTTCCATCACGTAGCCGCGGTCGCACATCTCGAGCGCCAGCCGCGCGTTTTGTTCGACCAGCAGCGTCGTCACACCCGTGGCGGCAATCTCACGGATGGTCGCGAATATTTTCTGTACCATCAGCGGCGCCAATCCCATGCTCGGTTCATCGAGCAGCAAAAGACGCGGCCGGCCCATGATGGCGCGTCCGATTGCGAGCATTTGCTGTTCGCCGCCTGACAGCGTACCCGCGATCTGGCGGCGGCGCTCGGCGAGCCGCGGAAACAGAGTAAAGACATAATCATGGTCCGCATCTATTCCAGGCTTATCGTTGCGGCAATAGGCGCCGATGTCGATATTTTCTTCCACGGTCAGGCGCGGAAACACGCCGCGGCCTTCCGGCACCAGCGCAATGCCGAGCGCCAGCAGGCGATGCGACGGCATTGCTGTGATATCAGCGCCATTGTAACGGACGCGGCCCGCAGTGGGGCGAACCAGCCCGGTCAACGCCTTTAACGTGGTCGTTTTGCCGGCGCCATTGGCGCCGATCAGGGTCACCATTTCGCCGGCGTTGACCGTAAATGTTATGCCCTTAACCGCATTGATGCCGCCATAGGCAACCTTCAGCCCTTCGACGGAGAGCATCGCCGCAAGCTTCTCTTCCGGTTGGCCGCTCACGCCACTGCGCTGCCGAGATAGGCTTCGATGACGGCGGGATCGCGTTGCACTGCAGCGGGTACGCCCTCTGCGATTTTCCTGCCGTAGTCGAGCACGGCGACGCGGTCGCACAATCCCATCACCAGTTTCACGTCGTGCTCGATCAAAAGGATCGTGGTGCCATCGGCGCGGATGCGTTCGAGCAGCAGCTTCAGCGTCGTCGTCTCGGTCGCGTTCATGCCGGCAGCCGGCTCGTCGAGCGCCAGCAGTTTGGGTTCGGTCGCCAGCGCGCGCGCGATTTCGAGCCGGCGCTGATCGCCGTATGACAGGTTGCGCGCGAGATCGTGCTGGTGCGCCGCGATGCCCACGTACTCGAGCAGCTGGTGAGCGCGCGCGTGGATGGCGCGTTCCTCCGCGCGCGCGCCGGCCGTGCGGAACACCGCCCCGAGCACGCCGGTCGCGGTGCGCACGTGGCGGCCGACCATCACGTTTTCGAGCGCCGTCATATTGCCGAACAGGCGAATGTTCTGAAAAGTGCGCGCGATGCCCGCCGCTGCAACTTCGTGGGTGGCGTTGATGTTCAGCGGCGCGCCATCAAACAGGAACTGGCCGCTGTCGGTGCTGTAAAAACCGGTGAGCACGTTGAAAAAAGTGGTTTTGCCGGCGCCGTTGGGTCCGATCAGGCCGTAGATTTCGCCGTGCGCGATGGTGAGGGCGACGTCCGTCAGCGCTTCGAGTCCGCCGAAGCGCTTGCCGATGTTTTTTGCCTCAAGCAGCGTGGTCATACGCTCACACCTCTGCAAAACGAGGCGATAGCCTCGGCATCACGGGTCGGCGTCCTGCAACATTCGCTTTGCTGTCGATCCCCCGCGGGGCCCCTCGCCAGGTAGCTCATGTTGACAACTCCCGCTTGCGTACTTTTGACGGCCACAGGCCGGCGGGGCGGAACAGCATCATGAGTACGAGCGCCAGCCCGAACAGCAGCATGCGCAGGTCCGACGGGTCGATGAACACACGGCCGAACCATTCCTGTTGCAGCGGGCCGACGTAGCGCAGCGCTTCGGGCAAGGCGGTGAGCAGCACGGCGCCGAGCACGACGCCGGGAACGTGTCCCATGCCGCCCAGCACCACCATGCACAGGATCATGATCGAATCGAGCAGGGTAAAGCTCTCGGGGCTGATGAAGCCCTGGAACGCGGAAAAGAGGCCGCCCGAAATGCCGCCGAAGGTCGCGCCCATGGCGAAAGCCAGCAGCTTGATGTTGCGCGTATTGATGCCCATCGCGCGGGCGGCGGTCTCGTCTTCGCGAATGGCGATCCACGCGCGGCCGATGCGCGAATCCTCGAGCCGC
Organism: Bordetella parapertussis; assembly: GCA_945870465.1. The sequence continues at coordinate 755 of CAMBSS010000038.1, read as the reverse complement.
ACCGACACCAGCATGATCAGCAGCGCACAGATCAGGAATACGAAGTAATAACTGTGCACGGGTGCGAACGTGATGCCGCCCAGCGTATAGGTTTTGCTGAGCGACAAGCCGCCCGCCTGCAGCGGATCGACCAGCGTGATGCCCTGCGGGCCATTGGTGATGTTGAAAGGGCGGTTGAGGTTGTTGAGGAAAATGCGGATGATTTCGCCGAAGCCGAGGGTGACGATGGCGAGGTAGTCGCCGCGCAGCTTTAAGGTCGGCGCCCCGAGCAGCACGCCAAACACCGCGGCGACCAGTGCCCCCAGCGGCAGCAGCAACAGGAAGGACGCGTGAATATCGTGCTGGGGAGACGCGAGCAGCGCGTAGCAATATGCACCCACTGCAAAAAACGCGACATAGCCGAGATCGAGCAGTCCCGCGTAGCCGACCACGATATTGAGGCCCAGAGCGAGCATCGTGAACAGCAAGGCGATATCGATGATGCGCACCCATGTGCGGCCCAGCGTGGCGTCTACCGCGAACGGCAGCACGAGCAGCGCAACAGCGATGAAGGCATAGCCAATCCACGCCGCGGGCCGTGCGCGCTTGGGGGCGGATATCGTACTGTCGCTCATCGCCGTCTGCCTTACGCCCGTTCGCCGGATGTCTCGCCGACCAGCCCCGAAGGCCGGAATACCAGCACCACCACCAGCACGAGGAACGCAAAAACATCGCGGTAATTGCTGCCCAGCACGCCGCCGGTCAGATCGCCGATA